>JBBQEG010000014.1:0-30270 GCA_038320495.1 Opitutales bacterium | reverse complement strand
GCGGCAGACGGAATTCCGGCGAAACCCGATAGCTATGCATCGCACAGTGCAGGAGCACCGCAGGGATGCCCTCGACGTGGGGCTTCAGCACATTGTTCACCATTTCGACTTCGGTGATGCCGGCGGCGCATTCATCGTGAATGACCACATCATAACCCTTCGCATAATTCGGATCGGTGAGGCACGCCAGCGGCGGACGCGTGGATTTGTCGTCTGTATGCAGCTGATCCACGATCACATTGGCGCGCGCCTCGAGGCCGGCTTTGAGAATGTCCTTCTGCTTCGCGTAGTCGTGGCAGCAGCCTCCGGTTACGAGCAGAACCTTAAGAGGCTTGGGTGCCGCGGCCGCCAGCGCCGAACTCGCCAGGGCGGAACAAAGAAATAACAGGAGTGAAGATCGAAGTAAGGAAGACATGAGCTTGGGATGAATGACGGCTATAGAGATACGAAGGGGTAACACGAACGACCATAAATCCCAAAACCGCGCAGAACGGAAGCGAAAGACAGCACGATCCTCATGTCGGTCGCTCCCTCGGTATTCGCCCGGGGCGATCAGGCTCCGGCCCCCCCGGCCCCCAGAACGGGGGACGCGGAGGTAGTCTTCCACGTTTGCACCGCAGGACCAAACACCCCAGCGTGTTGGAGCCTCAAACCCGAATCGCTCCCTTTCGCGTCTTCATGCTCTCCCTCGATTCCCGCCCCCACCCCCTTCCGACCCGCCGCAGTTTCCTAAAAACCGGTGCCCTGCTCGCCGGCAGCATCGGATTGACCGGCGCGCCAGCCGCCGCCGCCCAGAGCACGGATAGCGGCTCAGCGCCGCTTCGAGTGGTTATCATTGGACTCACGCACGGGCACGTGAACGGGATGCTGCGCGGTGACCGCACGGCCATGGACATCGTCGGCATCTACGAGCCGAATGGGGCCGTCGCCGCCAAATACCGGGAGCGCTTCCAACTGCCGGCGGACCGCTTTTTTTCGGACCTCCCCGTCATGCTCGATACGCTCCGTCCGCAGGCCGCCTGGGTCTTTACCGACACCTTCGGCCACTTGGCCGCCGTCGAGGCCTGTGCTCCGCGCGGCATTCACGTGATGGTGGAAAAACCCCTCGCGGTCAGCATGGCGCATGTCCGCCGGATGGCCGAGCTCGCCCGGCAGCATCGAATCCACCTCCTCACCAATCTGGAGACGACGTGGTATCCGAGTTTTCATGACGCCTATCGACTGGCCGTGACGGACGAAACGCTGGGTCCGATCACACGCATTGTCGGGCATTTCGGCCATCCTGGGCCGGCCGAGATCAACGTTCCACCCGAGTTCCTCGCCTGGCTGACGGATCCGGAGCGCAACGGTGGCGGAGCCTCCGCGGATTTCGGCTGCTACGGTGCGAACCTCGCGACCTGGCTTCTGGGTAATCGCCGGCCCGTGGCCGTGACGGCGGTGTTCCAAACGAATAAACCGACGACGTACAGTCGCGTCGATGATCAGGCGACGCTCATCCTGGAATATCCGGGCACCCAGGTGATTGTCCAAGCGTCGTGGGACTGGACCTTCGCCCGCAAGGATCTGGAAATCTACGGGCGCAAAGGCGTGATTCGCACGCATGACACCGTTGTCTATGATCTGCAAACCGAGCGACGCTCCCGACCGACGGTTCAGCGCGGAGCGGAGTTGCCGGCGCCCTTGCGTGATTCGATCGAATACTTCACGGCGGTCATTCGCGGCACCCACACGCCGGGCCCCGACCTGTCGTCCTTGGAAAACAATACCATCGCAACCGAGATTCTCGAAGCGGCTCGCACCTCCGCGCGTGACGGCCGGAGAGTGACCTTACCCGCGGCCGAATAAGGGATCGCGCGAGGCACGTCGCCGCGACGGCCCGAGGCACCCGAGCGGCCAAGGCGAACCCGGCCCGCTGCGTGATCCCGTTTGCCTCACACCGACGTTTCCAACCAGTTCGCGCGGGCAACGCGCAGGGCATTTCCCCCGAGAATTTTCTGAATCGTCTCATCACTGTGACCGCGCTGGACCATCCCAACCGTGAATAACGGCCAGTTGGTCCACGCAATTGATTGCACCGCTTGCGGCTTCGGCCGAAAATCATCCACCGGCCAGAGATGCTCCCAGCGCGGCCCCGCCCCGGAAAGGGGCGAGCGACCATCGGAGCGTGCGCGCACCTTCGCCCGCTCCGCGGAATCATGACGCGAGGTATAGCTGATGTCGGGTCCGATCGCCACGTGGTCTGCCCCAAACTTCTTCACCGCATAATCAATATGATCGAGGAAGGCGCGCAAATCGCCATTTCCACCGAGAAAACGTGGAATACAACAAATGCCGATCAAGCCTCCGGTATCACAAATCGCGCGGATCACATCATCGGGCTTGCTCCGAAAGTGTTTATAGAGCCCGCCGCACGTGCTGTGACTCGCGACCATGGGCCGCTTCGAGGCCTTGGCGGCTTCGAGGCTGGTGCGCCAGCCTGAGTGCGACACGTCGACCATCACCCCGAGGCGGTTCATCTCCGCGACGACGGTGTGGCCAAAATCACTCAGGCCACCGTCGTTTGGCTCCCCGACTCCATCGCCAATCGGATTCCTGCGATTGTAGGTCAGGTGCATCATGCGGGCTCCGAGCTCCTGAAAGATTCGAATATACTGCAGTTCGTCCCGCACATTGTCCCAGAGCTGGCGGAGTGGCACCCCATTGGTCGTGAAATACAGGCAAAATCTTCCCGCGCGGTGAGCCGCCACTATATCATCGGGTTTCGCCGCTTTGGCACAGACTACCGGCGCGAGATCGGTGGCATAGGTGAACCGCGCGAGTCGTTTCATCAAGCGCAAGGGGTCACTGCCTTCTTCGCCGGTATTTTGAAAAATACAGGTCACTCCCGCGGCTCGAACTGCTCCCAGAAACTCGTGCCGCTCGCGGACGTTGGTCGCCCAGCGGGTCATCGACATTTCTTCCCGCAAATCCACCAGCTCCCGTTCAGACGCGCCTGAGTCCACCCGCTCCTGATACGCCGCCCCGTCGAGCGCCGCGCGGGGCGCGAAGCCATACGATTCGAATACCAACGACGCCGCATGCAGCCTCAACCCATGTTCGAGTTGCTGCGGCGTGGGTTGAAGCAAGGTCAGCGCCGCTTCGCGGTCGCGATTGATCGCGGGGTTGTCACCGGGGACCGTTCCCGGACGCACCGCGGCACGGAGGTTAAGATTGAGTGATGCCAAGGCGCCGAGCACCGGTAAACTCGCGATCGTCTTCACGAAGGTGCGACGAGAGGGGTAGCTTCTCATGCGCGGATCGTGCAAACCCCCGGGCACCCTGTCAACCCGGTGCAATTCCTCGCGGAGCCTGTATAAAGTCCGTGCTGAAACGCTCGATCGCCGCCGCGACCGCGCTTGCCCGCCCGCACCGAATGCGGATGGGCCCACGCCGAGGATTAGGCGAATGTTTGCTTAAGATACTCGAGACTCTTGCTTGCGATGACTTCCGGCCCCTCCTCAAATTTAAAGACTTCCACGGAAACCATGCCGTCATAGCCCACTTCGCGGAGGACCGCCGCGATGGGCCGAAAATCAACATCTCCAAAACCGGGACCCTTGAGATTGAAATCGTTCGCGTGGACGTAAGCAAACTCGCCCCGGCTTTCCCGGATGATCTGCGGAATCGGCTTCGTCTCGTGGCTCATCGCGCGAACATCAAGGATGACCTTGAAGTTCGGGGACGAAAGCTCGCGCGTAAAACGAACTGCGTCCTCCGCCGTGTTGATGAAGTCGGTGTCCTCCGCGGGTAACGGCTCGAAACAGATCGTAACCCCACGCGTCGCCGCGACCGCCACCGCCGGTCGAAAAACCTCCAACGCCCACTGCCACGCCTGCTCGGTCGAAACCCCCGGCAACAGGCTGCGTTGTTTGGGCGAGCCCACGACAATGACCTTGCCGCCCAGGTCGGCGCAACAATCGGTCAGCTGGCAAAAATAGTCCGCGGTGCGCTCCCGCGTGACCGCATCCGGCGAGGTGAGGTACATGCCCTCCGCCTGCACCAGCACCCAATGCAGACCAGAGATCGCGATGCCCGCCCGCTGAGCAGCCTCGCGAATGCGCGTGCGTTCGGCGGCGGAGATGTCGGCCACGGATTTGGCCAGGGTGAAGGGCGCAATTTCCACGGCATCGTAGCCGAGCTGTGCGCAATAAGTGAATACGTCGTCGATCTTCCAGTCTTTGAAGATCTCGTTGCAGATGCCGAATTTCATGCGTGCGGGAGATGCAGAACTGTGCGATCGGATCGTCCGGAAGGAAGCATAAGATCAGAAAAAATGACGAGAGGATCGGCGCGCGCGCTCCTCACCCGTGGCGCCGTACGGCATCGCCTCGATCTCTCACGGGCGCCCGGCCTTGACTTAGGCGGCCTGACGGGACGCGTGCGACTGCATCGATCTCGGCTCTGGCAGGGTAAAGTTAAACGTGGCTCCTTCCCCTTCGGCGCCTTCCGCCCAGATGCGTCCGTCGTGCTTTTCGATTACTCGATGAACCGTGCTGAGCCCAACGCCGAGGCCTTCAAACTGCGCATCGTGATGAAGACGCTCGAAGACGCGGAATAGTTTGTGCGCGAGCGCCGCGTTGAAACCGGCGCCGTTGTCCCGAACAAAAAAGACGCGTTCGCCGCCTTCCTCCCTCACGCCCACTTCGATCCGCGGGTGCCCGGTGCGCAACGTGAACTTCCAGGCATTGCTCAGCAAATTCTCCATCACAATGCGGAGCAACCGTTCATCGCCTTGACAGACGAGTCCGGGCGCCACCGCCACGTCCACGGTCCGCTCCGCGCTCGTCGACCGCAGGAATCCGACCATCTCCTCCGCGACTCGCGTGAGATCGACCGGTCCGACGCGCAACTCCGCGCGCGTGATTCGAGCCATCCCGAGAAAGACATCGATCAGGCGATTCATCCGCTCGGCCGCTTTCAGCACCCGCTGCAGTCGCTCGACCGCCGCCGCCGGTTTGCCCGCTTCGCAGTCCTCGACGGCGATTTCCGCAAATCCCTTGATGGCCCGCACCGGCCCCCGCAGGTCATGAGAAACTGAATACGAGAACGTCTCCAGCTCCTGATTCGCGAGCTCGAGCTCGCGGGTGCGAAGGCGGACATGCGATTCCAGTTCCGCTTCATTCTCTTTTCGCGCGGTGATGTCGATACACGTGCCGAGATAGCCGGCGAACGCGCCGTCGGCGGCAAAACGCGGTGAGCCCGTCTCAATGACCCAGCGAAGCACGTTGTCGTAACGACGCAGACGATATTCGATCGAATAGGGATCGAGTTGCGCGGCGGCCGCACCGACGGTCTCGTGCCAGCGTTTGAGATCGATTTCCGGCACCCCTTCCAGCCAGCCCGTGCCAAGCTCGTGCTCCAACGGTCGACCCGTAAAAGCGAGCCAGGTTTTATTACAATAATCACGGCTGAGCGTGTCATCGCACGACCAGATCAGCGCCGGCGCCCGTTCGGCCATCGCGCGGAAACGGCGCTCGCTCTCGATGATCCGACTCTCCGCCCCACGGCGCTCCGTCACGTCGATCGCCACTCCGACCGCTCGCAGTGGATCCCCCGCCGATGACTTTAAAAACATGCCGAGCACCGCCACGTAATGCGGCGCCCTCGTCTCCCCCGTCGCCGCGAGTTGGAACTCAATGGAAAATTCGCGCAACGTGCGCGCCGCCTCCTCCACCGCGGCCCGCACCCGCCCACGCTCTTCCGGATGCGCCACCGAAAAGAAAGCCTCCGTATCCACCCGCGTCCCCGGCGCGACGTTGAAGATCTCGTACGTGCGTTCGCTCCACGCCGCTTCATCGCGCAGGAGGTTCCAATCCCACGTGCCGATTTGCGCGGCCTGGAGCGCAAGTCGCAGGCGCTCGTTACCCCGGTAGAGCTCCCGCTCGTTCACCTCGACCCGCGCGAGCATTTCGTTAAACGCATCCGTCAGCGCCCCGAGTTCAGCGTCGCTCGTCCGGGCAACCCGCACGCTATAGTCAGCGTTGGTCTTGACGCCGGACGCCGCCCGCACGAGCGCCTGCACCGGTGCGACGATGCGTTTGCTGAGCCAGCCTGAGAGGAGAAACGCGAGTAGGCCCGAGAGGAGGGTTGTCCCCAACAGCACCCAAGCGTACGCGGCCAGCCTTTCCCCGATCGCGCTCAAATCAGCACGCATCAGCAACGTGCCGAACCGCGTCTCGTCGCCGACCGGCATCACAATATCCAGTATCCGTCCGGCATGGACGATACCGTCACGCGGAACCGTCGTCGAGATTGCCGGAGGTGAACCGGCGACACTGCGAAGGCGACGGTACGCCGCGATTTGCTGTCCAGTGGCATCATAAAGCGCGGCGAAAGTAATCGCCGGCTCCGTTTCCAACGAGGCCAGGACAAGTGCGGCATCCTCGGAATCGGAGAACGCCAACGCGGCGGTGCTATTTCGGGCCGTAATGGCGCCGATGGTCTCCAGTTGAAGAAGCACGGTTCGGCGATAAAATATAAATTCGTACGCCGCGAGTGCGACGGCGGTCGTGGACAGGGCAACGACGCTGCACACCATGGTAAGCCACGTCAGCTTTTGACGGAGCGTCGCCTGGCCCGGCGGCTTCATCGCGCGGCGAGCCCGCCGCCCGCCGAAAATGCTCCGCCTCCCGCGCCACCGCGCCATTCATCCGCCGCGTCGGACGCAGCCGCCTTGAGAGTCTCGCTTGTAACCAGACGTTTAATCACAGACGCGGAACGGTTGGCCGCGCTCCTCCCTTTGGTTACGGGCAGGAGGCACCGGGAAATGCCCCTAAAGATTGTCGTCGTCTCGAGCACAGAAATAGGCGCCAGCGCCTCAACGCGGACCCATGGCCGTAGGCTTCGTTCCCGACGGGCGGAGGCGGGCCCTTGCGCCCGACCGACGTCAACTCAGGTTCACTGGATCCACGTCCAGCACCTGCGTGATGTCATCGGGCCAGGCAAACTCATCGCGGAGGCGGACCAGATCAGGCACGACTTTGGTGACGTTGTGAGTGAAATACCACAGCTGCCAGCGGTACTGGTCTTTGATTTTCTCGATCGGTGACGCGGCGGGCCCGCGCAACTCAACCCGGTCACCGAGCGTTCGCTCGATCAGTTTCGCCCATTGCTCCGCAAAGAACTTAAGTTTCTCCGGGTTGGGTCCGCGGAAAAGGTGATGAATCAAATGCCGGTACGGCGGATAGTTGAAGGCCTTCCGCATCTTGAGTTCGGATGCAGCGAAGCCGGCAAAGTCGGCATGCCGGGAAAACTGGATCGGCTCCGCTTGCGGCGTGAACGTCTGCACGATCACCTCCCCCGCCCGATCGCCGCGTCCGGCGCGACCCGCCACCTGCACGAGTAACTGAAAGGTGCGCTCATTAGCGCGAAAGTCGGGAATGTGCATCGAGATATCCGCGTCGACCAGGCCGACGAGCGTGACATTGGGGAAATCAAGTCCTTTGCCGATCATCTGCGTGCCCACCAGCACATCGATCTTGCCGGCGCGGAATTGCGAAAGCACTTCGCGGAAGCGGTTCTTCTTCGCCATCGTATCCGTATCCATTCGCTCGATGCAGGCTCGCGGCAATACGCGACGCACCGCTTCCTCAATCCGCTGCGTGCCAAGCCCCCGCCACCGAATGTCGGGCGCAGCGCACTTCGGACAGCGCGCCGGCGCGGGCCGCTGGTCGCCGCAGAGATGACAGCGCAGCATCTCGTCGGACCGATGATACGTGAGGGTGATGCTGCAATGCGTGCACTCTTCCACGTGACCGCACTTGGTACACAGCATCGAGGACGAGTACCCGCGGCGGTTGATAAAGAGGATCGTCTGTTCGCGTTTTTCGAACCGGTCCTGCATCGCGCGCACGAGCCGGCCTGACAACGCGGGCAAGCTGCGTTGTTTCATCGCCTCGATCCGCAGATCAACCACATCGATGAAGGGCAACTTGCGCGCATCGACGCGCTGGGTGAGCTGGAGCAATCGATATTTACCCGACTCCACGTTGGTGAAGCTTTCCAGCGACGGCGTGGCGGAGCCGAGCAGACACACCGCGCCGGTGATTTTAGCCCGCATCACAGCGACATCGCGACCATGATAGCGCGGCGTCTCGTCCTGTTTGTAAGCCGGCTCGTGCTCCTCATCGACCACGATGAGCCGCAAATCACGGACCGGCGCGAAAATCGCCGAACGCGCCCCGACCACGACCCGCGCCTCGCCCGTCGCGAGCGCGAGCCAGCCATCGAGGCGTTCGCCTTCGCTCAGATGGCTGTGCCAGACCACGCAACGCTGGCCTTGAGCGATGGTTTCGAGCCGTGAGCGGAGGCGCGCCACCGTTTGCGGAGTGAGCGCGACCTCGGGTACGAGAAACGCCACCCCAGCACCGCTCTGCAACGCGAGATCGATGGCGCGCAGATAAACCTCGGTCTTTCCGGAGCCAGTGACCCCATGCAGTAAGGTGACACTGAACTTCGCCTCCGCGATGCGGAGCGCCACCGCATCCACGGCCACTTGCTGCTCCTCGTTGAGCGCATGCGGTTGCGCCGCTACGAGTTCACCCGCCGAATGCTCGTCGGCGTAGGCTACCCGCTCGATCCGGCACGTCTCCTCGCGGATGACACCACGTTTGATCAACGCCGCCGCGACCCCGACGGACTGACCGAGACGAGTGAGAACGAGCCCTTTGCGAAGCGGACGAAATTGTTGGTCGAGGAAGCGGTAGAGTTTCGCCTGGGCGGGCGCGCGTTTCTCGAGGGTAGCGAGTTCATCAGCCGTGAGCTTGGTCTCAATCGAAAGCTGTTTTTCCTGTTTGAGGCCGGCGCCATTGCGCACCGGCGCGGGGATCATCGTTTCGATGATGCTATCGAGGCCGCAGGCATAGTAACGAGACATCCAACGGGCCAGTTCCAGCAAATCCGGCGGCACCGCGGGAAAAGGATACACGACCTGGGCGACGCGCTTCAGGCGATCGAGGGGAAAGTCTTTGGGTTCGCCGATTTCGCCCACGACGCCGAGTCGCAACGCGTTAACAATGGGTACGCGCACCAACGACCCTACGCCGACGGAATCGCGCAACGTCTCGGGGACGATATAGTGCAGGAGCTTGTCGAACCCGGCAAGCGGGTGAACGCCGACGATCATAAGCCGCATGACGCCGCCCCCGCCGGGCTGGCGCAAATGCAAAGTATCCGTCTTCCCGATCACGGGTGTACATTCCCCGGTGGACGTGGGATGGGCAGAATCCCAGACGGTTCACGGCAATGATCCGGTTGACAGACTGCGCGGACGGAGAACAGTCGAGGGGTGAGCATCCCCGCCGCCCTCGAAAAATTCCGAATCTTTCTGACGCAAAAGGGGCTGCGCGCGACCAATCAGCGGCTGGCGATCTTTGATGCGGCCTTCGCGCAACCGGAGCACTTCACGGCCGAACAGTTGCTGGATTACGCACGCACGATCGACGATTCAGTTTCGCGCGCGACGGTTTACCGCACGCTGCCGATCATGACGGAAAGCGCCCTCCTGCGGGAAGTGGACATCGGATCCGGCGAGAAATTTTACCGTCCGAATCGCGAAGGCGACAGCACCCAGATCGCCCAAGTGGTGTGCTTGGATTGCGACAAGATCTTTGAAATCAGCGCGCCGTTCATGTCGTGGTACGGCAACACAGTCTCCTCCAAACTCGGCCTGACGCCGGTGACGCAACGCCTGCAGGTGAGCGCCCAATGCGACGCATTTCGTCAAACGGGCACCTGCCCGCGCCGTGGCTAGATCCTTTTTTCTGAACGTGAAGGCAAAGCGAGACGACACCGAGTTTGAAATTCGTTTTTTCGAGTCCGTGCTCCGGCGAGCACCGTCGTACACCAATGTGGTTGAGATCCTTGCCGGTCTTTACACCCGCCACGGCCGGATCGCTGAGGGCCTGAAGATGGACCGCAAGCTGGTGAAGCTCCAGCCGGCCAACGCCACGGCACGCTACAACCTGGCGTGCAGCCTCGCGCTTTCCAAACGCAAGACCGATGCGCTGCGGCAGCTCCGGCAGGCCATCAAGCTCGGGTATCGAGACTTCGACTGGATGCAACAAGACCCGGATCTGGAGGCACTCAAGCTGCACCCGGAATTCCAGGCGATGCTCCAGACCCTGAAGCCCCAGAGCTGAGTCGCTTCCACCCGACGCATGAAATCGGGAAGCGGCGCGGCGTTACGGAATGCCGAAAAGCTGCTGCAGCACCGTCTGAAGATCGCGCCCCACGGTCCACCCACCGCGCCGGGAAACCGCCAGGCTTTTGCTGCGCTCGCGGCGGTCGAGCGCTGCATTCACTTCGACGATTTGAGGCTGGTTCAGCTTCATCCCCGTGACCTCCGACACAGTGAGAGGCGTCCAGGAGAACGGCACTCCGGTCCAACCAAAGCGAATCTCCCACCCGGCCACCGGACCCAGTGGCAGCGGTTTCGTCAGCAATGCCGGATAACGCGTGACAAAGTCCGGCGTATTGAACGTTGCGATACGCACCGTCGCGACCGTTTCCATGCGCGCGAAAAAATCCTGGACCTGGTTAATCCGGCCCGCGCGCCAATCATCGAAAAACGCCAGCGGATCGAGCCCGAGTAAATTCATTCCGTTCCAGATCCCATGCGTGTTCCGGCTGCCAAATTTCCTGCGATTATACCACGACTGAAAAGCGCTCGTAACGACCACCCCGATCTCAAAATGAAGATGCGCGCGGTCCTTCGGAATCGTGTAACCGCCGGCGCTGTAACCGATCGTCCCCAACACCGCCCCGGCTGCCACCGGGCTGCCCACGCGGAGCGCCGGATCGATGCGCGCCAGATGGGCATATAACGTATAGACCGCCGGCGATACGCCCGGGTGCTCCAGCACTACATAGCGGCCGTAGCCGCTCCCGCCCGGCGAGGAGCTGAGGTGGCGCACGACGCCGGCCATGGCCGCAAACACCGAATCCAACGGCTCGCCCCGGCGATCGCGGGCCACGGGTTTGATATCGATCCCCTCGTGAAACTGCGTGCCCGCACTACGCACTCCGCCGTAGTTTCCCGATTGAGGATCACCGGAACCGGCATGTTGCAGCCACTGCTCTGCGGGCCGCCCTTCCGCCCAGGCCGGATTTGGAGTCGGCCAAACCAGTTCGAGCCGGTTCGCCGCCGCCAGCGGCAAGGCTCCGATCACGAAGACCATCCACCATGGAACCAAAACCTGAATCCCGGCCGGGCACACGCTCCTTCGGGTGGCCACGCTCGGTGGCCGGCGCCGCCAAGCCCTCGACGTATTCGTTTTTTGATTACAGTGTTTCGGTCCATCCATGCGTCTCATCCTTTCCGCGCGATTTCGCGCTGATATGCGATCGAACTTTTCTTCAACCGGGCGGCGAGTTGCGGCAGTTCGTCGTCCGGCAACTCCACAAAAATATACACCACGCCGTCGGCCATCGCGCCGTCAATGCGGCGCGCACCGACCGCCACATCGTTTACCACCAAAACGAGTCGCCGCCCTTGGTGCGTGCCCGACAGGCGATAAAAATCACGGGCGGCCGAAGTCGTCAGCTGAAACATCAAACACTTGCCCAAATCGACTTGGACGAGCTCCACATTGACCACATCGCCCTCGGTGATCACCGGCTTGGGGTTCACCGCGATGCGGCTCCCACTCTGCGGCAATGCCAAGGGCAGGCCCGCCACGTCCGGAGCGGATTCCAGATGAAACCGCGCCCACACCGTGCCGTCCGAGGTGGCGGGCCGCGTGGACTGGCATCCGCTGCTCCCGAGCAGCAGGACGGCCCAAAGGATGCAACCGACACGGAACAACCCGCTCCAACGGGGTGCGAGCAGCGAGCCCGACTTCATGCGGTCTCCGCAATCGCCGCGAACGCGGTCATGATCTCCGTCCCGACCGAATCCGCCACCAAGCGACCGCGTTGGGTCAGCCGGACGATCGAGCCCTCGCGAATGAGGATTTCACCCGCGGTCAACGTTGCGAGCACGTCCTCGACCGTTGCCCACGGCGCCTCGGGGGCGCGTGCTCGCCAGGGAGCGAGATCAACACCGCCATTCATCCGCAGGCCAAAGATCAGGGCATCTTCGGCAAGCAGTGCCGGGGTGAGCGCCACGCGATCCTCGGTCATTCGTGCTCCACGATCCAAGTGGCCGAGCCACTGTTCAAGATCGGCGACGTTGGCTCCCCGCCAGCCAGCGTGCTGGGACGCGGCCGAAGGTCCGAGGCCGACCCACTCGTGCATGCGCCACGTGTTGAGATTATGAATACACTCGTGCCGCGGACGCGAGAAATTCGAAACTTCGTACTGTTGGTAGCCCAGGCTCACCAACTGCGACCACGTCGCTTCGTAGAGCGCGGCTTCCAGCTCCTGATCGAGTTTCACCCGGCCTTGCGAGAGCTTCAGCCACAACTTCGTGTCCTCCTCGAAGGTGAGACAGTACGTCGAAAGGTGATCGGGCCCGAGCGCCACCGCTTCCCGCACGTCGCCCGCCCATTCGGCCGAGGTCTGCCCCGGCAACGCAAACATCAGATCGATGTTCACGCTGCGAAAACCGGTCGCGCGGATCCGGTCATAGGCGCGGAAGATTTGTTCGCGCGTATGCTGCCGGCCCAGGCCGTCGAGCAATTCGGGTTGAAAGCTCTGCGCGCCGAGGGAAATCCGGGTGACGCCGACCTCCTTGAGCACTTCGAGGCGCGCGGGGGTGACGGATGCGGGCGCCATCTCAACGGTCCATTCCTGCGGTTCGACTCCGCCCAAACGTTGACGAACAATGCGGGCGAGCCGGGCGAGCTCCGGCGGCGCCAACAGACCGGGCGTACCGCCGCCCCAGAAGACGGTGGTAACCGGCCGCGGCCAAGCAATCTGATCGGCTTCCCGCTGGATCCCGTCGAAGTAGCGTCTCAAACCCTCGGCGCTCGGTTTGGTCTGATAGAACGCGCAAAAGTCGCAGGTCGAGGCGCAAAACGGCACATGGATATACAATCCCAGCGGCGCCCCTGCAGATGCCGTGACCGGTGGCGTTTGCCGACGTGAGATCAGCGCGTCCGTAAGCTCCGGGCGCGACGAACGATCGCGCGTCACAAAGGAAGCGGAGTCAGCTTTGTCTTGCCCTGAAGGTAGCGCGCTCATTACTAACGGAATTCTGCCCGGTTTCTCACTCTAGGATCAAATGCATACCAACCGAATTTCTCCCGCGAGAAAAATCACCCTCTGGCTCGCTGCGCTGGCCTCCTTAACTTTCCTCACGGGTTGCGAAACCGTCACTTTGACGAGCCTTACGCCGTCGTCGATGCCGGAAAACCCGTCGCAGATTTACACCTTTAGTCTCCGGGCCCGGCCTCGTACCAGCACCGTTACCGGGGTGACCCCGAAGATCATCGTCGATGGCCAGAGCTTCTTGATGAAGCCAAGTGCCCTCGGACAAAACATCTACGATTTCGAGTACCAGGTTCCTGGCGGTCGCGATCAGCTCGCGTACTACTATCTCGTCAATTACAACATCGAAGGCAATGGAGGTACCGCCCAGCAGGAAGCCTACACCAACGTGCAGACGGTTCAGATCGTCCGCCGCTACGTGCTGTCGCTCGAGGCAAATCGCGGCCCCGTCGGATCCCGGATCAGCGTTTTCGGACGCGGATTCACTCCGCAAGATGTTATCAGTTTCAACGGCACGCCGGCACGCACGGTCTTTGAATCGCCGAATGCACTCAGCTTTTTCGTTCCGGCGGTCGAGGCGAATACCAATTATCAGGTAAAGCTCGACAGCGTCTCGGGCAACTCACCGGTCGGCACGTTCCGCGTCGATGCCAGCAGCGTCGTCGTGACGCCCAGTTCACTGTTCCTCGCGCCCCGTCAGCGCCAGACCCTGACGTTCACATTGCCCAATGCGGCGCCTCCCGGTGGCACGCTCCTCGACATCACCACCGATGTCCCCGAAAGCGTGATCATGCCCGAGGTCGTTGTGCCGCAAGGGCAGAACTCCGTGACGATCACCATCGAAGGTGGCAACGCCGGCAACGGCAGCCTCTTCCTCAAGGGCTTCGGCTCGGGTGAGGTGACGATTCCGGTGAGCGTAAGCGGCCGCTAAGTAAGGCCGGGATATTCCCCTCGCGAGACCGCGCGAGGGGAATGCTTTTCATCGTCCTGGCGCAAAACCGAGCCGGGACCCGCGCCCGGAGTCATGGACGGACGCGACCCCCGCGCGCTCCTTTCGCCGGCCGGGGAAACAGGCCCAGCCGTAAGCACTGAATAAACCTCAAACCGGTGCTGTTCTTTACCTTGTCGTTGGATCAACCAGCACGAGAAAGACGGGCCGGTGATCACTGGCCTCCTGCACACCGGCCCCATCATAAATGGAAGCGGCGGCCCCGCGGACCTGCGGTTTGAGCGCAGCGGAAACCAGCATGTAATCAGCGCGTGAATACGAATCTTCGCGCCGGTAGGCATGCGTCCACGTGTCGCCCCGCGAATCGGCCGCCGCGAGCAGCTCAGCAATTCGCGTTTTCCCGCGGGTCTGCAAAGCCGCCAGCGGGCGACTGCGCGGAGTATCATTGCAGTCCCCCAAAATGATGAAACGAGCCGCGGCCGGCGTCGAAAAACGTTGCAGGATTCGATCGCGTATCGCGGTTGCCTCGCCCGCTCGCCGCAAGGCCGACGCTGGATCGTCGGCCCGGTCCGTGAAGCGGCTCTTGAGGTGGACGGCGAAGAGGGTCACCTCGCCCTCCGCCCGATCAATCGTCACTTCGAGCAGTCCACGTTTCACGGTTTCGCGCCCCCCGAAATAAGCGAACGAGAGGTCACGGTGCGTTGTCACATTTCGCAACGGTCGCCGCGAGAGCACAGCCACGTGCCGATCGGCATCGCCTGCGACCGCGAGCGCTGTGAACGGATAGTCCACCCCTTCGGTCCGCAAATCCTGCTGCAACTCATCGAGGAACGGCTGCGGCCCCATCTCCTGCAACACGAGAATGTCCGCATTGAGGTCACGGATCACGCGGCGCAGGCCACGCTTCTGAGATTCGGTTTTCGGATACGCCTGGCGGTAACCGGACGCAGTCATCCGGTCGGCCAGCACGTAATTCTCCACATTGTACGTCGCGATCGTGAGTGTTTCCGCGCCTGCGGCCGACGCACTGAACAGCGCGATGACGAGCAGTCCCAGCCACCACCGGTCATGCGCCCAAGCGGGCCGCTGCAGACCGCAAACGAGATCACCTCGCCGGATCAGCATGGGCGTGAGCGGCATCACGCTTTAACCAGGGCCGCCTCTCGTTCCACCAAGGTGGGATGCGAGTAGTGGAACCCACTGAACCACGGGTGCGGTGTGAGATTGCTCAGGTTTTTCTGCGCCAGCTTGCGCAGCGCGCCAATCATCGCGGCCGGTCCGCCCATCGCTTCGCGGGCAAATGCATCGGCTTCATACTCGTATTTGCGCGAAAGCACGTTGCTCAATGGTGCAAACCAGAAGGTTAAGAGTCCGCTAAGCAGCCCAAACAGAAGGAACGAGGGCGCGATTTCTCCGAGCGGGAAGCCGAAGGCGGTATTGAACCATGGACTCCGAGCCAGCCACGCAATGGCAGCAAAGGCTCCGAACATCATCACGGCGGACATCGCGATCATCTTCGGAATGTGGCCGCGACGATAGTGTCCGATCTCGTGCGCAAGAACCGCTTCCAGTTCCTCGGGACTCAACTGCGCAATCAGCGTATCGAACAACACGATACGCCGAAAGCGCCCGAACCCGGTGAAGTACGCGTTGGAGTGTCCCGAGCGTTTCGAGCCATCAATGACCTCGATCGTCTTCGCCTCGAAGCCGGTCCGGTCGCCCAAGGCCAACAGCCGCGCACGCAGCTCACCTTCCGGCAGCGGCGTGAGTTTATTGAACAGCGGCAGAATAACCTTCGGGTAAAGGATCAGCATGAGCAGCTGGAAAGCAAACATCAGCGCGAAGCCCCAGATCCACCACGTGTCACCCGCCCAACCCACCAGCGACAACAACGCCCACAGCAAAGGGAAACCGATGACAAACATCACTAGCGTGCCCTTGAGCTTGTCCATCACCCAGAGTCCGGGCGTGGCCTTGTTGAAACCGAATTTTCCTTCCAAGCGGAACTGCTCCCACCATTCGAAAGGCAGCGAGGGGATCGAAATCAGAACGGAGGTCAGCAAGATAAAGAGCGCACGCGTCCACATCGCATCCGGCCCCGACCAGCCGACGATGGCGGAGTACAGGACCGGGAGCACTCCCCCGAAGATCACGAGCGCGAGAACCAAGGTGTCGAATACGGTCGTGAGATCCCCAAAGCGCGACCGTGCCAAGGTATATGCCACAGATTTTTTATAGGTCGCGGCATCCATGATTGCCGCCACACCAGGAGGGGGAGCTCCCGCGTGGCGGCGCACTTCCGCGCGATTTACCGCCGACAACACCAACTCCGCCATCATCCGGAGCACGAGAAGGATCGCCGTGACTGTGAACACCATGAACATCGAGCCAATCCATGCGAAACCCTCCGCGCCGCCAGCTCAAAGTCATTCGTATCTTTGGGGGGGCTGGCTCCGGAGGGGCGGGAATTGCTCATTCATTCGATCCCGGAAACTTACGAAATTAAAGATGGTTTGAAATGGTCCGGCGCAGGAGCATCGTGACGCACTGTGGACGCATCAGACGCCAAACTCACCTTTGAAGCTGCCTTGGGCCGGCTCGAATCCATCGTTGAATCAATGGAGTCGGGCGAAGTCCCGCTGGCCGAGCTCCTCGCGAAGTTCGAGGAGGGCACCCGGCTCCTGAAGGTCTGCGAAGCGCGTCTGAAAGACGCCGAGCTGAAGATCGAGCAGTTGAAGAAACAAAAGGATGGATCCCTCACTTTCGAAAAATTTGAAGCCGCGCGCGAAGACTGACACACCGAATCGCCCGCTCCCTCGTACCTGATGAACGACTCCGCTCCCTCGTCCACACCTGCCCTGCTTGCCTCGATTCGAGGGCCGGCCGACGTCAAAGCCCTCACGCCGGCTCAATTGCCCCAACTTGCTCGAGAGATTCGGGAAGAGTTGATCTTGGTTACCGCGAAGAACGGCGGCCACATCGGGCCCAACCTGGGAGTAGTGGAACTAACGATTGCGTTACATCGCGTTTTCACGACGCCCGAGGACCAGCTTGTCTTCGATGTCGCACATCAAGGCTACGTGCACAAACTGCTCACCGGCCGCGGCGGCAACTTTTTCAGAAAGCTGCGCCAATCCGAAGGCGCGAGCGGATTCCTCTATCGCGGGGAGAGCGTCCACGACTCGTTCGGCGCCGGACACGCGGGCACCGCCCTTTCCGCCGCGCTCGGAATGGCGACGGCGCGTGATCTGCGCGGCACGAGTGAACATGTGGTGGCAGTCTGCGGTGACGCCGCCTTCACCTGCGGCATCACACTCGAAGCGCTCAATAACGTGGTCAGTTCCACCAAGCGTCTGATCGTCATCCTCAATGACAACGAGTGGTCGATCGCCAAGAATGTCGGCGCGATTTCATCCTATTTGAACCGGATCAGCACAAGCCGGACATACAACAAGCTGCATCACGACCTCGAAGGCTTTTTCAAGAGTTTCCCCGTCGGCGTGGAAATGAACCGGGTTTACCACAAGTGGAAACGCGAGACGAAGGACTTCATCGTCGAGTCCTCGCTGTTTGAGAAATTTGGCCTCCGTTACCTCGGCCCGGTCGATGGCCATGACGTCGACACGCTGACCAAGAATCTCGAATTCGCCAAGCACTGCGACGTGCCCGTATTGATCCACGTGCTCACCAAAAAGGGCAAGGGTCTCGAGGCCGCCCTCGCCCATCCGGAACGTTTCCATGGCGCGGCGCCGTACGATCCAGTCACGGGAGAAAACAAGAAGCCGGCACCGAACGCGGCTAGGACTTACCAGGATGTGTTCGGCCTGGCGCTCACGCGTTTTGCGCGGGCCAATCCCAACATTATTGGCATCACCGGCGCGATGCCCAGCGGTACCGGCCTTTCGCATCTGGCCGCCGGCGTGCCCCAGCAGTTCTTCGATGTCGGCATCGCGGAAGAACACGCCGTCCTCTTCGCCTCCGGACTCGCCACGAAGGGCTTTCGTCCGGTTGGCGCGATTTAGTCCACCTTCCTCCAGCGCGCCTACGATCAGGTGATCCACGACGTCGCGTTACAGAACCTGCCCGTGACGTTCTGCATGGATCGCGCCGGGCTCTCGCCCAATGACGGACCGACTCATCACGGGCTCTTCGATATTGCCTATCTCCGTTGCGTCCCGAACGCCGTAGTGATGCAGCCCAAGGACGAAGATGAACTTGTCGACATGCTGCACACGAGTTTGCAGCTGAATGGCCCGGGGTTCATCCGCTATCCGCGCGGCGCGGGCACCGGAGCCACGATCAAAGAACAGCCCGCTTCGCTCGCCATCGGCCATGCGGAAGTCCTGCGCGAAGGATCCAACATCATGATCTGGGCCTTGGGCAACATGGTCCAGGATGCAATCAAGCTCGCGGAACGACTGGCCAGCGATGAAGGCCTTTCCGTCGGCGTGGTAAACGCCCGGTTTGTGAAGCCGCTGGATCGCGCGCTATTGCTGAGTCATGCGGCCTGCATCCCTCTTTTAGTGACGATGGAGGACCATGTGCTCGCGGGTGGTTTCGGCAGCGCCGTCCTCGAGGCCCTGCAGGACGCGGACTGCCCGACGGCGGTGGAACGAATTGGCTGGCCCGACAAGTTCATCGAACACGGCACCAGCACCGAAGTCCTGCGCGCCGCGGCCGGATTGGCTCCGGACGACATTCATCGCCGGGTCGTGGCACGCTGGAGAAATCTCCACGCGGAGCACGTCGAGGCCGACGTCTAAAAGCGGCGGAATCGAGGTGAGGCAGTGGAGTTGAGGCGAGGCCCGCTTGCAGGGAGACAGACAGGAATGTCTGGTTCACGTCAGCGGCCGAACGCAAAAAAGCCGCCCATCGGTAAGGATGCGCGGCTCGAAAAACTAACGGGAGAACAAAGAATTACTTCTTCGCTTCAACCTTGGCGATCTTGCCTGAACCTTTGCACTTCATGCAATTGTCGCCGGCCTTGGCCGCTTCGACGCAGCACGGATGCGCACAGGTTTTGCCGTCGGCCGATGCTTTAACGCAGCAGCCAGCGACCTTGCTTTCAACGCTGCCAGCAGCGGCGAACGCATAACCAGCCGCGGAGATAGAGATTACCGCATAGGCGATAATCGATTTAGAGAACTTCTTCATTTGATTTTTTTGGGGATGGTGCGGGCGGCGGGAGTCGAACCCGCCTCTCATGCTTGGGAAGCACACATAATACCGATATACTACGCCCGCCTACTGAGTGACGTCGAAATCCTTGGAGCACCGGAGCCCTGCCCGCAAGTGCGAAGATTCACGAACTGGCGAGGCAAGCGGGAGGCAAGGCTTCCGAAAACCAGGCACCATCCTCCCCCCATCACGCCTCCCTCCTCCTCAAATCCTCGTCAACGCGCGCGCCCGTCCTAAGCACAATGGCACTTATTACGTGACATTACTGCGGCGGGCCGGGCCCAAGCACAATGTCACGTATTAAGTGACATTACCGCGGCGGGCCGGGTGCAATCCGGCGCCGGTTCGCGCGCCCTATTCGCGACGCGGGCTCTTATTCGGTCCATGATTCGGGCGCTGATGAGGTACTGCCGGCGCCGCTCGCCAACCGCTTACTGATAACCGCGCCGACCTTCGAGCGCGCTGCGCAAGGTGACCGCATCCGCGTACAGCACGCCTCCCCCGCTGGGCAGCCCGAAACCGATGCGCGTAACCTTAATCTGGTGACCAGGAGGAAGGTGCTCGGTTAGATAATGACACGTCGCCTCGCCTTCGACGTCGTTGGGCAAGGCGAGGATCAGCTCTGCCACTTCGCCCGCCTCGATCCGGGCGCGAAGCGACTCGAAATTAAGATCTTCGGGACCCACGCCGTGAATCGGGGACAGTTTCCCATGCAGCACATGATAGACGCCGCGAAACGCCGCACTACGTTCCAAGGCCACCAGATCCGGTACATGCTCCACCACGCAGACCGCCGAGCGGTCCCGTCGTTCGTCGGCACAGATCGCACACTGTTCGCCCTCGGCGAGATTCCCGCAGCGTTCACACCGGTGGACGACCCGCGCCGCCTCTTGCAGAGCCGCGACCAACTCGGGGAGCCGCCCCGGTTTCTCCACCAGGAGGTGCAACGCAATCCGTTCGGACGAGCGGAAGCCCAGCCCGGGCAACTGCTTCAGATACTTCTGTAATCGTTCAAATGCCGGGGTCATGTCACACGCCTCCTAAAAAATGAAACAGACATTCGTGTCTGTTCCCCAACCGCCGTCCACCGGCGCAAGTGCCCGATTTACGTACTCGACTGCGCCCTGCGACGTCGCTCCAAAAAACGTTCCACGTGACTCCGGCACTCAGAACATTCCTGGAAGCTGAAATGAGCCGGTGACCTTCTGCATTTCGGCTTCATTATACTCCTTGGCCTTCGCGGCCGCGTCCTGGAAAGCCGCCAGCACGGTGTCGGCAATCAGCTTTCCGTCCTCCTTCAAGAACTCGGGATCGAGTTCGAGGGACAGGAACTTGCCGGTGCCGTTCACCTTGATCTTGACGGCGCCACCACCGCTGGTGACTTCGATTTCCTTGGCCTCGAGTTGCGTCTGCAACGCTTCGATGCCGCGTTTCATCTTTTCTGCCTGTTTAACGAGTTTGCCGAGACCAGCCATGGTTGGTGTAGGTTATGATTTTTTATCCGCCGGAAGGGCGGGAAAGCGGAGAGTTGAGTAAGGCGTATCCGCTCAACGCGACAACAAACTGGCATACCCTTCGCGAAACGTCGAGTAGCGCGGACGCCAGCCGAGCACTTCCTGGCATTTTGTGTTCGAGATGATCCGGTCAGGGGTGATGACCCGCCGCCCCGCCGCCGGTTCACCGGTAAAGGAAGGATTGGGTAGCCCCAATGCACTCGCCATCCACGCCACAACCTCGCGCTTCGGCGCCGCGCCGTTGTCGGCCACATTGAAAATCTGACTGACCACCGACGTTGGAGCTGCAAAACACGCCACCACCGCCGTCACCGCATCGTCCCGATGGATCAGGTTGAGGTGATGGTCGCCGTTACCCGCGACTTCGCCGCGTCGGACTTGTTCGAGCAGATAACTTCGCTCCGGCCCGTAAATCCCCGCGAGCCGCAGGATAAACCAGCGCTGCCAGGCATCGGGGGTGTCGCTCACCGTCGCCTCCACCTGCCGCAGCAATTGAGGGCGCTCGGCGTCGCCGCCGATTGGTGCAGTTTCGTCGACAATCACGCCGCCATCCTGAGGATAAACGGAGGTGCTTCCAGTGTAGACCAGCGTTCCCACTGGACCGTGCTTCTTCGCCCAGGCGACGATCGAGTTCATTCCCGCCACGTAGCTGCGCCGATACCCCTCGACGCCTCCGCCGCCTGAGCTCACGCAGTTGAGCACGAAGTCCGGCTTCGCCGGGACCTGTGAGTGCCAGTCATCGTTCGCCAGATCTGCGACGACCGGCTTCACCCCGAGCCCGGCCAGATGGCCGGCGGTAACCGGGTTGCGAGTGAGCGCGCTCACCTGCAAGCCGGCCTTTAACGCCCAATGAGCGACGGCGGTCCCGAGATAACCGCATCCAAATATGACGAGTCGTTTGCCGGCGAATGAAACCATGGACAACACGAAGCGTGGCATGATCACGGAAGCATCGCAGGTAAAAAAGAATGTGCATCGGGCGAATTCGTGATTGCATTCGCTTCATGCCCAACGTGCTCGTCCTCCTCGCCGAAGGTTTCGAAGAGATCGAGGCGATCACGCCGATCGACATTCTCCGTCGCGCCGGAGTGGAGGTCATAATTGCCGCCCTCGTCGACGGTATCCATGTGAGCGGGCGCTCAGGGATCACGTTGCATACCGAAACCACGGTATCGTCGATTGAAACGCGGCTCTTCGACGCGCTCTTCCTGCCGGGTGGCCCGGGGGTTAAGCATCTCCGCGCCGATCCGCGGGTTCGCGGCATCTTGGAGCGTCACGTCGCCGCCGAGCGCTGGATTACCGCCATCTGCGCGGCGCCGACGGTATTGCACGATGCGGGCCTGCTGCAGGGCCGCCGCTACACGGCGCATCCTTCAGCCGCGAATGAGCTGCCCGACATCCTTGCATCCGAACGGGTCGTGATCGACGGGAAGCTGATCACGTCCCGTGGAGCGGGAACCGCGCTCGATTACGGCCTCCAGCTGGTGGCACAACTCATCTCGCCCGAAAAAGCCGCCGAGGTCGCGGCCTCGATTTGTGCATGAAAGGCGCGTTGCGAACGCGCGAGCCATCGCCGATCTGCCGCGGCGGTCGAGATCGAGGCACGAGCCATGGTTTTTTCCACTCTTCGTCCTCTTCCTTTTTAGTTGAATGAAACACTACGATTTTGTCGCCATCGGCGGAGGCAGCGCGGGATTTAACGCCGCTCGGCTTGCCGCTTGCCTTGGACTCAAGTCTGCCATCGTTGATGGGGCCAAGGAACTCGGCGGACTATGCATCCTCCGCGGCTGCATGCCGTCGAAGACCTTGCTCTACATGGCGGAGGTACTGCATCTGGCGCAGAAAGGATCGGTCTTCGGCCTGAAGATTCCTTCCGCTCGCGCCGACATGGCCGCGATCCATGCGCGCAAGAAAAAGATCATCGGGGAGTTCGCCGATTACCGGAAGCACGCACTAAAAACCGGCAAGTTCGATCTCATCCGAGCCTACGCGCGTTTTCTCGATTCGCACACCTTGGAACTCTCCAATGGAGAGCGGATCCGCGCCAGCCACATTCTCGTGAGCACCGGCTCCAAAGTAAGCGTGCCTCCGGTGCCGGGGCTCGCGGACGTTTCCAGTTGGAACAGCGATGACGTGCTCGACCTCGATTTCATTCCGAAAAGCGTGATCGTCCTCGGTGGCGGCATTGTGGCCTCTGAGCTCGCTCAATTTCTAAACCGCATCGGGACCAAAGTGATTTTGGTGCAGCGCAGCGCGAACATCCTCAGCGATCATTCCGAGGAAGCCTCGGCCGTGATTCAAAAGGCCTTTGTCGACGAAGGCATCGAACTCTTTGCCGGGACCCAGCTGCAGAACGTCACCCAGGACCGGCGCGGCTACGCGGTCGAGTTCCTGCACGATGGGCAGTCCGTCACCCGGCGCGCCGCGCATTTGTTCAACGCCTTGGGCCGCGAGCCCAATACGGCGCCGCTAAATCTCGCGGCCGCCGGAATCAAGACCCGGGCCAATGGCCAGATCATCACGAACCGTTGGCAACAGTCGAATGTGTCGCACATTTATGCTGCGGGGGACTGCGCCGGACCGGCGGAGATCGTCCACATCGCGATTCAGCAGGGCGAGCTCGCAACTCGCCATCTCGCCGGAGTGAAGAAGCTCAAACCCGTCGATTATTCCCTGTTGCTGAACGTCGTATTTACTGATCCGCAACTCGCCACCATCGGATTGCTCGAACCACAGCTGGATGCCGCCGGCGTACGTTATCTACGCGCCAGCTATCCGTTCAACGACCACGGGAAGTCCATCCTCATGGATGCAAATTATGGCTACGTTAAAGTCGTGGCCGAGCCCGAAACTGGACGCCTTCTCGGAGCCGAGATCGTCGGCAAGGATGCCGGAGAGTTGATCCACATTTTCAGTGCTCCGCTGGCGATGCGAGCAACCGTCTTCGACTTGCTCCGCGCCCCTTGGTATCACCCCACGCTCGCGGAAATCGTCACCTATCCGCTGGAAGAAATTGCGCACAAACTTACGGAAGCCGCCGCGATCAAGCCTCCTCCGCGCCGACGAAAGCACGCCGGCAAGCGTGCCTGAGCGAAGGTGCAGCAAGCTTCCTCCGCCCCGCAGGTTTGAGAACCCGGACCGCGGCGGCCGGATGCGATGCGACCGACATTGCCCGCCACCTCAACCGCGAGCCAGCGCGAGCAGGTCAGGCAACTCCACGCGTTTCTCGTAGAGCGCCTTGCCGACAATCACGCCATCCAGATTCGCAAACTCGCGACCGAGTTCGAGGAGCTTAACCACGTCGTCGCGGCGACTCACCCCGCCACTGGCAATCACGCGGAACGTGCCGGCCTCGAGCATGGCGCGCTGCGCGGCAAAATTCGGACCGGTGAGCATCCCGTCCGTGCCAATGTCAGTATGAATCAACGTGCGCACGCCCAAGGCGCCCATCCGACGGGCGAGCGTGATCGCGCTCATGTCGGCAGTCGCCACCCAGCCCTTCACGGCCACCTGTCCATTCTTAGCGTCGATGCCGACGGCGACCTGCTCCCCGAAAGCCTGCACGAGTTCACCGACAAACGGCTCGCTCTCAGCCGCGCGGGTTCCGATCACGACGCGACTCACGCCAAAGCCCAACGCGCGTTCCACCGATACCCGGGTCCGCAGGCCGCCACCCAGTTGGACCTTCATCCCGATTTTCGCGATCGCCTGCACGGCCTCGAGGTTTTGCGGCTCGCCGGAGAACGCTCCATCCAGGTCGACGACATGCACCCAGGAGCTGCCCGCCGCGAGGAACTGCGCGGCCACATCCGCCGGGTTCTCAGCATAGATCGTTTCCTGATCGGCGCGGCCTTGAGTCAGCCGCACACAGCGGCCACCTTTGATATCAATCGCGGGATAGATGGTCATGGATGACCGAGCGAAACCACGAACCGCGCGAAACACACGAAAAATGTCTGCGCGCCCTGCCCCGGCGATCCTTCGCACCGCCTTGTCAATGTCGCGTTTCCCTCCCATGATTCGCCCCAATGTCGACTTACAAAGTCCCTGCGTTTCTCGCTGCGCTGCTCCATGCGCGCTCTCCGTCCGGCTACGAGACGGAAGCGCAAGCGGTGTTTGACCACCATGTGAAACCCGCGGCGGACACCTACACGAACGACGCGCTCGGCAATCGCATTGCCACATTAAATCCGAGCGGTGACCCGGTGCTGATGCTCGCCGGCCACATGGATGAACTCGGACTCATCATCACTTATATCAATAAGGAAGGTTTTCTATATTTCGACACGATCGGCGGACACGATCTGAGCGTCATCTCGGGGCGCCGTATCATCATCCAAACCGCGAATGGTCCCGTCAAGGGCGTCACCGGAAAGCGGGCGATCCATCTCATGGAGGACGAGGAACGGAAGAAGGTGCCCAAGAAACACGAGATCTGGATCGACATCGGAGCCCGGTCGAAAGCCGAAACGTTGGAGCGCGTCGGGATCGGCGATGTCGCCACCTACGACCACGAGCTGGAAATGATCAAAGGCAGTATTGGCACCGCTCGCGCCTTTGATAACAAGGTGGGCGCCTATATTGTCGGAGAGACCCTGATTCGGCTGGCGAAAGAGAAGAAGCTGACCGCCAAAATTGTGAGCGTCGCGACTGCCCAGGAGGAGATTGGGGTCCGGGGCGCCACCACCTCGGCGTATTCAGTAAACCCGCACATCGCCGTTGCGGTTGATGTTGGCCACGCGACCGATCACCCGGATTGCGATAACCGGAAGTTCGGCGAAACCAAACTCGGCGGCGGCCCGATCCTGTGCCGCGGCGCGAACATCAATCCCAAGGTTTACGACCGCCTGCTCAAAGCGGCGAAGAAGCTGAAGATTCCGTATCAAATCGAAGCGGATCCGCGGCCCACCGGCACCGATGCGAGGGCGATTCAGATGGGACGCGGCGGCGTCGCGACCGGCCTGATCAGCGTCCCGCTTCGCTATATGCACACGCCGAGTGAGCTGGTCGACCTCGAGGATGTGGAGCGCTGCGTGCAACTACTCGTCGAGTTCGCCAAAGCCCTGCAAAAAGGCGATCACGCGCATTGGTGAAGACGGGGGCGCTGAGCGCCCTTTCCCGCCGTTAAGGTCCGAGGTGACACAGACATTCCTGTCTGTTCCTTCTGTTCCCGTCTTGAGCCCGAAGCAAGATGCCCAGGCTCAAAAGCTGGGAGACAGGGCTTCGATCTTGAGGCAACGGAGACTTAACCTTCGAACGACAGAGTCGATCTTCGGAACAGACAGGAACGTCTGTATCACTTTGTAACCACTGACCTGATACCGACGGCCGCCCGCTTAAGCGGCGTCCTGCTTCGGTTCGGCTTTGGGCGCTCGCCGCAGCGTTGGCTTACGACGACCCGCGACCACAGCGGCATCGATTACCACCTCGGTGACATCGTCCCGCTGAGGAAGCTCGTACATCACTTCGAGCATGATGTTCTCCATGATGGCACGAAGGGCGCGGGCACCCGTTTTCAGTTCAATGGCTTTGGCCGCGATCGCCTTCACGGCATCGGGCGTCAGCTTCAAGCGGACCCCATCCATCGCGAAGAGCTTCGAGTACTGCTTGACCATCGCATTCTTGGTCCGAAGCAGAATCTTTTCGAGATCGGCGATCCCCAGCTGATCCAGAACGGACACCACCGGAAGCCGTCCAATGAACTCTGGAATCATTCCGAAACGGATCATGTCCTCGGGCGCCAGGTCCTTCATCATCTGCTCCGGAGCGAGCGCCCGCGCGTGTTGATTTGCGATCGACGAGAACCCAAGGCTATGTGAGCCCAGGCGTCGCTGTACGATCGAATCGAGACCTACAAACGCGCCACCGCAGATGAACAGAATATTGGACGTGTTGATCTGGATATATTCCTGATTCGGGTGTTTCCGGCCGCCCTGCGGAGGAACATTACACGTCGTGCCTTCGAGAATCTTCAGGAGGGCCTGTTGCACGCCTTCACCCGAGACATCGCGCGTGATCGAAACATTCTCCGTCTTGCGGCCAATCTTATCGATCTCGTCGATATAGATGATGCCGCACTCGGCCTTCTTCACGTCGTAATTCGCGGACTGCAGCAGGCGAAGAACAACATTCTCGACATCCTCGCCGACATAGCCGGCCTCCGTCAGCGTCGTGGCATCAGAAATCGCAAACGGCACATCCAGGATGCGGGCGAGGGTGCGGGCGAGCAGGGTTTTCCCGGACCCGGTCGGACCCACCAGCAGGATGTTGCTCTTCTCGACCTCGACATCATTAAATTCCGGAGAGATGGCGGCCGAATCCTTCGACTGTCCGGAGTCGAACATGAGGCGCTTGTAGTGATTATAGACCGCGACCGAGAGCACCTTTTTCGCGTGATCCTGACCGATCACATAATCATCGAGCGACTTCTTCAGGTCGGATGGCTTGATGAGCCGAAAGGCCGGCTTCGCGTCAACGGAAGGAGTCTTCACTTCGCGATCGATGATCGTCTTGCAGACGTTCACGCAAGAGTCGCAAATATAGACACCCGGACCGGCAATGATCTTTTTTACCTCCGCCTGCGATTTTCCGCAGAAGGAACAGAGGGTCATGCGCGCGGATTTGGCCATGGTGGTAAAGGAGAGGAGACGGAGGACGGTGTCGAGCTGCGAGTAGGCTTAAGGGATGGACTGGCCCATCGCGATTGGGGAGAAAGGACGTCCGAGCTCGATAAAATGCAAACCCGATCCCAAGTCCGCCTGCGGGTGCGAGCGTGGCGGGCCCGCAGGCCCGCATCCTTGAGCGAAAACCTCAGGCCGCGACCGTCTGCACGACGGATTGCGCCTCGCGCGTGGAAGCCACCACATGATCGACAATCCCGTAGTCCTTCGCCTCGAGCGCGCTCAGGTAGTAATCGCGATCGGAATCCTTTTCGATCTGCTCCGCCGGACGCCCCGTGTGCTTTGCAATGGCTTCGTTGAGAGTCTGGCGCCAACGCAGGATCTCACGCGCCGCGATGGCGAAGTCGGTGGCCTGGCCACCGGCGCCACCGCTCGGCTGGTGAATCATCACGCGGCTGTTGGGGAGCGCGAAACGCTTCCCCTTCGTGCCGGCAGCAAGGAGCACCGTGCTCATGCTGGCCGCCATGCCGATGCAGTAAGTGACAATGTCACACTGCAAGAAGTTCATGGTGTCATAGATCGCCATGCCGCCCGTCACCACGCCACCCGGCGAGTTGATGTAGAGATGGATGTCTTTCTTCGAATCTTCCATCTGCAGAAAGAGCAGCTGGGCGATCACGAGATTCGCGACCACATCGTCAACCGGCGTGCCGATGAAAATGATCCGATCTTTCAGCAGGCGCGAATAGATGTCCATCGACCGCTCGCCGCGGCCGGTGTTTTCCAGGACAATAGGGACGTAGTAGCTCACGTGGTGTGTTGGGTTGGACCGTTCAAGCCTTTGGCTCGACAGTGGTGACCTTAGCTTTGGACACCAGAAAATCAACCGCCTTGTCGAAAATGATGCCGTGCTGCACCGAGCGAAGCTGCTCGCGATCGCTGCCCAGTGCCTTCGCCAATTTGTCCGGTTTCTGGCCCGAACGCATCGATTCCCGGTACAAATAGGTGTTCAGGTCATCATTCGTGACCTCGATTTTCTCGGCTTCCGCAATCTTCGCGAGAATGAGCTGTAGTTTGACCCGCGAGTGCGCCGCTTTCTTGGCGCCTTCAAAGAGTTCCTTCTTGTCCTTCTCGAACTGCTCGGCGGGCACGCCACGACGCATGTTCTCTTCGATGAACTGACGCAGCACGCCTTGGGTCTCGGCTTCCACCAAGGAGTCCGGCACCGGGAAATCTACCGCGGCCGAGAGCGCTTCCGTAATCTGGCGCCGCTGAGCGGTGCGGTTTTGATATTCCCTCTCCATCTTCAAGTTGTTGCGGACCTTGGCCTGCAAACCCGCGAGATCGTCAACTTGCTGTCCTTTGAAGAATTCCTCATTCAGCTCCGGCAGAACGCGCTCGCGGATCTCCTGCACGTCAACCGAGTAGATCGCCGTCTTGCCCGCCAGTGCGGGAACCGGAGCAAACTCGGCCGGGAACGTGATGGATACGTCCTTCTTATCGCCCAGCTTCAAGCCCGCGAGTTCCTTGCTGAGGCCAGGGATGACCCCTTCGTTGGCTCCTTCCACTTCTTCCCAGGTTTGGGGAACGCTGCCATAAAGCTGCTTCTCCGGAGCGAGGTCGGCAATCGGCTGACCGTCAACTTTGCCTTCGTACGCGAGCTTGATGTAATCACCCTTCACCGACGGACGATCCGCGGCTTTGAAATCAGCGCGCTCGGCGCGAAGGCTCTCGATCACCTTCTCAACCTCGTCGTCGGTCGAATCCGTGGGAGCAACTTCCGTCGTGAGATTGCTGTAATCCGGCACCGCAAATTCAGGACGGACATCCAAGGTGATGGTGACCGTAGCGGGCGAACCCGCGGCGATCTCACCTTCTTCGAGCTTCACCACGTTCAGAACGTCGAGCTTCTCCTGGTCGAGACCAGTCCGGTAAGCCTTGGCCACGACCTTCTGCTTGAAATCTTCCGCGATCTCTTTGCTGAAGCGCTTGGCGATCATCGCGGCCGGCACCTTGCCGGGACGAAACCCGGGAAGGCGCGCATATTTGGCGACCTCACCGACCGAAGCTTGGTGTTCGGCATCGACTCCGCTCGGATCGAGCGTGACGACGAGATTCTTACGGGTGGCGGAGACGCTATTCAGTTGGACGTTCACGGCAAAAATGCGGACGGGTTTTGTGATAAAAGAATTGTCCACGGTAGGGTTCGAAGGGTGCCGGTCAATGATGGATTCAAAGACCCGTGTGGCGAGTTAACGGGGAGAGATCTCTGGACCGACGCATTCTGATTTCGACCGCGCTTATCGCGGGGCAACAACGCTCACCGATCCTTCAGCGCTTTGGTCGGCGCCAAGTCCACCCTCCCTTCGGGAATCCGTCCGCGCGTTCGATCACATGCCGGCGGCGATGGGAGCTTGCGCGCCGCCCTTCCGCTCCGTTTCGTCGGCGCCGATGCCCAGCCTCCGTGTTCTGCTTGCCGCCCATGCACCACTCCTGGTGGTCGATGCGGCGTCGACGCGCGTGCAAGTCGGGCTGATCCACGCCGACGGCCAGGCCACGTGGCAGACGAGCGAGGACGAAGCGGGCGTCGCGGTCTTCACCGGCATCGAAAAGCTCGGGGTCGAACTCGCCGACGTGGGCGCATTCGTCTTCTGCGATGGCCCGGGCTCCATCCTCGGCGTTCGCACCGTCGCAATGGCAGTGCGCACGTGGTGCGTTTTGAAGCCGCGTCCGATCTTTGCCTACACCAGCCTGGCCATGGTCGCGCACGCCTCCGGCCAACCCGGCCTCGCGGTGATTTCCGATGCCCGACGCGATTCGT
>JBBQEG010000013.1:0-30299 GCA_038320495.1 Opitutales bacterium | reverse complement strand
CGGGCGCCAATCGGAAAAGCACGACCGCAGCGCACGTCGGGACGGACCGACGTTCCGCAAGCGACGCCTCACAATGAGGTCCACGCTGAGAACCGATGCACCGTACTGACCTCCGTGCCGTTCACCAAAAACGGGTTGTCGCCTTCGAGCGCTGGCCCGCGATCATCACGGCCTCGGATCAGTTCGCGTATCGGCCGCGGTTCTGCTCGTAGATCGGCACCACTTGTGGCATCAGCGCCTTTAAATCGGCGATGCGTTTTTCGTCTGCCGGATGGGTGGACAGCAACGCGGACAACGCGCCCCCGGCTGCCGCTCCGCCGGCCTGTTTCTGTGCGACCATCTTCTGCCAGAAGGTAATTGCCGCCCGCGGGTCGTAACCCGCCCGCGCCGCATAAATCGCACCCATGCGGTCGGATTCACTCTCGTTATTCCGAGAGTGCGGCAGCACGCGGCCGACGGTCGCGAGGCCGCCATACGCCAGTTCAAACATTTGCCGCATCTGGGGGTCCTGCGTTTTCGTCTCCACGACGGCTGATCCCACCGCTCCCACCCCCGCCATCACCATCGCTTCCGACATGCGCTCCGCCCCATGGCGAGCGATCACGTGGCCAATTTCGTGGCCGATCACCGTGGCGAGCTCGGCATCGCTTTCGGCCAGCCGCAGCAATCCGGTATAAACCCCGACCTTGCCTCCGGGCAACGCAAAGGCATTCGCGTCCTTTGATTCAAATACCACGAACTCCCACTTCGCGTCCGGTAGCTCATTACCCACCGCCTGCGCGATTCGCTGGCCCACGCGATTCACCCGCGCGATCGCGCCCGCATCCGTCGACACCTTCTCCTTTTCGCGAATCGCCTGAAACGACTGCGCTCCGAGCGAAACCTCCTCTCCTTCCGATAACAAAACCAGCGATCTCCGTCCCGTGACCGGATTGGTATAGCAACCGGCCAACATGAGGACCGCCGCGAGCAGGGAAAGAGAGATGCGTTTCATTTGGAAGGGAGGTTATGACTCTGAAAAAGAATCCTAACGGACGCCTCTTAATGTTTAAAGTGCCGACTTGCGGTAAAGACCATCGCCATGCCGCGGGCGTCGGCCTCCGCAATTACCTCGGCATCCCGAATTGCTCCACCGGGTTGAATTGCCGCCGTCGCGCCGGCATCGGCTGCGGCGATAAGGCCGTCGGGGAATGGAAAAAGTGCTTCGCTTGCCACCACGGAGCCGCGCAGGTCGAGGCCTGCTTCACCTGCTTTCCAGACGGCGATGCGCGAACTATCGACTCGCGCCATCTGGCCTGCTCCCACGCCAAGCGTCTGCTCTCCGCGACAGTAAACAATCGAGTTTGATTTAACATGTTTGCCGACTTTCCAGCCAAACATCATCGCTGCCCACTCATCCGCCGTCGGCTCCCGTTTCGTGACCACCTTAAACTCGCGCACATTGCCGAGGGTGCGATCGCGATCCTGTACGAGCACGCCGCCGACGACTGAGCGAATTTCCTGCAGCGCGTCCGCGCCGATTCCGCCCTTCGCGATCATGAGGCGAAGGTTCTTCTTCTTCGCGAGAATTTCCATGGCCTCATCGCTGAAACGGGGTGCGATGATCACTTCCGTGAAGATCTCCGCGATGGCTTTTGCGAGCGTCCCATCGAGCGTCTGATTGACGACGATGATGCCGCCGAAAGGCGCTTGCCGATCGGTGGCATACGCTCTCTCCCACGCTTCGATCAACGAATCCGCACTGCCCACGCCGCACGGATTGGTGTGTTTGAGAATCGCAACCGTCGGCCGTTCGAATTCGCCGATCAGGTAGGTCGCCGCCGTAATATCCAATATATTATTGTACGAGAGCTCCTTGCCGTGGAGCTGCGAGAAGTGCTCGTGAAACGTGCCGTAGAGCGCGGCCTTCTGATGCGGATTCTCACCATAACGCAGCGACTGCGCCTTTTTCCAGGTGCGGGTCAGAGTGGCTGGGAACCCACTCATCGCCTCCAAATCGGGTTCGGTCGCTTGTAGTTCCAGATACCGCGCAATCGCGGCATCGTAGCTTGCCGTGCGTTGAAAAACCTTCAGCGCGAGTCGGCGGCGCAACGCGGCGATTTTTGCGGGTTCACTCTTCTCGGCGGCAAGCGCTTCGATCACGGCGCCATAATCGGCGGGATCGCATACGACACTCACGCTCTCTTGATTCTTCGCCGCGCTGCGCAGCATCGAAGGACCGCCAATGTCGATATTCTCAATCGCCTCCTCAAAGTGGACGCTGGGCTTCGCGACCGTTTCCTCAAACGGGTACAGGTTGACGACAACCAGGTCGATCAGGGCGATGTCATTTTTCTGGGCCTGTGCCAGGTGGTCCGGCTTGTCCCGTCGACACAGCAGGCCGCCGTGGATCTTCGGGTGGAGCGTCTTGACGCGCCCCTCCATGATTTCGGGGAAGCCGGTGTGCTGGCTCACCTCGGTGACCGGCAACCCTTGCCCGGCGAGGAGCTTCGCGGTTCCCCCCGTGGAAAGCAGGGTGTAGCCGTGCTGCCGCACGAGTGCCGTGGCGAATTCAGCCAGGCCGGTTTTGTCGGAGACAGAGAGGAGCGCGAGTTTGGCCATGCGTTGCGATCAAAGGCGAAACTCGAAAGGCGAAAAGAGGAAACGCATGTTTCCCGCTTTCAGATTCTCGATTTCTGGATTGGTTGTCGGCTGTGTCCTGCTCCCGCGAACTGCCTGGCCTCAAGGCGTCCCTCGATAAACTCTGCTACCATCACGGCGGCGCGAGTCTCCCTGCCGACAAGCCGCATGCCTTCGTTTATTTTGTTTCCATCCGCAATGGCTCCGACCGCTCCATCACCCTGCTGGGTCGGAAGTGGGTCGTCCAACATGCCGATGGCACGCGACTCGTGATTGAGGGCGATCGGATCGTGGGCGAGACCCCACAGTTGGCTCCGGGTGAACAGTTTTCCTACAACAGTTACCATGTGACGGGAGCTGATGCCTCCGCCCATGGCAGTTTTCATGGGGTCGACGAACTGGGAAACAAAGTACATGTCCTTCTGCCGCCTTTTGAAATGAACATTCCTCGCCGGGAAACGGCGTGACGAAGGTGACGTTCGCCACCCTGACGGGTCGAGTTTTAAGCGCGAGCGTCTCCGTTCCCCGTCAACAAGCCTCGAATTGTGGCGGCGCCCTGACGCGCGGGCGGCCTGACCCTCCTCAGTCTGGGGTGGTTGATTCTAAACTTCTTTCTCGTTCTCCTTCCTTAGCCCGTTCTTTCTGACCTGTTCATGAAGCTTATCGACCTGAACCGCGACGGCGGTATTGGTGCCAATTCGTTGTTCGTCCAGCTTGGCGATATTAACATCCTGGTTGATTGCGGTTTGCACCCGAAACGCGTGGGCCGCGCCGCCACGCCGGATCTGACTCCCCTTCGCGGCGTCACTCTCGACCTGATCATCATTACGCACTGCCACCTCGACCATATCGGAAGCCTGCCGGTGGTGATGCGCGAGCATCCCAATACGCCGGTGATCATGACGCTTTCGAGCCGCATGTTGATCGAACGGATGCTTCACAACTCCGCCAACGTGATGCTAAAGCAGCGCGAGGACGCGAATATTCCGGATTATCCATTATTTACGCATGACGAGGTCGATCGGATCGGGAAGCGACTCACGGGGCTCCCTTTCGGACTCGCCAAGCATTTCCGCGGCGCGAAGGACGACATCGAAATCACCTTCCATCAAGCGGGCCACGTGGCCGGCGCCGCCGGAGTAGAGATTCATTACAAACACCGGAAGATCTTCTTCACTGGGGATGTTCTTTTCGACGCGCAGCGAACCCTCGAGGGCGCCAAGTTTCCCTCGGGACATTTCGACACGCTGGTAACCGAGACCACCCGGGGCACGACCGAGCGACCGATGGGCAAGGAACGCCTCAATGAAGTCGCGCGCCTCATTCAGGCGATCAACGACACCATTCAACGGGGCGGCTCGATGCTGATTCCGGTGTTCGCCCTCGGACGCATGCAGGAACTCTTCGCGATCCTGCACGATGCCCGTAAGTTCGGTCGCCTTGTCGACTGCCCGATATTTGCCGGCGGGCTGGGGATGGATCTGGCCGACTATTTCGATGAGATCTCACGGAAAACCAAGCACGTCCATTTCAACCGACAGATCCTCAAGGATCTGAAAGTGCAGCCCACGGCCCGGAAAATTAATCCCGGCGAAGATCCGAAACAGAACGCACTTTACGTTGTAAGCTCAGGCATGATGGTCGAGAAAACGCCGAGTTACGCCCTTGCCTCGGGACTGGTCGGGCACGCGCGCAACATGATCGCTTTTATCGGGTATTGTGATCCGGACACTCCTGGAGGTCAGTTGCTGGCGGCACACCCCGGGGATGACTTTCTCTTCTCCGCGGTGAATGTGAGTCAGAAAATCAAGGCCCACGTCGAACGCTTCGAACTCAGCGGCCATGCCGACCGTGAAGAGCTGGTGGAGTTCGCCGTTCAGACCAACGCGCGAAGCGTCGTGCTCACTCACGGCGACCCCGCAGCTCGGGCCTGGTTCATGAAACAGCTTTCGGCGAAAATGCCGAATGCGAGCGTGCTCGATCCCGTACCGCTGCAGACCTATCAGGTTTAGTCCGGCTGCCTTCCGAAGTCTCCGCGTCCCGGCGTGGCCGCCGGGCCGGGCTTGGGATCGAAGGAGGCAGGTGCCGCCATCCGGCTGGCGCGGCGCAAAAGAGCCGCGCCATGCACCACCCGGTTGGTACCCGCCTCAAGCGGTGGCGAATCCTGTCTTTCGGGTCATCAGCTCGCGCAGCTCGCGGCAGATCTCCGGGTTTCCCGCGACGTAGATAATGCGACCCATCTTGAGATTGAAGTCGCGCATGGGAAGCTGCTCGCCGTTCAAGAACTGAATTTCCCCACCGGCGGCGCGCAACAGCGGGATCGCTGCGGCCAAATCCCAGATCTTCACATTGAAATCGACGCATCCATCCAGGATACCGGCCGCCACATAGGCAAGGTGGAGCGTGGCGCTGCCGAGGCCGCGGATTTTGAAACGCGACAATACTCCCGTGGCCATCGGCAGAATTGTTTTATCGAATGGGCTATGAAAGCCGATGAGGGTCTCACGCGAAGTGGCGGCGGTGCTAACGCGCGTTTCCTTCACTCCATCGAACACTCCAAAACCCGGCCCGCCATGCATCAGGGTGCGCCGGCTCAGGTCATAAATTATCCCGTACACCGGCTCACCACGTTCGCAGATCGCGAGGGAGATCGCGCAATGCGGGATACCGAGCGCAAAATTATTGGTTCCGTCGATCGGATCCAGTACCCAGGAGAAACGCGCCGTCACCGGTATCGGATCGTCGGTCTCAGCGAGTTCTTCGCTGAAGTATTGATCGTCCGGATACTGCGCTGCGAGGCCCCGAAAAATATTCTCGGAAATGGCCACATCGACCGCCGTTACCCGAGTGCCGTCGTATTTCCATTTGCTCTCGGCGCGGCCAAATTCGCGATGCATGAGCTCGGTCTGTGCAAGGACAATCTGCCTGGCTGCATCGATGCGGGCGGGAAGTTCAGGAGGGGACATGCTTCCCGAGTAACTCACAGCGCCCCGGCCGATGTAAATCAAATCGCTCCCACCGTTGGCGGTGAGTGCCGATTGGCTTGTTCCCAAGCTACGCACGCAGAAGCGCCTCGCCCGCCGACCCGCATCGTGTCACGTAATAAGTGACATTACACCATCTACGCGAAATCGTAGAGCTGCGGGTCGCGACGCGGGGCGGCTCGGCGGACCCGAAACCGATGCCGCGGCTCCTTCGGATCCTTCTTCTCGAACTCACTCGCATCTTCCCCCGTCCCTCCGCCATCCCCTTCGAAATCATCGGAGCCGCCCAACTGATCTTCGAGCGACTCCGGGTCCGCGCCTTCCTCGAGTTTGCGCACGACCTCTTCCATCTGCGTGTCCATTTTTTCGCCCGTGAGATCGGCCATTTTTCGCATCATGCGCGCCATCGCCTTCGGATCGTTCTCATCCACTCCGGCAAACTCTTTCTCCATGCTGTTCATCGCCGCTTCCATCCGCGGATCCTCCCCTTCCGCAGGCGGCTTTTGTTCGGTCGCTTCATCGCTTCCTCCGCCACTCGTGATCGCAAAGGCGGAGACCAGTTTTTTCATGCGATACTTCGGGTTCGCGGGGCACGCGGGAAGCGTTTGGCCCTGCGCCGTTGTCTTTGCGTAAAACTGATAAATCGTGTGATTGTCCGGGCAGTAATACTCGTAGATTGGCATAAAGAGGGAATTAGGAATTCGGGCGGCGTTTGGCAAGCTGGTGCCCATGCTGCACCACAGCTCCTCCCCGTATTTTGTTTAACTGATCCAACACGCCCGCAAGCCGCCGACGCTTCTCGTCACCCTCGGCGAACATTTCCAGTTGCCCGGCATGATCCTCGACTCCGGAAAAGCGCACGCTGACGAGCCGAAGCGGGCGGCGCTTCGACCATGCCGCACGCAATAAAGGGGTGACGAGCGGATAGAAATGGGCTTCGAGGTCACTGGCGTTTTCCAGGCTCCGGGCATGCGCCTGCTGCGTGAAGTCGGAATAGCGCACTTTTACCGTCATGGTTCGCACGCGCTTCCGATCCTCCCGCACTTTCGCCAGTAACTCATCCACCATCCGTTTCAGGGTCCGCTCAATCTCCCCGCTCTCACTAATGTCGCGGCCAAACGTTTCCTGCTGGGAATAACTCTTGGCGTCTTCGTGCTCGGTCTCAACCGGCCGATCGTCCTCCCCGCGGGCAACCGCCACCATCGACCGCCAATCGTGACCAAAGATCGCCTCGAGCTCGCTCTCGGTCCGCGTTAGGATGTCACCGACTCGATGGAGACAATGTTGTTCGATGAGCGTTTGCTCAGTCTTGGCCCCGACTCCGGGAAGCTTGCCAATCGGCAACGGTGCGAGGAATGCGGCTTCCGTTCCGACTGGCACCGTGACGAAACCGCGCGGCTTGCGCAGCTTCGAGGCGATTTGCGCCACGAGCTTGTTCGTCGCCAGGCCAAACGAGACGGGAATCTGCAATTCGTCCCAGATTCGCGACTGCAAACCGCGCACGTGCGCCTCGACCTCAGCCGTCGTGCGCCAATCGCATGGCTCAAGATCGAGATACCCTTCGTCGATCGAGTTGCGTTGCACCAACGGAGTCAGCGCTTCGCAAAGATCGAACATCTGGTGCGAAACCTTTCCGTAGAGGCCCGCGGTGTGCGGTAGCAGGATGAGGTCGGGACAGACCTTGAGAGCCCGCTGGGTGGGCATCGGCGTGTACACGCCGCAGGCCCGAGCCTCATAGCTGGCTGATGAAATGATACCGCGCTCACGTCCGCCCACGGCGCACTTCGTACCTCGGAGATCCGGCCGCAATGCCAGCTCGCACGACACAAAAAACGCGTCGGCGTCGAGATGGACAATGCTGGGAAGTGAGCGGATCACAGTTCAATCAATCGAGGTGATTCCGGGCAACGGGTCAACGTGCGTGCACCGTCAAAATTCGCGACCGATCCACTTCCCTGCTTCATGCACTACACCTCGCGACTCAAAAACGTTCAAAACTAAAGGTGGTCGAAGAGAAGAAAAAGGGGAAGTTTTAGCTGGCCACCGCTCCATCCGCGCATTGGGTAAAGGAGGCGTTCCCCCCGCCCTACGTATCGACACTTTGTTTTCATGATTCTGGTCGCGATTTTTTCCGTAATTATCCTTGTCCTTTGCTGGCTCTGTTACAGCGGCGACTGCAATAATTAAGGCGCTCACTCGGCGCTTGCGGCCGGAGAACGGGTTCCCTATCTCACGCGCATGGGACGTCAATGGCTCCACGCGAAACGCGCAATCGTCAACCTGAGAAAAGGTCAGGTTGTCCAAAAGCTCGTGAAGGAAATAACCGTCGCCGCCAAACTGGGCGGCGGGGATCTCGAGGCGAACGCCCGGCTCTTTGCCGCGGTGGAAAAGGCGAAGAAAGCGAGTGTCACGCGCGACGTGATTCAACGGGCCATTGCCAAGGGCTCGGGTTCCGGGAGCGAGAGTTCCGCCCTGGAGTCCGTCGTGTACGAAGGCTACGCGCCCCACAAAGTCGCCGTCATCGTCGAGGTCATGACCGACAATCATAACCGAAGCTCGAGCGACATCCGCGTACTCTTTAAAAAGGGGCATCTCGGCGGCGCGGGCAGCAACAAGTTCTTATTCGAGCACGTCGGAATCGTCGAAGCCCATCACCCCGATCCGAATTCGGACCTCGAAGCCGCCGCGATCGAAGCGGGCGCGAACGAATTAGAGCCGATAACTCATGAGCAGAATGACGACATCCCCGAGGGGCACGCTGGCGCGCGCTTTCTCACGGAACGCACCGCCGTTCACGCCGTGGCCACCTGGCTGAAGCAAAACGGCTGGAGCGTCACCACGGCCGAACTTGGCCACGTTGCGAAAACGTATCCGGAGCTGGATGACACGCATCGGGCTGAAGTGGGTGAGTTCCTGCAAGCGCTCGAAGAGAACGATGACGTGCAGCGGGTCTGGGCCGCGCTGAAGTAAACCGGCTTAACCGTGCCATCGGTCTTCCGCGCCGGAACGATGGCCGGAAGAAGGGTCGCGACGCGTTGGCCAAAGGCAAATTGCGCCCGGCCCCGGTCCTCGCTTTTTGGCCAGAAAAATCTTCCCTCCTTTCCTGCCAACCGTCACAACCCTGCGCGATGCCGACGTCACAGACCATCGGATCCGGGGACATACAGATTGCGATTTCGCGGCTCGTCGACGGCATTGCCGGCCGACTGCGCCCCGATCAGCCTGTCATTCTGCTGGGAATAGCCAACGGTGGCATCGAACTCGCGGGGCGTATTTCGCGAGCGCTTGCCGGGCGTCCCGCCGCGAGCGCGATCCATCTCGGCACCCTGGATATTTCCTTTCATCGCGATGACATTGGGCTTCACCCCATCCCGAAGGAATACGTCGCCACCCACATCCCCGTGGATGTGGACGGAGCGTACGTGATCCTCATTGATGATGTGCTTTTTTCCGGCCGCACCCTTAAGGCTGCACTCGACGAGTTGTTCGATCATGGTCGCCCAAGTAAAGTCGAACTCGCGGTCCTGGTTGACCGGAAGGGGCGCCGCCTGCCGTTCGCAGCCGATTTCGTCGGACTCGCCCTCGATACGAGGCCCGACGAGAAAGTCGTCGTGACGCTCGATCCGGCCAACCCCAATCGAGACTCGATCCGCGTTCAGCCGGCCGGCACCCCCTCGCAACCCTCGGCGCTCTGATCTCTTTTCATGTCCTGGAATCGCCGCCATCTGCTCACCCTCGAGGAACTCTCGCTCGCCGAAATCGAGCAAATTCATACCACCGCCGCAGCGTTCAAACGCACGCTCCAACGCAGCGTGAAGAAAGTACCGGCGCTCCGCGGCAAGACGATCGTCAACCTCTTCCTTGAGCCCAGCACGCGCACTCGGATGGCATTCGACATGGCGGCCAAACGCCTCAGCGCGGATGTCATCTCCGTTGACGCCGCCAGCTCGAGCACGACCAAGGGAGAAACGCTGCGTGACACCGCAGAGAATATCCAGGCGCTGCAGGCCGACATGATCGTGATCCGTCACGCCGCTGCCGGCTCTCCCCTGTATCTTTCGCGCATCCTCGACATTCCCGTGATCAATGCTGGCGACGGGTCTCACGAGCACCCGACCCAGGGGTTGCTCGATACATTCACCATGACGGAGCACCTCGGTTCCCTTCGGGGACGCAAGGTCGTGATCCTCGGCGACATTCTTTTTAGCCGGGTCGCACGCTCGAACATTCACGCGCTGACCAAGATGGGGGCGGACGTCACGCTCGTTGGACCCGCCACTTTGGTCCCGCAGTCGTTCACGGCCATGGGGGTTGGCGTTTCCCACGACCTCAAGTCCGCGCTGGCGGATGCCGAGGTGGTGATGTTATTGCGGATACAGCATGAACGGCAGGCCGCCGGGCTGTTTCCTTCGCTCGGTGAGTACACGAGTATGTTTGGTCTCAACAAGACGCGCGCCTCCTGGCTGAATCCCAAGGCAATCATCATGCACCCCGGTCCCATCAACCGAGGCGTTGAAATCGACAGTGAGCTCGCCGATGGACCGCGCAGCGTGATTCTGCAGCAGGTGACCAATGGCATCGCCGTCCGCATGGCCGTCCTCTATCTCTGTGCCGGCGGCCAGCCCGAACTCGTGACGCCCGCCGACTAATCCGCGCCCATGCCCACTCTCTGGATACGCAACGCCCGTGTGATCGATCCCGCCGCCAAACGTGACGCGGTTGGCGATCTCTTCGTGGTTGACGGGCTCATCGTCGACTCCCTTCCCCTCGCCGCTCGCAAGCGGGCCAGGAAGATCGACGCGACCGGCCAGGTCGCCTGTCCCGGCTTGGTGGATATCCACGTCCATTTCCGGGAGCCCGGTCAAACGCACAAGGAGACGATGGCCACCGGCTCGCAGGCCGCCGCAGCGGGCGGATTCACCACCGTCGTGTGCATGCCCAATACGTCGCCAGTCGCGGATAATACCGGGACGATCCAGCTGATGAAGGACGTCATCGCCCGTGACTCGGTCATCCGCATCTATCCCACCGGGTGCATCACCGTCGGAATGAAAGGGCAAACGCTCGCTCCCATCGGTTCGCTCAAGCGGGCGGGCGTTGTTGCGATCACCGATGACGGCGATTGCGTGCAGTCGAACGATTTGATGCGGCGTGCGGTGGAATACGCCAAGATGTTTGACCTGCCGGTCATGGATCACTGCCAGGATCACTCGATGACCCAAGGCGCCGTCATGAACGAAGGTGTGATGTCGACCCGCCTCGGCCTCCGCGGCTGGCCCAATGCCGCCGAGGACTTGATCGTCGCCCGCAATGTGATTTTATCTGAATATACCGGTGCGCACATCCATCTGCAGCATATTTCCTCCCAGTTTTCAGTCGATATCATCCGCCGGGCCAAAACCCGCGGCGCCCGCATCACCGCGGAAGCAACGCCTCATCATATCGCGCTGACGGACGAGTCGCTCGCGACGTACGACACTCATTTCAAAATGAACCCTCCGTTGCGCACGGAGGAGGACCGGCAGGCTTTGATCGAGGGATTGCGTGACGGCACGCTCGATATCATCGCCACCGATCACGCGCCACATACTGATTACGAAAAAGACATGGAGTTCGATTTCGCGCCCAATGGTATCCTCGGTTTGGAGACAGCCCTGCCGGTCACGCTCGAGGTGCTCGTTCGGCAGAACAAATTCAAACTGCCCTTTGTCGTGGATCTCATGACCCGACGGCCGGCAAAGCTGATGAATCTCCCGGCTGGAACGTTGGCAAACGGGGCGGCGGCGGACATCTGCTTGTTCGCGCCAGACGAGAAATGGGTTTACGATGCGAAGATGGGTTTCAGCAAATCGAGCAATTCGCCCTGGTCCGGGCAGACGCTGACCGGGCGCGTCAAAACCACCATTGTCGGCGGTCGAGTGGTGTTCTCCAACGGAAGACTTCCGCAAGCGCGGTAAGCAGGGCTGGCTGGATCGATTCGCCGTTCTGCTACAACGATAGGTGTTCGCGGAAGAATCGGCTGAAGTGAACCGATTCCCAGCGTTGCACCGCGCGTAACTTTGCATCGACTGGTCGGATGCCCGTTCCCGGAGCCTACATTGCTGGTGGCATCGAACTCATCCTCGTCATCGCGGGGGCGATGCTCCTGTGGCGCTTCGTCATGAGTCCGAGCGCGCGAGCGGAACGGCGACCTTCCCCGCTTCAAGCGTGGGACATCCCAATGGCGCAATTCCTCCTGTTTCTCTCGCTCGTCATTTTGGGCAGCATGACGGCGGCGATCGGCGGAGATGCGCTCGCCCGCCGCCTCAACATCAGAGGCGACGGCGTCACGATCCTGGTCGGGGCCGCCGCCCAACTTGGGATGCTTGGGGGAATGGCGTTCTACTCGCTGCGAACACGGCAATCGCTCCTGGACCAGCCCGGCTCCGGAAACACCAACATCTTTGTCTCCGGCCTGGTGGTCTTTCTCATGTCACTACCGGTGTTGATCGCCACCGCGAAAGCGTGGGAGATTGTGCTGAACCTCTCGGGCCTGCCGGTTGAGCGACAGGACCTCATTGGCATCTTTGCGGATGCCGACTCGCCCTGGATGCTTATCGCCATGGTAACGCTGGCTGTGGTCGTCGCGCCTGTCACGGAAGAGTTGGTGTTTCGAGCCGGACTTTATCGCTATCTGCGTACACGCATTCCGCGCGTGATCGCGCTGTTGGCGCCGGCTCTTTTCTTTGCCGCACTGCACGTCAATTGGGACACCCTGCGCGGCCTCTCGAGCCTGGCTCCGTTGGTGATGTTGGCGGTGCTTTTTTCACTCGCCTACGAAAGAACCGGAAAGATCGGCACCGCCATGGTCGCGCATGCCCTCTTCAATCTGAACACGGTCGCTTTGATTCTGAGCGGCGTGACCGTTTGAGCGCTTGCCTCCAACGACGTAATGCAACCGTTCACCAAAATCACATCCGAATCGGTGGGCGCTCTGGGTGAGGAACAGTTGATCCGCGAAATCCGTCGTTGGCTTGGGTCCGCCTCTCCCCGTGCCCCCTTTGGCATCGGTGACGACTGCGCCGTCCTGCCGGGCTCGCGGGGGCCTCAATTGATCACGGTCGACCCGGTGATATATGGGCGGCACTTTGATGCCACCGTTCCCGCTCGTGCGGTCGGGGCGAAGCTTCTGAAGCGAAACTTGAGCGACCTCGCGGCAATGGGTGGTCAACCCACGGCGGGGGTACTCGCACTGACGCTCGACAGGACGGTGTGCACTCGGTGGCTCGAAGGATTTTATCGAGGGCTCGCCGCCTGCGCACGGCAGTATCACGTCCCCATCGTCGGCGGCGACATCGCCCAGGCCCCCGGCGTTCTCGCCGCGAGCCTCACTTTGCTTGGCCACGCAACCGCGAAACGCGTCCTCACCCGAAGTGGCGCCCGCATCGGCGACCATATTTTTGTCACCGGCGACTTAGGCGGCAGCCTCGGTTCCGGTCACCATCATCGTTTCGTTCCCCGGCTTGTCGAAGGAGCCTGGCTCACTCGACAAGCCGACGTGCGCGCGATGATGGATGTCAGCGATGGCCTGGCGAAGGACGTCCATGCGTTGACACCCAAACAAGCGTGGCCCGCGTTGCTGCCAGACGCGATTCCGAGGCGAGCCCGCGTCGGTCTTCGGGGGGCAATGACAGACGGTGAGGATTATGAACTGGTCTTTGCCGTGGCTGCCCACGTCCAGCCGGAGCTGTTTCTGCGCAAGTGGCGGCGGACATTTCCACGGACCCGACTTTCCCTAATTGGCTCCTTTCTCCGAACCGGCCAATCCGGCGGCGAAACGATCGACCTGTCGCACTATCATGGATACGAACACCTGCGGTGATCCTGGCGGCCGAGCGCAGAGTCACGCCGGCTCGGGAGCGCCGTCTGCAACTGCATGAGTGTACTCGAACGCCTGAAAGCGGGAATGGCAACGTCCTCGGCGGAAGCGACGCGTGCGGTGGCCGCGGACCTGGCTCGGGTGCTTCCTCCCGACTCGACGATTGCGCTCCACGGTGACCTCGGGGTCGGGAAGACTACGTTCGTCCAGGGTCTCGCTCACGGGCTTGGTATCCAGGAATCGGTGACAAGCCCGACGTTCAACATCTTCACCCTGCACCGGGGACCGACGAACTTGCTGCATCTCGACGCTTATCGCCTCGAAAACAGCCGCCAGGTGGATGATCTCCTACTCAGCGATTTCCTCATCACTCCGTGGTGTCTCGCGGTGGAATGGCCGGAAAAAATTCCTGGCTGGCTCCCAGCCAACACGCTTCACCTTACGCTCGGAATTGATTCGAGCGAACGCCACACGCTGCGGCTCACTTGAAACCCGTGAGCCGACATGAAAAACGCGCAGGCCACCGCCATCGGTGATCCTGCGCGTAGTTGAGCGATGCTCAAGGAGCGGTCGCGTCGGTCTTCTTCTCCTCCACGGCTTCCGTCGTGTCCGGTGCATTCGCAGCCGCTTCGGATGCGGGAGCGGTTTCGGCGACCGGAGCGATTTCGTGCGGCACTGGCGCCGCGGCCTCGGTCACGTCTGGCGACGCACTGGCGGCCTCGGCGCTTGTCTCACTTGGGGCGTCGACGGGAGCATCAACTGAGGTCGTGGTCCCGGTTGCGGGCTTTGAGACCATTTCAGCGGGGGCGGATGAAGACTCTGGGGCCCGAGCCACCGGAGCATCCGCGGACGGGGGCACATCCGGGAAGTTCTCCGGGTCGTGTTCCTCGTTCTCAATTTCTTTCTTGCGAGCTTCCACCATCGGCGGCGGTGCAAACAGTCGCCCGTCGATAAACTCGGTGACGTAACCTTCACGCACCAGCCATAACAAGTCGCCCTGGATGCGCGAAATTTTCGCCCGTTCTTCCAAGCTGAAGCCGGACTCGGTTTTCACGGCCTCGGCCGCAGGAGCAGTCTCTGTGGCGGCTTCACTGGCCGCGGGGGCCGCGGCCGGAGCCGCGGCGGGCGAGATGCCGAGGAATTTGGTGGAGAGCTCGCTGGCTCGCACCATCGGGGTCTTCTCAATGAAGCTGATCAGCGCGCCAATGCTATCGGCAAAAGTCTGCCCGGGCACTCTGAACTTGCGCTTCACGGCGCAGACATACGACACGCCCTTGGATCCCTTCTTGAAGATCGTGAAGTGCTCCCGGCGCAAACGACCGCGCAGGGCATTGGCGGTATCGAGCGGGAATCGGCGTTGACGGTCGAGTGCGCCTTCAATCGCCCGCCGGATTTCGCCCGGAGGAAGAGAATCGACGATCTTTCCGGGGAACCGAGCCGTCTCGAACGTCCGCACGACTTTGTCGCGGGAATGAGTAAGCAGGTATAACCGAGCGTCCTCCAAGGAGTCGAAGTTCGGCGTCGTTGAAACCGCGGGAGCGGACTCGGCGGCCGGGGCGGATTCATTCTCCGCGACAGACGTATCGGAAGGAGCCTCCGGAGTTGCCGAGTCGGACACGACGGCCTCGTCTGCCGCGGGAGCTTCGGGAGCTGCGGAAATGGCGGGCTTTGGTCCGTTCAGCTTCCATGTGTAGCGAGTGATCTTCTTCATCTTCGCCAACCACTGGTTGACGACTTCTGGATCACGCACGGTTTCAATTCGACTGCGGAAAGCCTCGAGCGACATCCGGGAGGCGATCACAGCCGCGTAATGCTGCTGCAGAATCTGACTGTAGCGGTGATAATTCGGCGGGCCGAGTAATTCACCGGTGATGCTGCAGCGATTGATGACTTGGAAATTCCCCTTCGGCGGATCGACTTCGACTTCGGCCGTTTCGAAGAACTTATCCAAGTGCCGGCTCAGCACATGAGAAACCGCCGCTTCGTCGGACTCGAATGGAACCCCATCCGGCACCGAGACGTAAAACACGGGACGGGCCGGCTTCGCTGCTGGCGCGCCCGCTTCTGCAGCGGACTGGTTTGAACCGTGACCACTCCGGGCGTCGAATCCGCTGGCTGGCTTGTGGGTCAGGACGACAACAAAGCGATCGTTCTTGGCCACTACGGTGCGAGCGATCTCAAAGAGTTCAACCGTCCGGCACGATTTGCGGATGGTCTGCACCAAGGTGTTGAAGCTCGTGTCCTCGGGATAGAAGGTGACGCTGTAATAAGGACTATCGTACGGTCCGCGCTCCTGCGGTGCACCGCGGCCGGCATAAGCACCTTGAGGCTGTCCATATCGTTGGCCTCCTGCTCCTGGACCGCCACCACCCGCGTAACCGCCTTCACGGCGCGGGCCGCCACGAAAATCACCGCCACCTCCTGGGCCACTCGGGCGAGGCCGACCTTGGAAGTCGCGGCGCTCTCCGCCTGGACCGGCTCCACCTGCGGGAGCGGCACCACCTGCGGGAGCGGCTGGTCCGCCCTCACCGGGACCGGCAGGACGCCGAGACGGACGTCGGTCACGCCGGTCAGGCGCACCACCTCCGCCTTCACGCCGGGGCCGTTCGCCTCCTTCGTATTCCCGACGGTCGCCCGTGGCAGGCTTTTCCTGGGTCCAGTGAGTGCCGAAACTGAAGCCCTGCAGCTGGCTCAGATCGAGTTTGTTGAAATCCGCGGGCGGATTCTCCTTGGGAGCATTGTCGTCCATGTAGTCTGGAAGCGGGTGCAAAGACCCGCGTGATTACTGAGTGGGTGTGTGGCGCGGTCCTATTCGAAAGCTAGTGTCCATGCGGCGCGGGGGCAGTGGCAAGCAGTTTCCCGGAATGTGCGCGTCTCCAAGGCAAAGAAGTGCGGATTCCTCCTCGTAAAAGGCGTCACAGTTGGGAGAAAAATCAAGGCAGAACGTAGATTTCCGCGAGCGCTTCACCGGTCGTTTCGCCCAATCCGGACACCTGCACGGTGTAGCTGCCTGGCTCCAACGTGACCGCTACCGCAGAATCAGCGCTCCCCATTTGTAAGGGAAAAGCTGCCACGGACTTCGCCGCTCCGATCAAATCGTAAGTCACTCCGGCGTTTGACCACCCGGTGTTGGTTAATAGGCGGTCCTGATTACGATAGATCGCCATGCTTGGATGCGTCAGCGCCCCAGCCACTCCGAATTGAGTCAGGCCTGGCCCAACGGCACGAATCAACAAACGAGACGGCCCGCTCCCTTGAACGACGAATCCAGCAATCAGTTTTCTCTCGCCCAATCCAACCTGGCTTCGAACGGACAGATTCAACAGACGAGCGTTCGGGTCATTTCCTCGCGCATCGTAGGCTTCAACTAAAACGACTCCTTCCTCGCCATTCGCACTCGAGACGTGAGCGGTATATAGTCCGGAAAAAAGGCTTGGCACCATGGAGGCATCCTTGCTTCCGGAGGGCAGCGGAAAGGCCTGAAGACCCGCAGCAGTGTCGGCAATCCCGAAGCCCGATTGCATGTCTCCCCAGTTATCGTTCGATTGAACGAGGCGGTTCTCCGAGAACGAGAAGAGGTCCAATCTCGGGTCAGGCATGAAGCCAGTGATTCCAAATTGTGCGAGGGTCGGGCCGACTGCCCGCAGTAGAAACGGGTGGCCGCTACCGCCTTGCACGAAAAAACCCGCGAACAAGATTTGCGAGCGCTCGACGGGGGCACGCGCGGATAGATTTATCAGTCTTGCTCCGTTAGCCGGGGGCATCTGCGCGACATGTCCGGAGTCGCGCTGAAACTTTGGCCAGCTCGATACGGTCGACAGCGGGGAACCATTACCGGCAAGTTTATAGAGACTGCCGTCGACGGACCCAATATAGATCGAGCCATCGTTGGCGATGGCCGGAGAAGAAAATATAAAGTCATCGGTTTGAAAAAACCAGCGAATGCTGCCGTCTTCTGGATTGAGCGCCCTGACCCGACCGTCATCGGCTCCGAAAATGACGACACCATCTCCACGAACGGCTGCCGTCGATGCTGACGAAACCCGAATGGGAGTCTTCCATTTTACCCGCTGCTCATCAATTCCCTCAGCATTCAAGGCGTAAAAGTTGGTATCGCCGGAGGCAAAATATACCGTCCCATCCGCTCCGATTACAGGAGAGGCGTCAATCAATCCATTGGTAAAATAGCTCCATTTCAGCAACCCATCGGGTGCCACTGCGTAGAGAGTCTGATCGAGTGATCCTATATAGATTGTTCCATCCCAAGCAATCGAAGGAGATCCTAGAATCGCCCCTCCCGTTGAGAACCGCCACCTTTCCAGCCCGTCAGCTCCGACGGCATAGAGAAATCCGTCGCTCGAGCCAACGTAGACTGTCCCATCGCGCCCGACCGCCGGAGAGGAGAAAACGGTGTCGCCGGTTTGAAACGACCAGCGTTCCTGCCCTGCCGTAGAGAGTGCGACGAGACGCCCGCTTCCGGTACCGAAGTAGAGCATTCCTTCCGCCGTAAGCGCCGGTGAACTGCTGATAAAGGCGCCAGCATTAAACTCCCATCTGGCGGCGCCTGATCCAGGCGCCAACGCGTAAAAGATGCCATTTACGCTTCCCACGTAGATCGTACCATCTGGGCCTAGTGTAGGCGATGAGTCGATGGGCGCAGTCACATTTGTAACCCAGCGGGCAGCCCCGGCGGTTGTAAGCGCCGCGACCCCGCCCCCGCCTGCCCGTTCAAATCCCACGTAAACGGTCGTGCCATCGGCGCTCAAGGCCGGCGACGAGTAGGTAATCCAGCCGCCGCTGATTCTCGCTGCCCAACGCTCTGCATTCTCCTGTCCCGAAGCTCCGGACGCGAACGCAAGAACTACCAGGATTGCAAGCAGCGGGACGAAATCTCGCGAGGGTAACGGTCGCACGGGACGGCGAGACAGGCTGATCCGGGTACGGGAGCCAACTATTTTCAGACAGATAAAAATTACTCGGTGGGACTCAAAGCCAAGCGAAACACGCTCCCCGTGCCATCACTCCGAACCAATTCCAAACGTCCACCTGCCTGTTGGGCGAGCTGATAGCTCAGGGCGAGCCCAAGGCCACTGCCACCAAGTTTAGAGCTCACGCAGGGTTGAAAAAGCCGGGAGCGAACCGTATCCGACAATCCTGCACCTGTGTCCTCCACGGAAAATTCGGCCCCGCCGTCGATGCTGCTGCCCGCCGTCAATCGCACTCGCCCGCCGGGCAGCGTCGCTTCGATGGCGTTCTGCATCAGGTTTCTCAGTACGAGCGTCGCGAGATTCCCCCGTCTGCCCCCCAGCACGAGTTCACTGGATCCGGCGGAGTCGAGCAACACGCCTTTGGCGCGCGCCTCACCCTCGACTTTCGTCAGAACGATTTCAGCCACTTCGGTGGGAGTTAACTCAAATTCGGCTCCCGTTTGTTCATCGCGCAGAACTTCAACGACATCATTAACCATGGTTCGCAATCGCCGGGTCAACTCCGACGCCGCCGCGAGCTCACCGCCGCCCCGCTCACCCGTTGATCGTCCATCCCCCTGCCCCGCGACAATCAACTCGAGCCCAGCCAAAGGGTTCTTCAACTCGTGCATAAGATGGGCTGTAACGGCGCCCAGCGCGGAGGTCTTCGCCGCCAGCATAAGTTCGCGATTCGCTCGCTGCAGATCCTCACTGCGCGCTCGCAATTTCCCATGCGTCGCCGCCAGCCGGCGCAAGGCCCAACCCAAGGTCATCACGATCACCACCGAGCCGGCCAGCCATGCGATTGCCGCCTGAGTCCAGAGGCGTTGATCATGATCCGCAAAATCGCCCGCCAGCTCCTTACCATCGAGCCAGAACTCGACCGCGCCCAGCAGGGTGGACGACTGGCTCGAACGAAGCGGAACCCACGCCTCGACTCCGGTTTCCGCGGTCGCCCCAAGCGCCTGTTCGAGCGTCGCCGCGGCCGATCGCCGGAATACCATCCGCGCGGTCGGTACAAACTGCTCCATACGCCGCCAGGTATCCGCGGAGGGCAAATCGTCTGCTGGTGACAAGCCCCACGTTCCGGCCGGCCGCTGCAGCGCATCAAATATCCGAAATCCGGATACACCTCGCAATTTGCTGGTTTTAAGCACCGCGAAATAAACGGCCTCCGGTACGTCTTCCAGCGGTCCGAATTCCTCGATGCTGTTGTCCAGCTGCATCGCGGTGACCGCCGCCAGCATACTCGCCTCTCGGCGCAGGGTTTGGTCGCGCAGTCCGGTGCGAAGCTGCAGCGTGACGGCGACTACCACCCCGGCGAATACGAGGACAGTGAGCAGCAAAACGCCGGAATACGCGAAGCGTCCAAGCGGAGTCGTGGCGACGGTTTCGGGCATTGCAGAATTACCTGCATCATCTCTCCCAGCTCCATCGTACTCCAAGCAAGCCTTCGTTCATGCGGTAGGATGCAATGGGGTCATTGGAGCGGCGACGCTCCCAATTGTAGGCGGAAAAGACCGTCCAACGTGAATTCAACATGCGCTCAATCCTCAGCTCCGCCGAATAGTCGTCCGCCAAGCGCGCCGGCAAGTCCACGCCAACTCCGACCGTTTGCACTTCAAAGTCGATTCGCCCGGCCGTCCCGCCCACCCGGAATAACCAGCGCTCATTCTCCCACTCCACTTCGTGAGCAACCTGCCGTCGCTCGTGCCCAAAATACCCGGAACCATTGTCCTCATAGCGTAATAGTCCGAACCGCGTGCTCGTCGTCCATTGGCCGGCCCGATCGAGAGTCCAGTCAAACCGCAATTCCCCCTCCCGTTCGCGAACTTTCAGTTCGGTCCCATTCAGCTCCCGCCCCGCGCGTGAATACTGGGCGCGCTCATCGAATCGCCGCTGACGCTCCACGCCCGCGACGCGAACCTTGAAGCGCTCCCCCCGCTTCCACCCCATCCGAAGCGCAAAGTCACCGATGCTACTGTTGTTAAATCCATCGCGGTAAAGCTTTCGCTCTCCGCCAATCTGCGTCTCCAGCCAGGCAGCCGGATGATACATCCAGCGAACCATCGGACCGATAATAATTCCGGACACCTTCAATTCCGCTACATCGCGGCGCAACTCCGTCTCGGAGGAATCGAACACCTGATCGTAGTAGTAGCCGGTAACCGGCAGCGAGACCTTGAGCGTTTCAATGAGGCGATAACCCGCTTCCGACAACACCCAGGCGGCGGCATCATGATCAACGACGTCGCCACTAACGTACCGCGTACGCATCGCTTGAGTGTAAAACGAGTACTCGAAGCGACCGCGTCCCATTCTGAGCAAAAGGACTTCGATGCTTCCACGTACCAGCCCACTCTCCTCCCGATCGGCCGCGCTTAGAAGTAAATTATCCTTGTAGCCCAAAGCCGTATCCACCGAAACCGACGTGCTCCAAATCGGTTGATCCGCGAGCAACGCCGCGAGATCCGCCGGGAGCGGGTCGTTAAAGGCAAAGGCGTCAATCGCTGCCGACGAGACCGCGCAAAACGTGAGTGCAGAGAAGAGAACGGAGTAAACTCGACCAAATGGGATCACAACAGAGCTCGGGTAAATGCGAAAAGGGTGCAAAGAGGACGCCGCAACTCAAGCCATGTTCCGCCCTCAATTGGGATAAAAAAGAGCGGCCGCCCGAAGACGACCGCTCTATGACTGACATACGCCTAAATTGGGTTATCGCTGAGGCGAAGCATTCTGCCGCTGCCGGCGCTGCTCGTCGCGAATCTGCTTGTGAAGCGCACTTTGGGCAGCTTCGAACGCTTTCTTCTGCTGCTCGATACGGTCGAGGATCTGCTTCCGCTGTTCAGCGTTCGCATCCTTTAATTGCCGGGCAAGTGCCTCGTATTCCGCGAGCATGGCGTCCCGCTGAGCGATCGCTTTTTGCTTCGCAGAACTCGCGTTCGACTTGGCTTTTTCCTGCGCCGCTGCACTTGCCTCCGACTTCGCCCCTGCACTCTTTTCCTGCGCTGAAATCACAGACGCACTCAGCGCAAAAAGCGCGAGGGCGAGGAGCCGTGATTTTGTTGGCGGGGGAATCATCGAGTCTGTGTCGGTTGTATTGCAGCGCCCATGCCAACTGCTTTAAATGACGTTTTCACCTTGTACACTAGTAGGTTAGGTTGGAGCGACCCCTCGAGGTAGTATTCGAAATCTGGGGAAAATCGCCCAACTTAGCCCAACTCACGCGGATTATTCCCCAAGCGGCTCGTTCTCGCGCTGACCCTTCAGCCGATACCGCACCACGTCTCGGGAAACGCCCAGAAGACGCGCCGCCGCCGACACATTACCGTCCGCTTGGCGCGTGGCATGGGCGACGAGTTCATCGACCGCCGCCTCCATCGAGAATCCGGATTCGGGAAACACGAAGTCTGGCCGCAGCCAACTTGCTTTTCCGCCGTTCGTAGGCGCCGCCAGATGATTGAACGTCAGCCCCTGATCCCCGCCAAACACGACCGCACGTTCGATTTCATGCGCCAGCTCACGCACGTTGCCAGGCCAACGATACGCGAGCAGCCGCCTCCGCCCCTCCTCCGGAATCAAGGGGACTTTCTGGCCATAACGCCGGCACACTCGTCCGAGAAGCTCCTCGGCGAGTACGATGATGTCCTTGCCCCGCTCTCGCAAGGGGGGCAGACGCACTCGAAACAGGTCCAGCCGGTGCAGAAGATCTTCCCGGAATTTTCCCGCCAGGACCAAGGTCCCCAAATCCGCGTTGGTCGCGGCTATCACGCGGGCGTCCACTGGAATCGGACGCGACGCCCCGACTCGACGGAGTGAATGATCCTCAAGCGCAGTCAGCAGCTTCGCCTGAAGTCCAAGTGCTAGACTGGGCAATTCATCGAGAAATAGCGTCCCGCCGTCAGCCGCTTCCATCAGGCCGATTCGTGCCGCTTTCGCGTCCGTAAAGGCCCCCCGCTCATGGCCAAAAAGCTCCGCTTCCGCCAGCGCGTCCGGAAGCGCCGAACAATTTAATTCGACCAGCGGCTCGTCGGCCCGCGGGCCGTTACGGTGAATCCAGCGAGCAATCGCGGTCTTTCCGGTGCCGGTTTCGCCTTCAATTAATACCGGGGGAAGATGACCGGAAAGACGGCGATCCGCAGCCGTAATCTTCGCGAGTTTTTCACGTACCCCAGCGAGACTCTCTCCGAAGACCAACTGGCTTTCCTGCCCTCGGCGAAACTCGTCCGCTCGTTTCGCCTGCCGGCTCCGCCGCGCTTGAGCGAGGCGCAGCGGCAGTTCCTCCAAGTCAAAAGGTTTGACGATATAATCGGCCGCACCCGCCCGAAGCGCCTCGACTGCGCCCGCGACTCCACCTTCAGCCGTCATCACCACCACGTTTGTCGTAGAAGGGAAAAGTTTGTCGCGGAGCAGGTCCGTGCCGCGTCCGTCCGGTAGATTCACATCTATCACCGCGGCTTCAAACGACAGCGACTCCAACGCCTGCCGGGCAGCGCCGACTGTGCTGACAGCCGTTACCTCCGCTCCTTCACGTTCGAGAAAGCCAGTGAGTCGTTTGCGAAGCAGAACATCGTCCTCGAGCAGGAGGACGTTGAGACCGGACAGCGGCGATTTTGCCATACACCTCAGAGTGTGGAGTTCAACCGCGGTTGCACCACCCCAAATCAACGCCACTTTGAGTCTTCAAACCAGTGCCGGTTCATCGGCCGGCGAAAGCTCGGCTCCTCCTTGAGGAGCTAAAGCGCCTCGACTGAATCACGAAGGACGATTGCTGGGCTGCTGCTTGAGCAGCGAGCGAAGCGATTCGGATTAGTCGACGTAACTGCCAACCGTGACGGACTGCCCGTTGTCTTTCCGTCCAAGTTTCAAGATAAACGGCGCCGCGACTTTCGCCCACTGCTCTGCTTTAGGATAAGAAGCCGCTCCATCGGCCCAACAGGACCGAAGCATCGCGGTGTCGATCACACCCGGGTTGATCGGTACCGCAGACATCCCTGCAGGCAATTCTTCCGCCATCGCTTTCGTCAGGCCCTCAATCGCCCACTTCGACATGCAATACGGGCCAACCTCCGGCGACACACTGCGGCCCCAGCCTGAACTGAAGTTCACGATCACGCCCTTCTTTTGCGCCACCATCGCCGGAACGAAGTGACGCAACACGTTTTGCGTTCCGCGAATATTCACGTCGATCAGCTTGGTGAACTCGCGGTCGTCTTGCTCCCACACCGGCGAAAGGCGGTTCATAATCGCAGCGTTATTGATCAAAAGGTCCGGCGGATTGGCTGCTTCCAGAACCTTGGCGGCCCACAGCGCGACCTTGTTGTCCAGCGCCACATCGACCACCGAAAAATCGTGCGGCGCTTGATGCGTCATGCGAAGATCAAAAATCGCGTCTCCGCTCCGCCCGCAACCAATCACCGTGTGTCCGGCGCGGACAAACTCGTCGACTAACGCCCGACCCAATCCCCGCGTAACTCCAGTAATGACGATTCTCATGGCGTTGCGAGTAGCGCGCCGCGGGCAGTGAGTAGTCAAGCCGCGGAAACAAAGAACCAGCGCTACCGGACGCCGCTGGACATTTCCCCATCGGAAAAAACCGCCCGCCCACCGCCACTTCCATGCGTTTATCGGCTCTGCAAGCTGTGCTTCGTCAACCCCACCCGGCGACAGGCATCCCACACGAATGTCAGCCGATCCAGGGTTCCTTTTTCGTCCATCCGGATGAGGACCGGGATGTCCTTGTCGACGTCCTTCACCTGCTGGAGCAACGCAAGCAATTCCTGATCGCTCACGGCCTTGCCGTTAAAAGTCAGGGCTCCATCCTTATCGATTCCAATGGTGACATTTCCGCGGAACTCATTTTTCCCCGCCGTCTCCACCTTGGGGAGCGTGATGTTCAACGTCGCAGCGGACTTAAACTGCATCGTGACGAAGGCAAAAAAGATCAACATCACGAGGACGTCGATCAGCGCCACGAGGTTCATCTCGGGGCGCTTCCGTCGCTTGTGCTGCAGTAAACTCATTCGCGGGGGCGGTTCAGCAGACGCTCGAGCAGCACGTCCAACTGAGCAGCGTAATTCTCAATTTTGCGCTGCAAATAGCCGCTTCCCACCAGCGACGGGATCGCGATCGAGAGTCCAATGACCGTTGCGGAAAGCGCGAGCGCCACCCCTTGGGTAAATGCCACCGGGTCGGGCAACCCGGTATCAGGCGAGATTTGAGAGAAGACGCGCAGAAGACCGGTAACCGTCCCCGTCAACCCAATCAGCGGCGCGGCCGCGTAGATGACGTCAAGGTACGGAATCCCGCGTTCCATCCGGTTAATTTCCAAACGCGCGAAGGCTTTGATCGCGCCTTCATCGTGCTGGTGGCGGGTCGCGAAATCGACGATTCGGGCGAGTACGGTGTGCTTCCCTCCCATCACGGGGCGGCCTTCCACCACCGCGTCAACCAAGTCCTGCGGCATGATGGCGACTCGACGGAGTGCGAAGGACCGCTCGCAAATGATGAACACCGCGGCAGCAGAGCAAATGCCGAGCGGATAAATCAGCAGGCCTGCGCCCTTGAACACTTCAATCAACGCGAAGAACATGGGTGAAAAGGAGAACGTGTCGCGCTGTGACGGTGCGGCGAGGGAAAAGTTCGCGAAAAGTACAATGGGAAACCCGCGCGTGGTTGCCCTCCCGCGGGTCTGGAGTAATCCGATGAACTCGATCCTCTGTCCTCACGGAAGACCTGTCCGACGAACGTGCCCGTCTTGCTTAAGCCGCCAGATACGGGAGCGTCACAGCCTTCGTCTGGACCGCAACCGCACCATCGAGGAGCTCGGCAATGGCGTCCCAACGGCCATTGACCAATGCATCGAGGGCGTCCGCGCGAACGACGGTCGGCACCGTTTGACCGGCAAAGCGGATCTCCTGCTTCGCGACGTCGACCACGACCTCCGTTTGCGGATCCGCTTCAATCGCCGCCGCAATCCTTGCGATATCGGCGCGACTGGCCGTCGCGCACGGAACCCCGAGCGTGGTGCAGTTGCCAAAGAAGATCTCGGCGAAGTTCTCCGCGATGATCGCCTTGAAGCCGTACTTCTGAATGGCCTGCGGCGCATGTTCGCGCGACGAGCCGCAACCGAAATTGGCGCCGGAGAGCAACACCGTCGCGCCCTTGAAGCGGGGGTCGTTCAACGGATGCGGCCGGTCCGTCCCATCCGCGTTTTTGCGAACGTCGTAAAAGAGGAATTCGCCAAGTCCATCAAACGTGACGCACTTCATGAAGCGCGCCGGAATGATGCGATCCGTGTCGATGTCGTTGCCGGGGACGTAGACGCCGCGACCCGTGACGTGAGTGATTTTTTCGAGAGCCATGAGTTTAAGAAGGTTAGTCCGCGGAGCCGTTGCGCCGCGGAAATCGTGTTGAGTTTCCGGATACGGCGCGGCCGCGGATGATGAAGCGACTTAGTTGGATGAAACGCTGAACACTTCGCGGGCGTCCGCCACACTGCCGGTTACCGCCGCAGCTGCCACCATCAGCGGGCTCATCAAAATGGTGCGTCCCGTGGTGCTGCCCTGGCGTCCCTTGAAGTTGCGGTTGGAAGAACTCGCGCAGAGTTGATCGCCGATGAGCTTGTCGGGATTCATCGCGAGACACATGGAACAGCCGGCGGCGCGCCATTCAAATCCAGCTTCGGCCAGGATCTTGTCGAGCCCGAGTTTCTCACATTGGAGCGCGACGATTTGGGAACCGGGAACCGCGATGGCTTTAACGCCGTCCGCGACCTTCCGGCCTTTCAAAAACTTCGCGACCTCCTGGAAATCGCTCAGGCGGCCATTGGTGCATGAGCCGAGAAAAGCGACATTGATCTTGGTGCCTTTGATGGGGGCGCCCGGCGTCAGCTTCATGTAAGCGAGCGCTTCTTCAATGGACGCTTTCTCGTCCACCGCCGTCGCCAGCGCCGGATCAGGAATTGTCTCGTTGATGGAAATGCCCTGGCCCGGATTGATGCCCCACGTAACCGTCGGTGCGATGTCGGCCGCATCAATCGTCACGATGTCATCATAGTGGCACCCGGCGTCACTCGCGAAGCCGGCCCACCGCTCCACGGCCGCATCCCACGCCGCACCCTTCGGCGAATAAGGACGGCCCTTCAGGTATTCAAAGGTTGTCTGATCGGGATTGACGTAGCCGGCGCGAGCGCCGCCTTCGATCGACATGTTACACACTGTCATACGCTCTTCCATCGAGAAACGGTCGAACACCTCGCCGGCGTATTCGTAGGCGTATCCGGTTCCGCCATTCACCCCGAGCACCCGGATGATGTGCAGGATCACATCCTTGGCGTAAACACCGGGCCGGAGCTTTCCCGTTACGTTAATCCGCCGCACTTTCAGTTTGCCCAGCGCCATCGTCTGAGTCGCCAGCACGTCGCGGATCTGCGTCGTTCCGATGCCAAAGGCCACCGCGCCAAACGCACCGTGCGTACTCGTATGCGAGTCGCCACAGGCGATGGTCGTGCCGGGCTGCGTGATGCCCTGCTCCGGACCCACAATGTGGACGATGCCCTGCTTGCCCGTGGCCCGGTCAAAAAACGTGATGCCGAACTCCGCACAGTTCTTGCGCAACTCATCCATCATCGCCTGCGCCAGTGGATCACTGTACGGCTCGACGAACTGGTCCGTTGGCACGATGTGATCGACCGTGGCAAACGTCCGGTGCGGCATCACCACCTTCAAACCAAGATCGCGCACCATGCCAAAGGCTTGGGGACTGGTGACCTCGTGAATGAGGTGAGTGCCGATGAGCAATTGCGTCTGACCGTTGGCCAAGGTCCGGACCGCGTGCGCGTCCCAGACTTTTTCGAAGAGTGATTTAGGCATGGAGAAAAATTAAAGGTTTGGCGGTCGAGGACACGAAGGAAAACACCCGAAGCGGGCTCAAATCCTATCTCGAACCCTGTTATCCTACCAAACTGTTGCCATGCTTGGGAAATACTTATTTGGGTGTCGGTGATGCCGCGCGAGTATCAGTTCGATTTCGAGCTTCGCCACCTGATCTACTTCCGGGAAGTGGCGCGACAGCTGCATTTTCGCAAGGCCGCGGAAGCCCTCGCCATCGCGCAGCCGGCCTTAAGTCGAGCAATTGCACAGCTTGAGCGTGCCGTCGACGCCGACCTGCTCAATCGCACCCGTCGCGGGGTGGAGCTCACTCCCTCCGGGAAGCTCTTGCTGGAGAGACTCGAGCCTTTGCTCCGCAGTGTCGCCGCCCTCCCCGCCGAATTGCAGGCGGTGGCGGGCGGTGAAGTGGGTCGCCTGCGGGTGGCGTTCACCGGTCTGGCCATGGCCACGGTCGTGCCGCGTATTCTCCGCGATTTTCACCAGCGCCATCCGCGTATCCGATTGGAGCTTACGGAGTCGCCCACGTCCGCCCAGCTGACGGCGCTGAAGGAGGGGGAAATCGAGTGTGGTTTTTTTCACCCGGACGCCCCTACTCCGGGACTGCGGACGCGCGTGCTCCTTCGGGAACGCAATGGCGTGCTCCTTCCCGCCGCCCATCCCTTGACTCAACACCCGGGAAAACCACTCCGGTTGCGGGACCTCGCCAACACCCCGTTTGTTCTCTTTCCGCGCACCCACAATCCGGGCTTCTATGACCGCATTCTCGCCGCCTTTGCCAACGCGGGGGTTACCCCGCGGATCGCGGAAGAGATCTGGCCTCGAGCCAATGGCGTCGGTTTGGTGCGGGCCGGACTTGGCGTCACATTTATGACCCCTTCCGAGGCGCAACACCTGCCGCCCGATGTCAGCTTTCGACAACTCGATGGTCCAGCGCCCGAAAGCCGCCTCGTGCTCGGCTGGCGTCATTCGGCCGTCCTCGACCCGACTTTGGCCGCGTTTCTCGAGGTCGCGGGATCAACGGCTGAGAAGGAGCCTTGATTTCGCGTCGGCGTGACAGCGAAGGAAACGGGGACGCGACTCACTTGGCGGTGCGAACCACGCTGGCGAGCCGTTCCAATTCACGGGCAAGCTGGCTGCCCGGCTCGATTCTCAGGTTCTGGCGCGCGCGCTCCACGGCTTTGGCGGTCTCCGCCTTTCGGCCGAGTTGCAATAAATGCTCCGTGAAGCCGACCACGACGTCATCAAAGAAACCAATCCCGGCTCCGCGTCCGTACGTATCCAAAATATGGTTATATACCCGAATCTGCTCGGACAGAGGCTGGCCGGAAATGGCGCGGCGCATCTGATCGCGGGCTTGTTGCACGCTCAGATCGCCGCGCGCTCCTTTGTTTTTCAGGGCGATTCGCCGAACTTCGGCATCGGCTGCACTGGTCTCTCCTCGAGCCCGCAAGCTGTCGGCCGTGCGGTTGACGTACTGGGCTTCCAAATCGGGATAATTTTGGAAGGCGATCGTCGCCTCGCGCAGAATGTTTTCCAGCGTCCGCGCGTCGCGCCCTTCCCTCCGCGCCGCCTGTAAGAGCAGCTCCCAGCCGGCTTGGTTTCGACGCTCGAACTTTACCGCTCGTCGGGCTGCCCGTGCAGCGGCGGGCGCCTGATCCCCGGCGAGAAACTGTTCGGCGAAAGCGGTGTGAATGCGTGACTGCCGGTAGGACGGCAGCTCGCGGAAACGCTCCGAAAGGAAGCGCAAATCGTGATCCGTAAAGGGCCTCCACGTCTGCGGATCGAACGCAATGCCCGTGACCAGTCGCTGCTCCGCGTAACGACCGGCATCGAGTTGCCACTGCTTGTTGCCGTCGAGATAACCGAACCAGGCGTGTCGCCCGTCGTTTCCGGAACCGAAAATGAGAATCGTCGGCACCCCCCGCGCCTTTCCTGCCTGGGTCGCAAAATACGCCTGATCGGAGCAGATGCCGCCAGTCGCGAGGATCTCCGCCAACGTGTAGCTGCGCCCCGGCCAGACGTGGGCATCCGCCGCGATGCGGTCGTGGCGGTATTTGATCATTGAATACACATTCCCCAGGCTGCCCAGTGGATGCTGGCGGCATGCTTGCTGTGACCACTCGAGTTCCGCCCACGGTGCCGCGGTATCCACGACAAACTTCAATTCGCTCGCGCCCAGGCGCGCGAGGCTGTGATCCGTTCGGCCGAGCTGCTCCTGCTTTATCCACCAGGCAAACGCCTCCGCCGGTTTCGGCTGGTTTCGCGGCAACGCGCCCGCGGTCACTTGCCCGTGCGGCCAGACCGGAGGAGGAGGCACATCGAAGACGAGCGCGATGGCGAGCGCGAGGGAGGCATGGGACTTGAAGCGGATCGGATCGCGATGGTGCAACTCCGCGAGGATCTCGAAAACTCTCGGGAGATAGTCGACGGACGATACCAACGAGAAAAACTCAGCCGAAAACGTTGTCGTGCCAATGAGCCAGCGTTGGAGTTCCGCGGGAAGGGACGCCCCCAGTCGAGAGGTGCGTCGCGGTATGGGCGTGACCATATTCGCGTGCCCGACCCGCTGCTCATTTACTGTCCGCACCCATTCAGGCACGTACTCGGATTCGGACTGCGCGAAGAGCTGGGACCAGCGATAGACATGAAACCAGGCTTCGGCCGCCTGGAGTTTTTCCTGGTCGTAGGCGAAGAAGGCGGTTTGGCGCAATACCGCGACATGTGGCCCCCATCCATCCCGTTGCGCAGCGGCGTGGAGGGCGGCGAGGCGCTGATGGGTCGGAGCGTAAAGCGCCTCGGATTCCGGGATGCGACTCGGTTGCCCCGGCAGCGTCACGACGCTGGCTACTAACCCAACCACGAGAATGAGAATCCGGACCTTCACTGCCGCTTATTATCGGCTCACCTTCGCAAGTTAAGATGCAGAAGTCTCATTCGCGGTTAGAAACGGAAAGCCCCGCCTCCGTTGTTCTCGGGAGGC
>JBBQEG010000012.1:0-33119 GCA_038320495.1 Opitutales bacterium | reverse complement strand
ATGCCTGACCCTCTTCCCGCCGCCGAACCGCCGCTCGAGGACACGCCTGCCCGGCTGGGTCGGCCGAGCGCGGCCGCCGCTGGCGTGGTCGCGGTCGCCAAAACGGCGAAGCTCGTCGGCGAGATGGGGTTCACGCGTGGGATTCACGCGTTGCTGCGGGTGAATCAAAGTGACGGCTTCGACTGTCAGTCCTGCGCCTGGCCCAGTCCGGACCACGACCGCCATGTGTTCGAGTTTTGCGAAAACGGGGCCAAAGCCGTGGCGGACGAGGCGACCTTGCGGCGAGTCGGGCGAGAGTTTTTTGCGCAGTATTCAGTCACGGAACTCGCTGAACAGAGTGATCACTGGTTGAACGCGCAAGGCCGCCTGACGGAACCCATGGTGCTGCGGCCAGGCACGACGCATTACGTTCCGATCGGGTGGGACGAGGCGATGGCACTGATAGCAGAGGAACTTCGGCGTTTGCCGACGCCTGACGCGGCGGCGTTTTACACCTCGGGGCGCACCAGCAACGAGGCGGCTTTTCTCTGGCAGCTCTTCGCGCGCACTTTTGGGACGAACAATCTGCCGGATTGCTCCAACATGTGTCACGAGTCGAGCGGGGTCGCCTTGGGCGAAACGATCGGGATCGGCAAAGGCACGGTGAAGCTCGACGACTTTGAAAAAGCCGATGCGATTTTCGTTATCGGTCAGAATCCTGGCACCAACCATCCGCGCATGCTCGCGGCGCTGGCGGCGGCAAAGGCCCGCGGGGCGACGATTGTGTCCGTCAATCCGCTTCCAGAAGTCGGCCTCGAGCGGTTCAAAAACCCGCAGGACTTCATGCACCCGTTAAAGGCTTTCAAGACCTTGGCGGGAGACGGCGCGCGGCTCGCGGACCTGTGGCTGCAGCCGCGGATTGGCGGCGACCTGGCGCTGTTCAAAGGCATCATGAAAGCGATGCTCGAACCCGAGGCCGCGAGCCCGGGAAGCGTGCTCGACCATGCCTTCATTCAGGAGCACACGCATGGTTTCGCCGAACTGGCGGCGGATCTGCAGGCCGCTTCCTGGGAAACGCTGGTGGAGGCGAGCGGCGTATCCGAAAATTTATTACGCGAGGCGGCGGACATCGCGATGCGCTCGCGCGCGACGATTGCGTGCTGGGCGATGGGCCTGACGCAGCAACCGGAGGCGGTGGCGACGATTCAACAGGTGGTGAATTTTCTCCTGCTGCGAGGAAACATCGGGCGGCCCGGCGCTGGCGTGTGTCCGGTCCGCGGACACTCCAACGTGCAAGGCGACCGGACGATGGGAATCTTCGAGAAGATGCCCGATGCGTGGCTCGACCGCCTTGATGCGGAATTCGGTCTGAAGTCGCCGCGTAATCACGGTTTGGATACGGTCGAGACGATTCGGGCAATGCACGATGGCCGCGTGCGGGTCCTGATGGCGATGGGCGGTAATTTTCTTTCGGCAACGCCGGACACGCTGTTCACGGCGGAGGCATTGCGCCGGTGTTCGCTGACGGCGCATGTGGCGACGAAGTTGAATCGGGCGCATCTGGTGACCGGACGGACGGCACTGATCCTCCCGTGTCTTGGACGCAGCGAGCGGGATGAGCAGGAGACGGGCGAGCAGTTCGTCACGACGGAAGATTCGATGGGCATTATCAATGCCTCACGCGGGCGTTTGGCGCCGGCGTCGGAAGCGTTGTTGAGCGAGCCTGCCGTTGTCTGTCGGCTGGCCGAAACGGTGTTGGGCTCGCGGGCAGCGGGCCCGGCAATTCCCTGGCGGAAATTCGCGGATAATTATGATCTGATCCGGGATCGCATCGCGCGCGTGGTGCCGGGTTTTGAAGATTACAACCAGCGGGTGCGGCGTGGGCCGTTTTATCTGCCCAACGCCCCTCGCGATCGTCGCGAGTGGCGCACGCCAAATCGGCGGGCCAACTTCACGGTGGCCGCCGTACCGCGGCGTTCACTGGGAGCGGGGGAGTTCGTGATGATGACGATCCGTACGCATGATCAGTTTAATACTACAGTCTATAGCCTCGACGACCGGTACCGGGGCATCTTTGGCGGACGGCGGGTGGTGTTCATGCACGAGGCTGATATTGCGGCGGCCGGCTTGCAGCAGGGGCAATGGGTCGATCTGACGAACCGTCATGGTGGGCGGGAACGCGTGGCGCGCGCCTTCATGGTGGCACCGTACCGGATTCCACGCGGGTGTGTGGCGACCTATTTTCCGGAAGCGAACGTGCTGGTTCCGATTGATAGTGTGGCGGCGAAAAGCAATACACCGACCAGCAAGTTTGTGGTCGTCACCCTTGCCGCCTCTCCGACCTCGGCTCGCTAACGAGTGGCCGAAATGCGCGCGGAGTGGCGAAGCGGATCGTAGCTTCGGGTCACGCGTCGATTTCGCCTAAATCCGTGTCCCTTGGAGTGACTTCCTCCATCCGGAAGCATTTGTGTTGAAAGCCTTGGCAGGACAGCACAATCGAGCCCGAGCGTGCCGATAAAAGGAACTTTTGATGCCCGGGATCGTCCCATTAAGTATCATGAAATATCGCCAACACCTTCTAGCCACGTTGGTCGCAATGGGGATGGGCGTAACCATTCCGGCGACTGCGGCCTCGTCGGGCACTCCTGCGCATTACGCGCGAACAGACATCGTGTTCCTTGAGCCGAAGAACTTTACGGACGTGCGTGATTCTCACATGGGAGATCACGAACGAACCACCTATCTCGACCAGCTGCGTGATCATCTGCGAGACCAAGCTCGCTACTATGTCCCCGAAGGCTATCGGCTTGCCGTGACGTTCAAGGACATCGACATGGCTGGGGATTTCGAGCCGTGGCACGGTCCGCAGTACCATGATGTGCGGATTGTGAAGGATATTTATCCACCGCGAATGGTCCTCGCCTTTCGGATGACGGATCCGGAAGGGAATGTGGTCGCGCAAGGCGAGCGTGAGCTCCGGGATCTCTCGTTTATGATGAAAATCACGATGGGGTTCCGAAATGACCCAACGCGGCACGAGAAGGCGCTGCTCGATGATTGGCTGCGCAACGAGTTTGACCGAATTCCCCGACGCTGATTCGAGGAAAGCCGGTGGTCTTTTCGGAGATTTTCCACGGTCGCGCGTTTGACAACGGTCGCGACCGTTTTTGTTTTCTTCGCATTGAGTGCCCCTCCTCTCGATACAGCGGCTCGCCTGGATAAATGGTTGTGGGCGGTGCGCATCTTTAAAACTCGAAGCTTGGCAACCGACGCGTGCAGGGCGGGTTCGGTGGCGATCAACGATCTCCCGGCTAAGCCTGCACGCGACGTAAGGCCGGGCGAAAAAGTGACGGTCCGCCAAGGTCTGGTACTGCGAACGCTCTGCGTGGTGGACGTGCCGCGTTCCCGGGTGGGCGCCAAACTGGTCCCGAAGTTCTGCAACGATCTTACTCCTCCCGAAGAGTTCGAGAAAGCTCGGGAGCGCCCCGTCCAGCAGTTGCTCGCTCGAGAAAAAGGTTCAGGCCGCCCAACGAAGCGGGATCGGCGACTGCTTGATTCGGTGTTTCAGTGAAACGCCCGCTACCACGCCGTGATCACGAGTGCCGCCGTTGGTTCGGAATGGCCAAAGGGAAGAGATCGGGTCGAACGAAGTCGAAAGCCCGCCTCACCGTGATCGAGCGGAGGCCAAACGCCGGGGCGGTCGCATCGGTTCGGGTTCGGGCTGAGCGTGGGCGATTGACCGGTTCCCGTTACAGTGTCGTTTGATCGCTGGTTTCCGCCCCGATTTCCCTTGCCAACGCGAATCGCCAATGCAGCGTGTCGCTTCTTCGTTAGAGAAAGCGTTAGGTGACAGTTTCTGGTGAGTCGTTGGCTGAGCGTTTGGCTTAAGTGATGATTTCGAAACCCACAGTGGGAACGGACTGGCAGCGGACGGTGGATCTACGAGACATCACATGAGTAACTCCAAACTATACGTCGGCAATCTGTCCTTCAAAACGACGGAAGACGAACTCCGCTCGGCGTTCGGCCAGTACGGTTCCGTAACCGACGTTTATGTAGCCATGGACAAGATGACCGGCCGCCCACGCGGTTTCGCGTTTGTCACCATGGGCACTTCCGATGAAGCCAAGCAGGCTGCGGAAAAGATGAACGGCGTCGATCTCGGCGGCCGTCAGTTGACGGTCAATGAAGCTCGTCCAAAGGAAGAGCGTCCAGGCGGCGGCTTCGGCGGCGGCGGCGGTGGCGGCGGCGGTCGTGGCTTCGGCGGCGGCGGCGGTGGCCGTGGCGGCTACGGTGGCGGCGGCGGCGGCGGCGGTGGCCGTGGCGGCGATCGCGGCGATCGTCGTTACTAAGACGACTTTCGTTTACGAACGAATTGATTTTTCGAAGGACGAAGCTCCTGAGGAGCTTCGTCCTTTTTGTTTTTCCATTTAGACGCCGGGACTTATTCCCGGGAGCGGTCCCATGCTGGCGGCAACGATTCGGTTCGGCCCACGGTTTCGCGACTGCTGAAATCAGGTCACTGAATCACATGCCTTTTAAAGCACTCAATCTCTCCGACTCGGTTCTCCGTGGCGTTCAAGCCGCAGGTTATACCGATCCGACTCCCATTCAACTTCGCGCCATCCCCGTTATTCTCGGCGGCGGCGATCTCATCGGTTCCGCTCAGACGGGTACCGGCAAAACGGCCGCATTTGCGCTGCCCATCCTGACGCGGCTTGGATCCCATCGCAAAGGTGGTAACGCCCGGGTCCTGGTCCTCGAGCCCACCCGCGAACTCGCGGCCCAGGTCGAGACGTCCTTTCGCGATTTTGCCCGCTTTACGGATATGCGCGCCGTCGCGATTTTCGGGGGTGTCGGCTACGGCGTACAGCGCCAGGAACTCAAGCGAGGCGTCGACATCATTGTCGCTACACCTGGGCGCTTGATGGACTATTTGAAGGAGGGGACGATCACCTTGCGTGACATCTCCATCCTCGTGCTCGACGAAGTCGATCGCATGCTCGACATGGGCTTTCTGCCCGTGGTGAAGGATATCATTAGTCGCTGCCCCAAGGTGCGGCAGACGTTGTTTTTCTCTGCTACGGTTCCACCGGAAATCGCCGCGGTTGCTTCGTTTGCGTTGAAGGACCCGACCCGCGTCGAAATCGGTGTCAACCGTTCCGTCAACAAGTCCGTCAATCACGCCGTATATCCGGTCTCGTTCGAACAGAAGTTCGATCTGCTGATCGCTCTTCTGGCGAAGGACAATTTCGACTGTGTACTCATTTTTTCCCGCACGAAGCACGGTGCGGACAAAATCGCGCGGCGGCTTAAAGCGGCCAATCACTCCGTCGCGGTCTTGCACGCGAACCGCTCGCAAAATCAACGCATTGAAGCCCTCGCCGGATTCAAGAGCGGCAAGTACGAGGTGATGGTCGCCACGGACATTGCCGCACGCGGCATCGATGTCGCGGGCGTGACGCATGTCATCAATTACGATGTGCCGGAGAATCCCGAAGATTACGTGCATCGGATTGGCCGCACCGGGCGCGCTCAAGCGGTCGGTGACGCGTTTACTTTGGTGACACCCGAAAACGCGAGCGACGTGCGCGATATTGAGCGCTTCATCGGACACAAAATCCCCGAGCTGAAACTCGAAGGGTTTGACTACAAACCGCTCACGGCCCGCCCGGCGCAGATCGCGCAGCAGCGCCCACAAGGGAGCTTGCCCGGTACGATCCGGCATGGCGGCGGGTTTCGCCGTTTCGGCAGCCGCCGGTAAAATCGGATGGCGGCGGCGTTGCCACCGCCACGATTGAGGGCCTGACATGAAAATGGCTACCCGCCCCCCTGCGGTATCCCTCATCGAAAAGCACATTGCGTCCCTTAGCGCGTGTGTCCGCTGTCCGCGGATGCTCAAGCCGGTCGTCTGCGGACGACCGGTCGGTAGCAAGGTGTTGCTGGTTGGTCAGGCACCCGGGGACAAGGAGCCGATCCTCGGGCGTCCGTTTGCGTGGACCGCCGGCAAGACCCTTTTCAAATGGTTCGAGGCCGGGCTCGGGTGGAGCGAGGACGAGGCGCGGAACCGAATCTACTTTGCGGCGGTTTGCCGTTGCTTTCCAGGTAAGCGGCCGGAAGGCGGCGATCGCGTGCCGGCGCCGGACGAAATCGCAAACTGCTCCATGTGGCTCGAGCGTGAGTTCGAGCTGCTGCGGCCGGAGTTGGTGCTGCCGGTGGGCAAGCTGGCGATCACCCAATTCCTTGGGGAGCGACCGCTGTCGGAGACGATCGGAAAAAAGTTCTCGGTCAGCTATCGCGGATACACGGCCGACTGTATTCCGTTGCCCCATCCCTCGGGTGCTTCGCCCTGGCATCGGATGGAGCCCGGAAAGACATTACTCACCGGAGCACTCGCTCTCATCGCGAGCCATCCGGCCGTCCGTTCTGTTGTTCAACCGTAATGGCGGCTCGGCACGATCAATTCACCCGGTTCCACACCGGCTGACCGAGAACCGCAGCGCGGGCGATCCGGGCGGAGGTGCTGCGCATTTCGACCATGCCTTCCGGGCTGCAGAAGGCGGCGTGGCAGGTAACAATCAGGTTGGGCGTTTCCGCCTCTTCCCGCGTGCGAAGCGGTTCGGCTTCCACCACGTCCAAGCCTGCGCCCGCGAGATGACCACTGTGCAGCGCAGCGAAGATGGGCGCCTTTTGGACGATGTCGCCGCGGGCAGTGTTAACGAGGAACGAGCCGGGCTTCATCCGTGCAATCTCCGTCGCGCCGATCATGCCGCGTGTCTCCCCGCTGAGCGGGCAATGAATTGAAATCGTGTCCGCGAGACGCATGATCTCCTCCAACGTATCGATTCGCTCGATACCAATGGCCTTGTGCGTTCCGCTCGGCACGTACGGATCGTAGAACACAGTGCGGAATCCGAGTGCTTTAGCTCGGAGTGCAGTTGCCGTCCCGATTCGGCCCAGGCCGATGACCCCAAAGGTCTGCGTGCGCAGCCGGCGCATTTTCGGAGCGACGTTGATCTTCCAACCGAGCCGCTTCGCTTCGGCGTCGAGCGGGAAGAGTTGCCGGTAGAGCGCGAGGGTGAGCGCGATTGCATGGTCGGCGACTTCTTCCGTGCCGTAATCCGGGACATTGCACACCGGGATTCCCGCCTTGGCGGCGGCGTCGATATCGACGGTGTCGAAACCAACGCCATTCCTAATGATCGCACGGCAGTTTTTCATCCGGGCGAGCACGTCGGCGGTTACCAGGGGCCCATGCCACAAAATCAGCGCGTGGGCGGCCACCGCTTCTTCTGGAAAAGGCGCGTTGAAAGCGACCCAAACGGTTTTCACTTCGGCGACTTCACCCAGAAACGGTTTTTCCACACTGGCCTCGTGATCAGTAAATTTAAACTCATCAGGACAAAGGATCACGACGGTGGGGCGGGGTGGGGAAATCATTGACCACGGATTACACGGGTGACACGGATGCGGGGAAGTCTTAATCGTGCCATCTGTGAAATCCGTTTTGAAGCCCTTTCTTTTCCTCGTGGCCCTCGCGGCTGCCGTTGTTCCCAGCTCGTATGCGCAACGCGAGAAATTGCCGCCGGCCGATCGGGACTTTGTGGAAAAGACCTGGCCGGACGCCAAGAAAACGTCGACCGGGATCCGGTACGTTATCCTGCGGGAAGGGGAGGGCCCCACTCCCAAGCCCGGCGACAAAGTGAACGTCCTCTACGTTGGCAAGCTCCTCGATGGCCGCGTGTTTGATGAAGCGAAGGATCCAGCGCAGCCGTTTACGTTTCGAGTGCGGCGCGAGATGGTGATCGAAGGCTGGGATCAGATCCTTCAGCTGATGAAACGGGGAGAAAAGCGACTTGTGATCATTCCGCCGGAGATGGCCTATGGTACGCGGGGACAGCCCCCGAAGATCGGCCGGAATGCCACTTTGGTGTTCGAAATGGAGCTGATAAGCTTCGGTCAGGAGTGAGCGGGATTTCCCGTGAAATAGACATTCCTGCCTGTCGTCCGCGTGCTTTGGTGGCGAGTGCAGGCAGACGTGCCTGCTTCCCGGTTCCCGCCTCAGTGCCGGCTCGCCGCTCTGCGTTGTGAGAGCAGGTTGTCGATTGTGTAAAGCGCGAGTGCGGCCCAGATGAACGCGAAACTGAAGGCACGCGACGCCGGAAATGGCTCCTGATAAAACCAGACCCCGAGAATGAGTTGGACGGTGGGCGTCAAGTATTGCAGCAGCCCGAGCGTAGAGAGCCGGATGCGTTTTGCACCATAGGCGAAGAGGAGGAGAGGGGTGGCGGTGATCACTCCGGCGCTGAGGATGAGCAGGTGAGTATTCAGATCCACCCGACCCAGGGCGCCGGTTCCCGCACTATGGTGCCAGACGAGAAATCCGAGCGCGAGCGGCGCCAGCAACAGGGTTTCGGTCGTCAACCCGACGACCGCTCCCAAGGGAGACTTTTTGCGCAACAGACTGTATCCGCCCCACGTGGCCGCCAGCGAAAGTGCAATCCATGGCGGCCGTCCGAGTTGTATCATCATTAGAATTACACCCGTGCCGGCGAGTCCGATCGCAATCCACTGCCCACGCCGGAGGTGCTCATGCAGAACGAAGCGGCCGGCGGCGACGTTGACGAGCGGGACGAGGAAGTAGCCGAGACTGCAGTCGATCACGTGGCCTGTGTTCACACCCCAGACATAGATGAGCCAATTACCCGTGAGGAGGCCGGCACTCAGGATATGAAGGCCGAGCGAACGCGGGCTGCTGATGGCGGCAAGGACTGCTCCGAAATTGCCGTGATAAACAATGATGACCACCAGCAGAGCGAGCGACCAGACGTGGCGGTGGGCGATCAACTCGAGCGCGTTGATCGCCGCGAGTTGCGTCCAATAAAGCGGAACCAATCCCCACAAAAAATAGCAGAGCGCAGCCGCAGCGGCTCCGCGGGCTTGGGCCGGCGTGTGCGCCGGGCCATTCATGCCGCTGGATTTCGGAGCTGCATGGGCGGATGCCCCGGTTCGGCGCAGCTCGTCCGCCGACGCGCGGCGTGCGCCGACCGTTTATTTTTTCGCCGCGTTGGCGAAGGCGAACCGCTCGCGGAATTCGTTCCCCGCTTGAACTCGGGCCGCATCGGTCGCCGTGCCTTGGGCAACAATTTCGGCGGTGCGCTTCTCGAGCCAGCGGTGGCGGAAGGTCTCCTCCACATCTCTCGCGATGGCAGAGCTTTCCTTGGCCCGATCGTTTTTCCTGAATAGGCTGCAGCCCGTCGAACCGGCTGCGAACACCACGAGAACCGTAAGTAACAGGGCTTTGTTCATCAAAAAGGGGCGTCAAACTGAGCCGAACAAATAAAGACCGCGAGGGAAACTTTCAGGTTCATCCCATTTCTTCCCGGAAACGGACGATAAAGGGAGGAACAGATGAACTTTTTCGAAAATGCCGCGAATCGCACTCAACGGAATGAGCCTGGAATTCCGCCCGATTTGCTAATTTTTGTTTTCGCACCCCGCCCGTTCGCACTTACTTCTAACGTGCATGAGTGACGAGTCTCAACCGCCACCGCCTTCGCTTCGCCTCAAACCTCGTCTGAGTGCCAACGCAAATCAGGCGGACCACGAGGCCGCTGCAATCGCTTCACAACCAGTGGCGCGGGCCTCAATAGGAAGCGCGGGCGACGCGGAGCCATCATCGCCGACGCCAATGAAGGTCCGCCTTCGGCCGCGTTTGAATGCGGAACGAACCGACGACGCCTCCCGCGCGGGCGACTCGCCGTTGCTGCCGCCTGACGAGCCGATTTCACCGGCGACGAATCCGCCCCGTGCGCCTCGCCTCCCGTTGGCCCCGCGTCCGGTTGTCCCCGAGGCCGTCGTACCCGTCTCGCCAATCCGGCTCAAGCCCCGCTCGCCGAAGGATGGGGCGTCCGTTTCAGAGGCGTCGAACGTCGCGGACGAGGCACCGCCGTTTGCTGAGACGAATTCCTCTCGGCTTCGCGCACCGGATGCTGCGCCTCCATCGACGATTCCACCGGCCGGCTCCTTGTCTCCTTTGGCCAAAGGGCGTGGCATCGCCGAGGCGAACGCCACACCACAGACCGCGACGCCCGAGCCTGTTAGGATGAAACTCAGGCCCGCGGGTGCGGTTATTGGGGACTCGTCACTTGTGGGTGCTTTGCCCGAAAGTCTGCCCGCCGGCGAGAGTCCGTCCGCATCGCCCGGCGCGTCCACGCCAGGTCCAGTGATTAAACGCACTCCGCCGCCTTTTCCGGTTTTAGCCACTGAGCCGACTCGCCCTCCTGAGTCGCGGATAGCGCAGCTCGCGGCCCGCACGTCTTCCTCCCCGCGTGCGGGTCTCCCTTCTTCCCGCAAATCGAAAGGTCTGCCGTGGGTCATCATTTTGCTTGGCTTGGCGGTAGTAGGTGGCGGGGCTTTCTTTGGCTGGACCCATTTTAGGAATGCCCCTGCCGTCCCCGGTTCTAATGCGGCTGCGCCCTCGCCGGTCTCCCCGTTTGCAGCGCTCAATGGCCTCGCCGCCATCCCCGGCCAAGCCATCCAGAAAGCACAGGAGGCCCTTGTCTCGCGACAAGCAGGACCGCAGTCATTGGGCGATGCCATGGCGGCGGAGAGTGAGGTCAGCAAACCATCGCCGCCTCCTCCCGCTCCCGGGGTGGTCTCGCCGCCATCCATGGCGGGTACGACGGCCGCGACCACCGTCGCGCCAGGGCTATCCGCTTCCATGCCGATCGTGGCCGCAGCCGATGCGAGTGCCGCCTTTCGGGAGTTTGTCGCCAATGCGAAAATCAGTGGGGTGGCTGAGACGCGCGCATTGATCAATGGGCGACTGGTTCGCACGGGCGAAATTGTAGATCCCACGCTCGGGATCCGATTCCAAGGCGTTGATCGGGAGTCCAAACAGCTGATATTTAGAGACTCCAGCGGCGCACAGGTTGGCCGCCGGTATTGACGACTCGGGGAGGCGGCGCTTCGGCGGTGAACGTATTCGAGGGCGGCGCGGTTCGACCGCGGCTACGGAATTACCACACGTCCACGGGCCCCTTCGGGACCGGTATGCTGGTGCGGGAGAAGACCTCGGCTTCGCCGGGCCCGCGCATGAAAGACGCAACCATCGGCTCGGGGGCAAAACGCTCCAGCAACTCGCCGCGATCATCGCAGAATTGAGCGCGCCAGCCGATAAACTCCGCAATCGCAGCATCGAAATCGGCGCGGGATTGGATGGTGATAATCCGCTGTTTGAAGGGTTTCGCGGGACCGAACCGCTTCGCATACCAAGGGGCAACTTTCCGGAAAAGGCGGGTGCCGTGGTCTTCGCCGTAAAACTCGCAGTAGCGTTCGAAGTGCCGGCGCATAACGCGCACCCGTTCGGCGAAATCCGGTTCGGGCAGAAGGATGCCCGTGCGGAGGTAATGCTGGGTGCGACGGAAAATCCAGGGATCGTAGAACGCGCCACGACCGACGCTCACGCCGGTGCACCCGGTTTCATCGAGCATGTGTTTCGCTGCTTCCGGAGTCGTAACATCTCCGTTTCCAATGACGGGAATTGTTTTCACCGCCTCCACTACGGCGCGAATTCCGGCGAGGTTTACTGCGCCGGAAAAGCCTTGGGCGCGGGTTCGGCCGTGCACAAAAATCGCGGCTACACCGACGTCCTCTAGTACCCTGGCTAAATCGGGAGCCGTGAGGTTGTCGTCATCCCAACCCAAGCGCATTTTCGCGGTGACCGGAATTTTCACGGCCTCGATCATACTGCGCACCAGCGCGGCCGTCTTGCTCAGCTCCGTCATCATGGCGGAGCCACCACCGATCTTAACCACCTTTTTCACCGGGCACCCCATGTTGATGTCGATCGATTCGGCGCCCATATCCTGTCCCATCACAGCGGCATCCCGCATCTCTTCCGGCACGCTTCCAAAGAGTTGGATCGCAAGCGGTCGGTCTCCAGGTGCGGACGCAACCAGTTTAAGCGCCGTGTGATTCCTCTCCAGGAGCGAGCGGGCATTGACCAAATCCGTGGTCGCCCAACCGAGTCCTCCCAGCTCGCGCACCGTCAGCCGCATGGGGAGATTCGTGTAGCCGGCGAGCGGAGAGAGGAATAGGCTGGATGAGAGTTCGTAGGGACCGAGGCGCACGTCGGATCATTGGATGTAGTCGATCGGGCCCGCGTTCAAGGCAGGTTTGCTGATTGGGACACCGGAAAGATTCCCACGCAATGAGGACACTTGTCCGAAATGCCCGGGGTGTTTCTGGTGCTAAAAAAAGGGGTTTCCGGGTTTGTCTCTGCATTCCTTCCCGTTAGCGTCTGAGCACGCCGGGCATCTTTGTTGTGAGGGCGTTCGTCAGCTATTCCTGAGATTTCAACCACTTGGCTTTGCATCATGCCGTCGACGTATTGCTTATCGTCCTTTCACCTCGCGGTTGTGGTGATGCCGATGGAGCAATCTCCGCTGGCAACTCCGCGCTCCGGGTGAGTCCCTTTTTTGTGTGCAACTCTTACATCTGGAAGACTCGGCAACGGATGCCGAATTGATTGGAATCCTCATTCGGCGGGAATGGCCGGCCTGTGAGATTGCTCATGTGTTAAGCGCCGACGAGTACCAGGAAGCGCTGAACCGGGGCGGTTTTGATTTGGTTCTCTCGGATTATTCGTTGCCCGGCTTTGGTGGATTGGCTGCGTTGGCCCTCGCCAAGAGTCGCCTGCCGGACACGCCGTTCGTTTTCCTTTCCGGAACCATCGGAGAGGAGCGTGCGGTGGAAGCCCTGAAGCTGGGCGCGACCGATTACGTGATTAAGGACCGGCCCAGCCGATTGATTCCCGCCATCCGTCAGGCGATGGCATTGATTGAAGAAGCTAATCGCCGGCGGCAAACCGAAGCCGCGCTCCGGGAAAACGAGGAACGTTTCCGGCAAATCACGGAAAACGTGGCCGAGTTGATTGCGTTGGTGGATGCTGAAGGGCGTCGCGTCTATCTCAACCCGGCCTATCGCGAATTGCTCGGAACTTCCATGCCTTTGGAAGGTACGGATGCGTTTGCGGAAGTGCACCCCGAGGATCAGGCTCGAGTACGGGCCGCGTTCGCGCAGGCCGTGGCCACAGGGAAGGGACACCGCGGTGATTACCGCCTGGTGGTGGCCGTGGGCACGCGCGAGCTGGAATGTCATGCGAGCGTGCTACGCAACTCCGCGGGCGCGGTTAGTAATGTGTTGCTGGTCTCGCGGGATGTGACGGCCCGGCGGGATGCGGATGCGCGTCTCCGGGAGCAGGCCTCACTGCTCGATCGCGCCCGCGATGCGATTATTGCGACCGATCTCGATCACCGCATTGCGTACTGGAATGCGAGTGCGGAGCGGCTCTATGGCTGGAAAGCAGCGGAGGTTTATGGCCAACGGCTCGACCAACTCGGTCTGGGATTTGACATCGCCCGCTTTGCTGCGGCCCGGTCGCAGTTGCTCGCCACGGGGGAATGGCGCGGCGATTTCCGGCTGCGGACCCGAAAGGGCGAAACCGTGCTGGTCGAGAGCACCTGGAGCCTTGTGGTCGAGAACGACGGCAGTCCGCGTTCCATTCTGTCGATCGACACCGACGTGACGGAGCGCAAGAAGCTCGAAACCCAGTTGCTGCGCGCGCAGCGCATGGAAAGTATTGGCACCCTCGCGGGTGGCGTGGCACACGATCTGAATAATGTGCTGACCCCGATTCTCCTTTCGATCGAATTGCTCGCAGCCAAAGCCACGAGCCCGGAAGATCGCCGGCTGATCGAGAAAACCAAGGCGAGCGCAACTCATGGCGCCGCACTGGTTCAGCAACTTCTGGCCTTCGCACGTGGCGCGGACGCGAGACGCACGCGTTTGAATCCGGCCACCGCGCTGGCAGATTTGCAGCCGTTGATTCGGCAGAGCCTGCCGCCCAATATTCAGTTGCGCATGGATACGTCGGCCGGAGCCTGGCCGATCCAGGCGGACTCCACCCAGTTTAGCCAGGTTTTGATCAACCTTTGCATCAATGCGCGGGATGCGATGCCGACCGGCGGCCGCATCAGTGTGATCACCAGCAATCTGGAGGTTAACGTGACTCTCGCCCACGTTAATCCCGGGGCCCAAGCTGGACCCTACGTTCGTATTTCAGTTTCGGATACGGGCTGTGGGATCGTTCCGGAGATCATCGATAATATTTTCGATCCGTTTTTCACCACCAAGGCCGCGGGCAAGGGTACGGGGCTGGGACTGTCGATGGTGGCGGGCATTCTGAAGAGCCACGGCGGATTTGTGCAGGTGGAGAGCGAGCCCGGACAGGGTGCGACGTTCCATCTCTTTTTTCCCGCCATCGCGGAGACGCCCCCGGCCATCTTCCAGGCCGCGCCACCGGTCTCCCGGGGCGAAGGCGAGGCGATTCTTTTGATTGATGACGAACCGGTCGTACGCGACACCCTGCAGCTGTTGCTCCAACGCGCCGGCTATCGAGTTATTCCGGCGCCGGACGGCCAGTCCGGCATTGCGGAATTTGAGCACCTGCAATCGGAGATTTCACTCGTGATCACGGACATGATGTTGCCGGATCAGGTGGGGACCGACGTGATCCGTGCGCTACGAAAAATCGACGCCACGCTGCCGGTCATCGCGATCAGCGGCATGATGGCCTCAGGCCATTTTGATGAACTGCTTGAGGTTCAGCCCCGCGTGGAGTGTCTTTCGAAACCTCTCATGCCTGCGACTCTGATGGCGGCCGTGCGCCGGGGCATTTCGTCGCGCGGTTTGCCGGTTAACGGCACGGCGGTCCCGGTAATCAGGGCTTAAGCGAGGCGCGCCCGCTAAGGCTGCTTCGTCTTGGCTTCACTCGGATCGCCGAGCGCGCTGACACCGACGGGATCGTTCGCCGGTGGGACGGTCGTTCATAAGGCCCCCCGTCAGGCCTAAACGTGGTGCACTCCGCCCTTGCAGGCCGCCACGGAAGTTATCCTCTCTTCGTAATGAAGGTTTCGTTCACGCCCAAGGAATACGCGCGGCTGCTGGAACTCGTTCACCTCGGTTTATGTATGGCGGGGGCGCGTCCCGACGACCCTTCCGCCCTGCCACCGCGTTATCACGAAATCGCGCAGAAATTCTTCGCTTTGGCAGAGCCTTTCGGTTGCGCCGATCTGGTGGAAACAGATGTGAACGGACAGCTTGTCCCCGGTGAGAAAATCGTCACCGGCCTGGCCGGCGAAAAGGTCGACCGCTTCGTGGAAGACGCCTTTTGGACCGAACTCGTGGCCCGCCTCGCCGAGCGTGATCTGCTGTCCGAGCTTCGCGCAACCAAGCTCCGCAGCCCCCTTTCCTCGGACGAAGAAGAGCGCCTCGGGCGAATCGAGGATAGCTACTGGCGCGAGTTTGAGGCTCGCGGCGTGGATAACCTCATCCTTCTGCGCGGAGGCAACGGCTAGCCGCGAGTATTCGCCGCGCTTCGAGCACACTTCGCTCTGGCAGCGATCGGCGTCAGATGTCTGAGTCTTCTTCAAATACCTTTATGCACCCCGATCTCCCCTCGTCCGTTACTCGTCGTGATTTTATTTCGTTAATGGCTGCCGCGGGCGCCGCCCTTCCCCTCGGAGCCCGGGTCGCCCAGGCGCAACCGGCCGGCGCCCGGGCCACCGGCTCTGGTGGTGCGCGGACTCTGCATGTATTTGCGAAGCCGTTACAGTGGTTGTCGTATGATGATACCGCGGCGCTGATCGCCGAGGCGGGCTACAGCGGCATCGACTACGCCGTGCGACCGGGCGGCCACGTCGTGCCCGAAAAAGTCCAGGATGATCTGCCGCGGGCAGTCGAGGCGGCGAAGAAGGCGGGACTCAAGGTCGAGATGATCACGACGGGCATAACCGATCCGCGGGACAATCACACCGAGCCGCTCCTGCGGACGGCGGCGAAAGTGGGCGTGAAAGTTTATCGGTATGGAAATTTCAACTACGATTTGAAGCTCGGCGTGTGGGAGTCCCTGCAGAAGCACAAAGTCGCCCTCAAGGAACTCGGCAGCATGAACCAGAGCCTGGGCTTGCACGGAGCCGTCCAGAATCATGCCGGTCCCCGCGTCGGAGGCCCGGTCTGGGATCTCTATGAGTTGATGCGCGACCTCGATCCGCGGTGGTCGGGCGTACAGTACGACATTCGTCACGCCATCGTTGAGGGAGCCCAATCCTGGCCGATCGCGTTCCGCCTCCTTGCCCCGTGGATCAAATGTACCGACATCAAAGATTTCAGGTGGCAGCAGGCCCCGGGCAAAGGCACGGTGGAGAACGTCCCACTCGGCGAGGGGATTGTGCCATTCGATGCCTACTTCAAACTCGTGAGTGAGTTGAAGATCGTCGGGCCCATGTCCGTGCATCTGGAATATCCGCCCTTCGAACGGTCGCCCCGCCCGCTGTCGGAAGCGGAGAAGCGGCCGCTGTTCCTGGCCGGCATGAAAAAGGATCTCGCCGCGCTAAAGGTTCACCTCGCGAAATATCAACTGGCGTAACCGGATTTATCCGGCCGGTCGAGTCACGCCGGTTCGGACCTGATTTTGCCCCGGGCCGGAAAGGCGGTCGGCCCGAGTTAACCTTCCTCTATTTGTTTGTTCTGATGAGTTCCATCTCCCCTTCCAAGGTTCTTACAATTGCCCGCGTTGGCGCTGACTTTGAGCGCGAGCCGTTGATCCGCCCGTTTGGTTTCAAAGGCGGTTATCAAACTGAAATCTGGCAAAGCGTCGCGATGCTTGAGAGCTCCTCGGGCAAACGCGGCGTCGGACTATGTACTCAGGGAGTGTTATGGAGCGATGCCCAGGTTTTTGCCCGCCATTCGGAGAGCGGCGGCAGCGCGTTGATGTATGCGGTGACGGAGCGCGCGTTGCAGCAGCTTAAAGGGCAAAGCTTCGCGGACCCGATCGCGTTGATTGAAGCGATTCGGCACGATGTTTACGCCTACGCCAAGACGATCACCGAGCATCCGGGGTTGCGGGAAACCTTTGCCCTGAATGCGCTTGTCGGCATCGATTTCGCGGCCTGGCTGCTTTTCGCCCGGGAGAATAATATCACGTCCTTCGATGATTTGATCCCGGCGGCTTATCGACCGGCGCTCGCCACGCGTCATGACAAGATCGCGAGCATTCCGCTCATGGCGTACGGGGTTCCCATTGAAGAATTGAAAGCGGCCGTCGATGACGGCTATTTCTTCATGAAGATCAAGATCGGGCAACCCGGGACGCAGGCCGAGATGCTCGAGAAAGACAAAGCGAGACTCAGCGCGATCCACGCCGCGATCGGGCACGCACGTACGCCTCACACCGCGAATGGTTTGTTGCCTTATTATTTCGACGCGAACGGCCGCTACGAAAGCAAGGACACGTTGATGCGCCTGCTGGATCATGCCAAAGCGATTGGCGCATTCGATCAGATCGCACTACTCGAGGAACCGTTTCCCGAAGAACTCGAAATCGACATCAGCGATATCCCGGCGCGCATCGCGGCCGACGAAAGTGCGCATACCGATCGTGATGCGCTGATGCGAATTCAGATGGGCTATAAGGCGATCGCCCTCAAGCCGATCGCCAAAACATTAAGTATGTCGCTCAAGATCGCGCAGCTCGCGCACGAGCACGGCGTGCCATGCTTCTGCGCTGATCTCACCGTGAGCCCGCTTCTGGTCGAGTGGAACAAGAACGTCGCCGCCCGCCTGGCGCCCTTTCCTGGACTCGGCTTGGGTCTGCTCGAAACCAACGGTCACCAGAACTATCGGAACTGGGATGTGTTACGCCGCTACCATCCGGCTCCCCATGCGCCGTGGGCGAGCACCCGAAGCGGTTTGTTCGAGCTTGATGCCGATTACTACGCGCAAAGCGGGGGCGTGTTCGCACCTCTGCCTCACTACGAAGCGATGTTTGCGCGTTAGCGCCGCACAATCCAACGGCTTGGGCCGGGGTCGAACCGGCGATCGTTCAAACTAAAGTGACAGCCGTAATAGGCCTAAACTTGGGTCGCTGGCGCTGCCGGCGCGCCCCGCCCGGTGGCTTTTTCGTAGAGCCAGGAAGCGGGACAGAAACCCGTGAGCCCGACTGAAAGAGCATGAAGCCGACAAATGCGGTGAACCACAGCCAGAGAGGGTTGTGGTAAATGAGCGAGCGCGAGACTCGCGAGGGTCAGCAGGCCGGCCCAGAGACGGACGAAGGCTTCGGTTTTCATGGGATTGGATAACTATATCCACATACGAACATATACTTGAAAAAGAGGCAAGAGTCGGTTTTGTTCGCGGCATGAAGAAAGTCCGCTGGTTATCCGATGATGCGATTGCGTTGATCGCCCGGCGTTTTTCCGCTCTTGCCGAGCCGATGCGGCTCAAGCTCGTGCATGCGCTTTTTGCGGGCGAGAAGAGCGTAAATGCGTTGGTGGAGGAAACTGGGGGCACGCAGGCCAACGTTTCCCGACACCTGCAGACGCTGACGCAGGCCCATGTGTTGTCGCGGCGGAAGGAAGGGTTGCAAGTCTTCTATGCCATTGCGGATCCCACGATTTTCAAGCTGTGCGAGCTGGTGTGCGGGAGCGTCGAGAAGCAGTTGAACCGCCAGGTCGAGGCGTTCGGCGTCAGCGCCGACTGAGTGGGCCGTCGGGGGCTCTTGGGTCGCGCGAGGTTCGCTGCGGTGGCGGCGGCCAGAACCGTCATGTTATCCGGGGTGAAACACGATTGACCCTCCCGGCATCGATCGCGAGCGTTCGCCTCGCTCGCGCGGGTGCGCGTGCGATTCCAACCCCCTCCGTTCATGGTAAAGTTCTCGATTTGGCTCGGTGCAACTTTGGTCCTCGCAGTGCTGATCGGCTGTGGCAAAGCCGACCCCGGGGGCGCCGCCGCCGGCACCGGCCCGCTGGAGATTCGCTTCGCCCATGCGCATGCGCCGGATCTCAACGGCGAATTGCACTACAGCGCCGTGGCGTTTGCCGAAGCCGTGAACGGGTTGTCGGAACGGCTCACGGTGAAAATTTTTCCCCAAGGTTCGCTCGGCAGCGAGCGCGAGATCTATGAGGGCATGCAACTCGGGTCCGGCGCGGCCGTCACGGTCACGGGCTCGGCTATCCTGAATAATTTCGATCAGCGAATCGGCGTGCTGGATCTGCCGTATCTATGGAAGGACTACGATCACGTGCATCGCGTGCTCGATGGTGAGGTGGGCCGCGATTTGGCGGCGGGGCTTGAGCGCCAGGGGCTCATCGTCCTCGCCTGGCTCGATGGCTGGGGTTACCGCAACCTGATCACAACGAGCAAACCCGTGCTTCAACCCAGCGACTTGCGCGGACTCAAGATCCGCACGATTCCCACTCCGGTTTACCTCGCGGCTTTGCGCATGATGGGAACGAATCCCACCCCGATGGCGTATGGCGAAATCTACACCGCCCTGCAAACGGGAGTGATCGACGGCTTCGAACAGGCCCCCGCAATTGTGGTGGCAGAGAAATTTTATGAGGTCGCAAAACACATGACGAAGACCCGTCACCTTTTCCCGGCACTCGTTATTTGTTATTCGAAAGCTCAGTGGGACCGGCTTTCGCCCGATGACCAGGCCAAGCTGCGCCAGGCCGGTGCGATCGCGCAGGAAAAAGAGCGCGCCCTCGCGCCGGTGCGCGAAGCCGAGGCGCTGAAAACTTTGCAGGGGCGCGGCATGACGGTCCACGAATTCGATGCCAGCACCTTCAGCGCCGCGGCGATCAAGCTGCAGGATCAGCTCGCAACCGAACGCGGCGCGATGGACCTGCTGGAAAAAATCCGGGCGGCTGCGCAGTAATCATGAAACGGATACTGAGCAGCGCTTCGACCGACGTTCGGCACCATGGCTGATCTCGTTGCGCCCGCGCCGCCGGCGCGAATTACGACGGCCCTGGGCGCGGTGCTCCGTCGCGTCGATCGGGTCATGGAGGTACTGGTGATCGCACTTTTTGCGGGTATCGTGCTCGTGGGTGGCCTCCAGGTTTTCTTCCGCTACGTGCTCAACGCCTCGTTGAGTTGGAGCGAAGAACTGCAGCGTTACGGTCTGATCTGGATCGTCTTTCTCGCGCTCGTGATCGGATATCGGCGAGGCGCGCACATCGGAATGAATCTCGTGCTCCACGCTCTGCCGCGAGCCGTGCAGGTGCCGGTCGGATGGTTGGTCGACCTGCTCTGGCTGGGGCTCGGACTCGCCATGGTCATGTACACCGCGGTATATCAATCCGGAGCCGGACTCACGTTTCTGAAAAGCGTCAGCCGGCAAAGCAGCGCCGGGATGGGCCTGCGCATGGACATAATCTACGCGTGCATCGTAGTCGGTGGAGTCTACCTCACGTTGGCCGCAGTGTATGCGTTGTTGTGTCGCTTCGCCGGTACTTCGCCGCGGACGGAACTGGCGGAGGAACCATGCTGACACCGCTCTTCGTTACGCTGCTGTTGCTGATCTTGTTGGGTGTGCCCGTGGTCGTCGCGATCGGCACCGTGGCGCTGGGAGGCATTCTGTTGATGCCGGAACTCGCGCCCGTGGAGTTCCCGCGAAAAATGTTTGCGGCGGTCGATTCATTTAGCCTGCTCGCGTTGCCGTATTTTATCTTGGCCGGCGAACTCATGGTGCGTGGCGGGATGAGCCGCCGTCTGGTGGAGTTTGCCGAAACGCTCGTTGGTCATCTTCGCGGCGGACTGGGACACGCCACGGTGCTCGCCAACATGATCTTCGCAAACGTCACTGGTTCGTCCGTGGCAGCGACCTCGGCCATCGGCTCCTTGATGGCGCCGGAGATGCGGGCGCGCGGTTACAAGCCGGGCTTCATCGCCGCGCTCGCCGCGACCTCGGGAATCATTGGGGCAATCATCCCTCCGAGTATGGTAATGGTGGTGTATGGCGCGATGGCCGGCGTGTCGATCGGCGGTCTCTTCCTCGGCGGATTTCTGCCCGGCCTGTTGATTACAAGCCTGCTGATGCTCGCCGTGCACTTGCACGGCTATCATCCCGCGTTTCCGGAAATCCGTGCGACGAGCGGTAGGTTCAGCGTTCGTCTCATGCTCACGACCCTGCCGCGGGTGTGGGTCGCGGTGCTCGCGCCCGTTATCATTCTCGGGGGGATCATGACCGGGATCTTCACGGCCACGGAGGCGGGAGTCGTGGCCTGTTTCTATGCCTTGATCGTTTCAATGTTCGTGTACCGCTCGGTGAAGGTGCGCGACCTGCCGCGGATCCTTTTGAATGCCGCTGTCATGACAACCACCGTGCTCGCCATCATCGCGGTGGCGGGTGCGCTGGGCTGGTTGCTCACGTATTTGAATTTCACGGACATCGTCGGTTCGTGGATGCTCGGCATCTCGTCGAAAGGTTGGGTCGTGCTGCTCGTGTTACTGCTGACCATGTTGATTCTGACGATGTTCATCGAGTCGCTCGCGGTGCTGATCATTTTGACGCCGCTGATCATCAAAATTGGCACGACGTTCGGCTATGATCCGCTGTACGTGGGGATGCTGGTGATCATGGCAACGCAGATTGGCGCGACGACTCCGCCGGTGGCGGTATGTCTCTTTGTGGCGACGAGTATCGCGGGCACGACCTACGACCAGACCATCCGGCGTTGCTGGCCATTTATCGCCGCGCTCATGCTGGCCCTGGTGCTCGTGTTTTTGTTTCCCGCACTTTCGACTTGGATACCGAATACGTTTCTGAAGTAGGCTGAGGTGATACAGACATTCCTGTCCGTATGTTGCGTAGTTTTGCGAATGAAAAAACCCAACAGGCAGGAATGCCTGTTTCACCACTTACGGCCGCAGCGTCAGATTGATCCGGCGCACGTCCATGACGTACTTACCGGGCACTTTCAGGGCGCGCAGCGTGAACGTGCCGCGACCTTTTTCGAGACGCATGGTGCCGAGCGAGAGCGGGCGGAACTCCTTCATATGCGACTCCGCGCTCGGGCGCGTGAGCGTGTCCTGATTAGTATAGAGCGGCGGATCCCAGCCGGGCGCGACGGTGCCGGTCAGCGCGGCTTGATTGAAACGCAGCTCGATCAGCGAGCCCGCATCGGACACGGGGCAGGTGTAATCAATAACTACGTCGTAGGTTCCGGTCGTGTTTACCTCCACGTCCCACGTCATGCGATCATCCGTCGTGGTCCAGTTCACGAAGTACGAGCTGTTGGGCGCGCTCGCACTGCGTTGCACGCCGCCATGCGGGACGCCGTCACGAGCGGGGAGCGGTGTCCACGGAAACTCTGCATAACCCACCGTAAACGGCCGGTTGTCGGGCAGCACCATCGGCGCTGATTTGCCTTTGGCTTTCCCGCCCTTCGCGCTGGCGGCGGCCAGGGCCGCCGGTGTGCCCAACACATCCTGCCGCCAGTCGGTCACGGCCTGGTTGAGCCGCGCGGCGGTGGCGGGTTCGAGCGCCGTGATGTCTTTGGTCTGGCCGGGATCCGCGATCAGATCGAAAAGCACCCCGCGGTTGTCGAGGCGATGCCGCTGCGAACGCACGCTCACGTTGCCGTTCTGGTGCGAGAATATCAGTCGCTCCGGCAGACTGGTGCGCGTGCCGAGCAGGACCGGCGAGAGATCAATGCCGTCGAGCGGTTTGTCGCCGACGCGCGGAATGCCGGCGAGCGCGGTCAAGGTGGGGAGGAGGTCAATCGCTCCCGCGATGTCGCGGACGACCGTCGCCGGTTTGATCTTCGTGGGCCAGCGCACGAGCAGGAGTGAACGCACGCCGCCTTCATCGGTGGAACCTTTCCGGCCTTTCATGCCGCCATTCCAACGCCAGGTGTTCGGACCGTTGTCGGTGAAGTAGATGACCACGGTGTTTTCCCGCAGGCCGAGTTCGTCGAGCTTGCGCAGGACGCGGCCGACGTTGTCGTCCTGGTTCTCCATCATGGCCAACGCACAGCGCGTGTGATCAGCGTCTTCCTGCGCGGGATCGGTGGCGGTCTGCGCAATGGGTTTCCCCTTGAAGCGGTCCCAGTAGTTCTTCGGCACCGCCCAGGGTGCGTGCGGGGTGGTGAAGGGGATGTAACATAAAAATGGATTCGCGCGGTTCTTCTCGATGAACGCGAGGGACTGGTCGGTGCAGAGGTCGACGATGTATCCTTCGCCCCGAATCATCTTCCCGTTGTGCTCGAGCGGCGGATCGAAGAACTCGCCCCAATGTCCTGCGGTGTGCCCATAGTACTCGTCGAAGCCCCGGGCCAGCGGGTGATACGGCCACTGGCTGCCGTTGTGCCATTTGCCAAACGCGCCAGTCGCATAGCCCCGCGCCTTAAAGGCGTCGGCGAGCGTTTTCTCATCGGTGTTCAACCGTTCCAGCCCGGTGGATACGCCGCGCACGCCGCCGCGCGGATGGTAGCGACCCGTGAGAAACTCCGCGCGAGTCGGAGCGCAGACCGAGGAGACATAGAAGCGATCGAACTGCGCGCCATCGCGGCCGATTGAATCGATGTGCGGTGTGCGCACACTGGTGTTGCCATTGATCCCGTAGTCGCCCCAGCCGGCGTCGTCGGCGAGGAAAATGACCACGTTCGGAGGCGTCGCTCGTGAGGCCGCGGCGGATACACGGTGCGGCCCGGCGAAAAGGGCGATCGCGACGATTGCGTAGATCGACGAGGTGCGGAGGGCGAGGGGGCTCAGAATCTTCATGGCGGGGTAGGAACGGTGCGTGCGGCTCGAACGAGCCACGCCGGGAGTGACAGCGGTCTCTCGTTGAAAAACTCCTCCCGGCGAATGGCCAGCCTAACTCGCCAACCTCCTCGATAAGGCCTGGCCCTCATCCGCCGCCCGTGCCCGGCCGACCGGCGAGGATCCCGGCCACCTCAATCGCGAATAGGCTCGCAAAGAGCACGAGCGAGAGGACCAGCAACACGTTGATCCACGCCTTGTTTTTCAGCCCGCCCACCCACTGGACCCGGTTGTTCATCACCAGAAGCACACTCGCGAGAAACGGCATGAAGAACGCGCCGGCAATCGCGTACAGGACCACGAGGGTGAGCGGACGCTGGAAAGAGTGCAGCACGAGCGGCGGCAGGGCCAGATACAGGAGAAAGCCACGATAGGCGCGGGTCTGCGTCAGCGTGATTGGCGGTGGTGGCGTGTGCGGGTTGAACCGACGACGGATCTGCGCCACTGTATCCGAAAATAAATACGGCACGCCCTGCCAGACGCCCAACAGCGAGGTGAAGACCGCACACCAGAATCCGAGGAGGAAGCTCATGCGGCCCGCCGGCCCGAGAAGTTCGCCCAGTCGCTCGGAAAGGGCGATCACGAGCGCATGCCCGGAGGCGTCGACTGGCTTCGCCTCCGCGGCGATCACGATCATGGCGAGTCCAAAGAGTCCGGTCAGAAAATACGCCACGCCGAGGTCGAGTTGAGACCGCCGATGCGCCGCGGCTCCGCGCCAGTTGCGTTCCCGAATCCAGTAGCCGTAACACAGGAGCGTGACACTTCCGCCGACCCCGCCCATCACGCCCAACAGGAATCGGGCGGAGCCTTCCGGAGCAGTGGGAATGACCAGTCCTCGGATGAACGCCCAGGGATCCGGCCCGAGTGGAAGGGCACAGGCGACCACGATGACAAACATCGATCCCATCAGCCAGTGCATGATGGTTTCAAACATCCGGTAGCGTCCGGACCAGACGATGGCCAGACCGGCAATCGCGTGGACTGCGGCCCAGCCTGAAGTGGACAGCACGGGCCAGAGCGCGCGGGCCGCCACCCCGCAAGCGGCCGCGAGCGCCGCTGCGACGAGGAAACCCCAGAGCACGAGGTACCCGAGAAAGTACCACCCGACCACCCGCGGGAGCCGCTGCGTCCATCCGGCAATCAGCGTGGTGCCGGTGGCATATTGCCACCGCGCGATTCCGTCATTAAGCACCCATTTGAGCAGCGCCCCCACCGCCACAATCCACAGCACCGTGAGACCATAGCGCTGGCCGGCCACGCTCGCCGCGATCAAGTCGCCCGCGCCCACTCCCGTGGCCGCGACCACGAAGCCGGGACCGAATGCATCGCGCCACGTGGAGCGGGCTGGTGAGGTATTGGATTTTGGGTTACGCAAACCGGAAAGAGATCAAAACCTGCACGTTGGACGCAGGCAACTGCGAAGCCATCCAATCACCGTGGCCCCGACCGTCAATGTCAGGAATCCATCCGGCATCCCGAGCACTGGCCGGCTCGCGAGTTTCGTTCGGTTCGACCGCCCGCTTAGTGCGTCATCAAGTGAAAAAGTATATTGATGCCGAGCGGATAAGCGCGGGCTTCGGGGAACACTTTGAAAAAGTCCGCGTGTTCCCCTTCGCGTTCCCAACCGTCACTGATATCCGAATTGTGAACCGCGATCACGCTGATGCGCTGCCGTCGTCGAGCAGCACCTGCACGTGCATCGTTTCGTATCCATCGCCTCGATACCCATTCGTGGGATTCGAGTTTGGATCGTCCGGATTATAGGCGGTGTTCCAGCGTTGCATCGACGGCGCGCGCAGGCTGCTCATGGGCCCGCGCGGATTCGTCCAGGACGGGAGCGTAACGCTGTGCGACACCGTTTCCCGCGCCGTCCGCACCGTATTTTCATCCACGAATCCGCCGCCTTCCAACCGCACCAGCGACGAGTCTCCGTCCGTATCGGGTTGCGCGAGGCCCGCGGCGCGAATGAGCGTCAACGCGAGCAAGCCGCCGACAACTGCGGGTCGATGCTTCATCACCACGGCAATCCTTACGTTTCAAGCGCGGCGCCGTGCGAGGGTAGACGTTGAAGTCGGACGCCCATCTGATGCCTTTTTTCGACCTTGCAGACCGGAATGCCTGATCTTCGCGCAACTCGATGTTACAACCTGCGAAACAGATGCGCAGAACGGCGGTCAAACGCCTACCCGCACGTTAAGTAATCCGTCGTGTTAACCCTCCCTCGAAAGATCATGAAAGCTTCCCTTTTGAAAAGCTGTCTCTGGCTCGCCGCGTTTCCCGCCCTTCTGTGGGCCCAGCCGGCGGGAACTTCTTCCACCTCCTCGGAGCCACGTCCCATTTCGGGCGTGCGGGAAGTGACGTTCGGTGGCAGCGGCGGCAGCAACCGTCACCTGAGTGATTCCTTCGGCGGGTTCTCGGGCAGTTATGGAGTTTATTTCAACAACGAGTGGCTGGGTGTCCTTCGCCAGTCCCTTAATTACCATAACCCCGCCGGCGCGGGGACAACCTGGGGCGGGTCTACCCGGCTGGCGGCTGACTACCATTTCACGAATCTCGGCATGGCGATGCCCTTCGTCGGCGCCAGCTTCGGCCGTATTTACGGGAGCTCCCTGCGCGATACGTGGAGCGCAGGTCTGGAAGCCGGTGTGAAATACTATCTACAGCGAAAATTTTTCGTCTTCGGTATGGCAGAGTATAGCTGGCTCTTTGAACGCGCCCGGAGGGTCGATAACAACTTCGGCAGCGGGCAATTCATCTTCACGACCGGTTTGGGATTTAATTTCTGACCGGACGATCAAGCCGTTGCAGGGGAGCTCGCCCGGCACGTTCGGGCTTACCTCAGCGACGTCGCTTCGCCCTAGGCCTTTCAACCATTCACGTCAGCGACTCCCGGGAAACGTAGCGCGTGGCGTTCCGGCAGCACGCACCTGAAGCCCGTGGCCGCAAGATGGTCCAGCAACGCGGATAACAACGCGATTCGTTGCGAGCCGTGACGATTGGATTCGTGCACCAGCAGGATGGCGCCGGGACGAACGTTCTTTTTCAGGCGGTTGAGCGGGGCGGCAATCGTTTTGCTCCCGTGCTCCCGGGCCCGCGCCGTCCAGCCCACAAGGATCATCTGCCGGTCCGTCAGAACGCGACGGAGAAAGAAGGTTTTGATTCCGGCTGGCGGGCGAAACCAGCGGGTAGTCTCACCTCCCGACGCCGCTTGCAACGCGGCTTGCCCCGCATCGATTTCGCGCGCAGTACGCCGCGGACCCGCCAGCCAAAACCCCGCGAGCGGATGCGTGTGCGTGTGATTCCCAATGGAGTGCCCGCGGCGGATGATTTCCCTGACGAGATGGGGATGGGCCGACGCGCGCGTGCCGATTAGAAAAAAGGTCGCGCGGGCCCCGTGCCGTTCCAGCAGGTCCAGCATGGGCACGGTCGTAGAGGGATCGGGGCCATCGTCAATGGTCAGCCAGACCTCCTGCCGGGTGGTGGCGAAGCAGGTCACGGTTGGAACCAGGACCGCGGCATTCGGAATCAGCAGACCCGTCAGTATCCACAAATCGGGTGCGAGAAACATGATCACCGTCATGACCGGGCTGATTTGCTCCAGGTCGAGGGCGAGCAGCGTGAGCTTGCTCGTGACCGAGACCATCAGTGCGAGGGACTGACGATTGAAGCGCGACGCGGCCCGCGTGAGCACGCTTACGTTCTGTTGGGGATCATACAGCGCGGCTGCGGCCCCGAGCGCGATGCCCGCCAGCGCATCCACCGCCAGATGTTGTTTCGTTGCCAGCGTTGAATAGACGATCGCCGCACCCGCGCTGGCATTCAACACCTGCACCCAGCCGGGAGCGGCAGCGTTGCGGAGCAGGCGCGCCAGCCAGATCAGCGTGAAGACCGCGAACGCGACGTGCAGCGACGGGCACGCATTGCCGGCGGCATCGACATTTTTCAGCAGCGCCAACCAGGAGGCGTTTTCCTCGGACGTGAACGCGACCGGCGGAACGGCCGTCGGCCAGAAGTAGAATATTCCGAGCGCGAATGCCGTAAACGCGATCACTTCAGCCCCGTAAACCAGCAGTTCGCGTCGCCCCAGCAGCATCGCTGGTGCGAGAAACACATAGAACCAGAGCGCCATATACGGCACGATCGCGACCGGCTGCACTCCAATGAGCCGGTCGAGGTCGGACATCGGCAGGATTGTCACGGGGAAAGCCGGATTTCGAAGTAGATAGAAATACGCCGCGAAGAAGGTCGTTACGAAAACGGGAACCACGATCAGTTTCGTGCGCCAGTGCGCCCCAAAGCGCGGAAGGAGAGTATCAAGCCAGCTGTGACGAGGGCGCGCTGGGCCGGCGCGCTGCCCGCTGGTCGCCGGGTGCGCTACGTTATGTTCCGGCGTCCGGGGCGGAGAGGGAGCCTCGGGTTCGTGATTTACCATTCAGGGGAGGAGTATTGCGGCGGCCGGAGAAGTTCCGCAAGCAACGGAAAACAGGCGTAACTTGAGTTTTTGCGCTGTCTACGATCCTGTTTGCTCCATGAATACGACTCCGCCCGTCCTCACGCCCGGGCCGAAGGAAACCCTCGGTGATTTTCTCGCCCGCACCGCTCAACGCGATCTGGGCCAGGGCGTCTTTGAGCTCGAGTCACCTCGCATGCTCGAGGTGAATCTCAACGGTCGGATGAACACCAAGACGGGCTCAATGGTGGCGTATCTGGGCAGCATCCGGTTTCGGCGCGAAGGCCTCATGGACCAGGGCGTGGGAAACCTGTTGAAGAAGGCCGTCTCCGGCGAGGGCATGCGTCTCACCTACGCGGACGGCCAGGGGAAACTCTATCTGGCTGATCAAGGAAAGAAGATTATCCTCCTCAACCTGCGGAACGAAAGCCTCGTCGTGAACGGCAACGACGTCCTCGCTTTCGAGCCCACGCTGCCACACACGATCACGCTGATGCGACGGGTCGCCGGTATGATGTCGGGCGGTCTGTTCAATGTCCGTTTTGAGGGTAGCGGACTCCTGGCGATCACCACTCACTTCGAGCCGCTGACGCTCCGCGTGCGCCCCGGGCAACCGGTCACCACCGATCCGAATGCCACCATCGCCTGGACCGGAGGACTCACGCCCCAACTGAAAACGGATATTTCGCTCAAGACGTTCTTCGGACGAGGCTCCGGCGAATCACTGCAGATGTTATTTGAGGGCGACGGCTTTGTGGTCGTGCAGCCCTACGAGGAAAAGTCCCTGCAGGTCGACGGCTAAGGGTCGCGAAAAACAGGGAGGTGAAGAAGCGCGCCACGCTTCCGGGCGCCCTGGAATGTCTCGGCGCGTCAGCTGTTTTCGCGTTCGTGCGCTCCGCGTTTTAAAGCTGAACTTCGGGATCGAATGACGGATCGAACCGCTCGGAGCGTAACCGATTTGGGCGGCATTTTGGCGGACCTTTTACCGAACTCGGACTCGCACATTTCCGACCATGGTCCGAGTTTAAAGACATGCCTGCTCCGATTACTGCCGACAACGTCTATATGGAGTTTCTTGGTCCGGTCCCTGGCATCCTGCGCGGACCCGATGGCTATCATCTGGTGTTTTGGGTGCAGGCCGCGGGAGGCGCCGGGTTTACCCGTCCCTCGCAGGACGAGCGCGATTATTATACAGAAATCGGCAAACCTGTGCCGGAATGGCAGTGTGAGTATTTCGATTTCAACGGTGTCCTCTGGCACGAAGCGGCCCTGACGGTCGAGTTTTGGTTGGGCTCGACGAAGCTGCGCAGCCTTGGCCTCGCCGCCCGCGCCGGGCGGACCGAAGCCGAAGTGATGCAAGAGATGCCGGAGCTGGAGCGATTCATCCAGCGGCACGGTATATCGCCCGTAAACGTGGCCCTAAGCTTTCACGCCGCCCTGTTGCGTGCTGCCGTTTCCGCCGGAGCGATTCAGCGGAGCGCTTTGTCCACCCATTCAGTCAGCAAAGCCCCCGCGCCGTGGTGGCGTCGGGCGTTGCGTCTTTCCTGGCCGCGCCACTGCGCGGCCTGACGACTGCCGCAAGCGGCTTGATTGCCGCGAGAGCGAAGACGGCGCGGAATCTGTCCGCCCGCGCAGGTTGGACGGGGCGTGCCGACGCCCCGATGCGCTCGATCGGCTTGGTGCGACGGTGCCGTTTCGGGCGGGGGGGTAGCCGTCAACACTCCGCATCGAAGATCCCCCGGGTCTCGCCAGCAGCGGGGAAGCGTCCGCTCGTGCCGTACCCCGCCATTTGACGGCGGGGCTGATTTCGTTATGAAGGACTCTCTTTGCGTTCCCCGTCCCGGCCGTCCCCCTTATTATGCACCGAAGCCTCCTGAGTTTCCTGTCGTTCTTCACCCTCGTCGCGTCGGCTCAGACCGTCTCGATCGAGGAGTACGAGCCCAAGTCCACGCTCCGCGTTTCGGAGCACATCCTCACGCGCGCCAAGTTTCCCTTTATCGACGTCCACACCCATCATCGTGACGTTTCGCCGGCGAAGCTTGATCAACTCATCCGGGACATGGACGGGCTGAACATGGGGGCGATGATCAACTCCCCGGTGGGCGGCGGGAGCGGTGCCTGGGTGGCCAATGCGGCCAAGACGATGAAGGCGCATAGCCCGAAGCGTTTCGCGGTCATGACCAATATTGACTATACGAATCTCGAGGATCCGGACTATGCCACGCGCGCCGCGGCGCAAATCGAAACGGATATCAAGGCGGGTGCCGTGGGAGTGAAGGTATGGAAACACCTCGGCATCATGCTCAATGATAGCAAAGGCCGCGTGAAGGTGGACGATCCGCGATTTGACCGCGTGTGGGCCGTCTGCGCGAAGTACAAGATTCCCGTCCTCATCCACACGGCGGATCCGTGGGGATTGTTTCAGCCGATGGATAAATACAACGAACGCTGGCTCGAGTTGAAACTGCGCGCCAACCGCAACCAGTCCGAGCAGACGAATTTCACCTGGGAGCAGCTCATTGCGGAGCAGCACAGCCTCTTCACGCGGCATCCGAAGACGATCTTCATTGCCGCGCATCTCGGCTGGCTGGGACACGACCTAGGCAAACTCGGGGAGCTGTTCGACCGCCTGCCGAATGTGTATGCGGAAATCGGCGCGGTCACGAGCGAGCTGGGCCGGCAACCCCGTGCGGCGCACCGGTTTTTCGTGAGATATCAGGACCGGGTCCTTTTCGGCAAGGATGCCTATAATGTTGCCGAATATAACGTGTATTTTCGGCTGCTCGAAACGGACGATGACTATTTCGATCCCATCCGAAAATATCACGGCATCTGGAAAATGTACGGCCTGGCCTTGCCGGACGATGTGCTGAAAAAACTGTATTATAAAAACGCCCTCCGCCTGTTCCCGACCATCTCGCCGGAAGGGTTTCCTGAGTAAGGCAGTCCGTCTTCAGGGTCCGAACCGTGTGCGCTGCTGGAACGCAGGGCAATTTCAAGGGTGGCATCTGAACGGTCCCCCCGAGATGATCAGTACCTGAGGCGCTTCTTCTCTCGTTGTTTCTTCGATTTCAAACCAGCCAAAATTGGATCGAATGTGTCTCCGGTTGATCCCGGGCTCAGCGAACACCGCTCCTCTTCGCCAAGACAAACGATGCCACTTCCTGACCATCAGCTTCGCGCCAGCCTACGGGCGGCCGGCGATTTCCTGCAAAAGCGACGCCCACGACCGGAGATCCGAGATCAGCTCGATTTCAAAATTGAAATCAAGAACCGCGACGTGCTCCTGCTCGAGGTGAGGCCACGATTCGACGACCCGTCGAAGTATTTGGAACATGGCGTAGCGAAGATGAAGTGGGTAGGAACGAAAAACGTGTGGCGTCTATTCTGGATGCGCGCCGACATGAAATGGCATTCTTACGGTCCCAAGCCCGAGGATCAGTCGATTGAGGCGTTGTTCGAGGACGTACGCCGAGATCAATATGGCTGTTTCTTCGGGTGACTCAATTCCAACGTTTAGGCAGGGAAGTGGCGTTGATCATCGAGTCCAGTTCCGAGGAGAAGGACTCCCAGTTACCGAGAAAATAGGAATGGTAGATCGGTCAGCGTGATTGCGGAAGCGATCTATCACCGGATCATACCCGGACGGTCAGCGGAGCAAGCCTAAGATCCCAGGCCTTGACTGTTGACAGGCGCCGCGAGAGTCGCGTTTGAGTTGAAGCCATGGCAAGGAAACTGAGATTGGAGTATGCGGGGGCGTGTTATCACGTCATCAATCGGGGCAACTATCGGCGGAATCTGTTCGCGGAGGAGGGCGCGGCGGAGTCATTCGAGCGATGTCTGTTCGAAGCCGCGGGTCGGTTCGGCTGGTTGCTGCACGCGTATGTACTGATGCGGAACCACTATCATGTGGCGCTGGAGACATCGGAGCCGAATCTGAGCGACGGGATGCAGTGGTTGCAAAGCACCTGGGTATCCCGATTCAACCGGTCCCATCGCGAAACGGGCCGGCCGTTCCAAGGGCGGTACAAGGCGATGCACGTCCAGCCGGGCCCAGCCCTCGCCGAAGTGGCGCATTACATTCACCTGAACCCGGTGGCCTCGCGGGTGGTCTCGGCGGAGCGCATCCTCGATTATCGCTGGAGCAGCCTGCCGAAGTTCTCCGCGAAGAAGCGACCGAACTGCCTGGTTGCGGACACGGTGCTCGCCGAGAGTGGAGGCCTGAAGGACACGGCCGCGGGTTGGAGGAGCTACGTCCAGCATCTGGCTCAGGTGGCGAGGGAGAAGGCAAAGAAACGGGTGCAGAAGTTTGGGAAGTTAAGCCGCGGTTGGGCGATCGGCACGGTCGCGTTCAAGACGGAGTTGATGGAAGCGCTCGTGGCCCTGGCTGGGACGGAGAGCCGATTCGAGTTGCTGGGTGCCGATGGCGCCGCGTCCCGGGAACTGCGCGCGACGATTTGGGAGGAGAAGCTGCAGCAGGCTGCCGCCGCGCTGGGAATTTCGCTGGAGAACTTGGGGCAGAAAAAGTCGTCGCCGGAAAAGGTGCAACTGGCCGCGCTGCTCAAGTCGGCGACCTCGGTATCAAACGGCTGGCTGGCCGAACGTCTGGAAATGGGGCAGCCGGCAAGTGTGAGCCAGTTTGTCCGCCGCTTTCACCTGCGGGGAGCGGGGAAAAAGCCGGGATTCAGTCGTGCGTTGGCGATCGTCAAGGCGTGATCACCCGGGTGTTTCCCGCCCCGGCAAACGACATGATGAAATCGAAGGTGGCTTATCGCCTGCCTGCTCGCGCTGGTTGCGCTCGCGATTTGGTCGGGAGTTTTTGCCGTCGCCGATGGCATGTCGGCTGTTGACCGGCAGTCTAGCCTCAGACATCCTGATCTCCACTGGAATCAATCTGAGCCCAGTTGACGATAAACGAGCCTGAGGTCGGTCGTCGGGAAACAGGTTTCGGTGGCGGTGAGTTCCGCGCATAACTTCGCGACCGCCGCATCCTGCAGGGGGCTGCCCAGGCGGTGCAGTT
>JBBQEG010000011.1:0-33128 GCA_038320495.1 Opitutales bacterium | reverse complement strand
GAAGGTATTGGGATCCGGATAATCCGCGATCCAGCCCGCGCGGGCGATGTCGTACGCGAGTACGTCCATCGCATCCAAGTACACTTTCCATTCCTGGTTCGCCAGGCCGATGTTGATGCCGAGATTGCGGCGCCACATCTGTTGAAGCGCCTCGGCAATGGCGCGGTGATTCTCCGACGTGTTGTAGAGCAGGTTGACCTCAGGAAATCCGCGGCCTTCCGGAAACCCGGCTTCGGCGAGTAACCGCTTGGCCTCCTCGAGGTCGCCTTTGATGCGGACCGGCGACGTATAGCGCTCCGATGGCGGAACGAAGTTGAGAGCGGGAGTCTGGCCGCCGCGCGTGACGTTGCGCACGATGGCTTCGCGATCGATGGCGAGGGTCAGGGCGCGGCGCACGCGTTTGTCGTTCAACGGGGGCTTGGTGACATTGAAGCGATAGAAATAAACGCCGTAGTAAGGATCCTGCCGGTATGATGCCGGGAAATCACGCTTGTAGACATCAATCTTGGCGACCGGAAGCTCGTTGGTTTTGTGCAACTGCCCCGTGCGGAACATGCGCTCTTCCGTGTCCATGCTCTCCACCGGGTGAAAGTGAATCTCGTCGAGTTTGACCGTATCACGATCCCAATACGTCGGCGAACGCGTGACCACGATCTTCTGATTCGGCCGCCACTCCTTTAGGATGAAGGGACCATTGCCGACGATATTTTCCGCCCGGGTCCAGGCCGAGCCTTTGCGGGTGGCGCCCCCGTGTTTCTCAACCGTGGGCATGTGCACGGGAAACCAGGAATAGTGTTTCATCGCCTCAATTAGAAACGGCGTCGGATTCTTCAGCTGAATCTCGAGCGTGTGGTCGTCCAACGCCCGAATCCCCACCTTGGAGAAATCCTTCAATTCGCCCTTGTTGAACGCTTCCGCGCCGACCACATGGTGAAGTTTGTAGGCATACTCGGCCGCGAGCGACGGCGTAAGGATTCGCTGATACGAGCGAACGAAATCAGTCGCAGTTAGCGGGTCGCCGTTTGACCACTTCGCCGTCGGGCGGAGGTAAAAGGTGTAGGTTTTGCCATCCGGGGAAATATCCCAGCGCTCGGCAACGCCGCCCACGGTGTCACTGCCGCCAGGGCCTTCGGCGACGAGCCCTTCGAACAGCGCGTTGATAATTTTGTTTTCGGGGACGCCGGTGACAACCTGGGGATCAAGATCCTGGGGCTCCGTGCCGTTGCCAAACTGAAGCACCTTCGCACCCGTTCCGGAGCCGTTGGCGCTTGGACTCTTCTGGCCACAACCGGCGGTTAATCCGAGCGCGACGAGCGAAGTGATCAGGAAGAGCGAAGGTCGAAGCATGGGAGAAAGGAATGTCGGGACGGTCGATCTGCAAGCCAAGGCCGGGCAAGAGTGCGCGGTCTTGACCGGAGACTGGGAGAAATTGACGAGAATCAGTTCAAATCAGCGCTGCGCGGGAAGGCGTTCCGCATCTCGGTCTGCGCCGGCCGGCATTCTCCGGTCCGCCGGCCAGTCACAGCTTATTCGTCGGCGAGGTAAATCTCGTGATACGTCCGGGACCAGAGCCCGTCCTCCATCCAGTCGCGCACCCGCGGGGACATGAGCCACACCTTGGTATTGAAATATAAGGGAGCGACCGGCGACGCCTCCAGCAGTCGGCTTTCGGCGCGTTCCAGTCCGTTGCTGCGCGCAGATTCAGCGGGCAGCGACATCGCGTGGGTATACGCGCGATCGAACGCCGCATCAGACCATTGCGGATAATTTTCGGGTGCACCCGTGATGAAGTCCGCCAGCAGGTTGGCGGGATCCGCCACGTCGGGAATCGCGGTGATGAAACCAATGTCGTAATCACCTTGCGCGAGGGAACTCAGATGGACGCGCGCATCGCGCACCACGATCGCGACCTCGATGCCGAGTTCTTGTTTCCACATGGCCTGCACCGCTTCCAGGACCGGCGTATTCGACCAGGCGCTCAGCTCCAGCTTGGGAAACGTGGCGCCCGTCAATCCCGCTTCCGCGAGAAGTTTTCGCGCCGCGTCCGGGTCGTACCGGAATTCGTGCTCGAGCGGAGTCGAAGCCGGCGAAACGCGCAGCGCGGGGGGAAGCAGGCGCGTGGCGGCATGCTGGCCGCCGCGGGTGACGCGCTCCGCCATGCGAGGGGCGTTGATGGCAAGGGCCAGAGCCCGGCGCACGCGTGGGTCGGTAAGCGGCGCGCGCTGCGTGTTAAAACTCAAATAACGCGTCTCGATCATCGGAGCGCGGTGCAACGCGTCCGGCTGATCGCGGGCGTAAACCGGGACTTTGTTTTCGGGGACCGCCATCGTGACGTCCACCTGGCCGGTGCGAAAGGCGCGTTCCTCGGCATCCCCACTGTCGAAACGGATGAACTGAATCTCCGCGAGCTTCACGCCCGCGGCGCCGTACCAGTGGGGGTTCTTTCGCATCACGATACGTTGTTGCGGCCGCCATTCCGTGAGGACAAACGGACCGTTGCCGACGAAATTTCCGGGCTCCGTCCATTTGCGACCGTGCTTCACGACCGTCGGCACATGCACCGGCAGCCAGGGGCCGCTGGCGACGTAATACGGAAAACGCGGCGTGGGTTGCTCGAGTGTCAGGCGCAGCGTCTGCGCATCCAGAGCCTGGATACCGACGGCGGAAAAGCCCGAAAGCTCGCCGCTGACGAAGGCGCGCGCGTTTTTCACCGGATAGAACACACTGGCCTTGGGCGCCGCGGTGGCCGGCGTGAGCGCGCGTTGGTAGGCGTCGACAAAGTGCTGAGCCGTGACCGCTTCGCCATTCGACCAACGCGCCGGACGAAGGCGAAACGTGTAGGTGAGCCCGTCGGGGGAAATTGTGAAGGACTCGGCGGCGCCGGGGCGGGGCGCGGACCCATTCGGCCCCGGAATCAGCAGCCCTTCGCTAAGGGCGCGCAGCACGGCGAATTCGTCGGGCAAGGTGGCGGTGGCGGGATCGAGATTTCCGGGTTCATTGCGCTGACTCAGTCGCAGCACATGGCCGGACGCCTCGGCTGGCGCGGGTTTTTTCGCGCAGCCGGAAAGAGCCGCCGAGATCAGGATCAGGCCAGCCGAAGCCAGGCCGATCGCGAGTGCAAAGGGACGAAACCGGCTTGGTTTCGCGGCTGCTTTCGTGACGAGCGGATTCATGCGGATCGGGTCAGGGTTCGAGCCACACGTGTTTATACGGGTGGTGATCGAGGAGCGTCGGGTGCCAGCCCTTCACTGCCGGGTGCAGCAGGAAAACATGCGTATTGAAGTAGATTGGAGCCGCGGGGGCAGCGTTCAACATGATCGTCTCGGCGCGTTGGAGTTGAGCGGCGCGGGCGATGGTGTCGGGATTGCGGGCAGCGGCAAAGAGCAGTGCATCGTATTCGGCGTTGGCCCAACCGGTGTGATTGTTGCCGCTGTCGCTCCGCCAGAGGTCGAGAAAGGTGGTCGCATCGAGGTAATCGCCGACCCAATCGGAGAGCAGAATTTGGAAACGGCCGGCGCGACGTTCGGCGAGGACGACTTTGAATTCCTGGTTTACGAGGCGGACTTCGACACCCAGTTCACGTCGCCACATTTCTTGAATTGCCTCCGCCAACAACCGGTGGTTGCCGGAGGTGTTGAAGAGAATCTCGAACGGAGGTAGTCCCTTGCCGCCCGGAAACCCGGCCTCGGCGAGCAAGGCGCGCGCGGCTTCCGGATCGGTGCGAACAATATCCGGGGGCGTGTAGTCGGGCAGCCCGGGGGGGGTTAGAGCGGTGGCTGGGCGTTGTCCGCCGCGCAGGACTTTTTCCACGATCGCCATGCGATCGACGGCCAAGGAGAGGGCTCGGCGCACGCGCTCGTTGTTCAGCGGAGCGTGGCGGGTGTTGAAGCGGAAGAAGTAGGTATTTAAGTACGGATCAATGCGCAGCAGTTGCGGCGAATGGGAGCGGTACGTGTCGACCTTGCCGAACGGGAGCACGTAGGTGACGTGCAGTTGGCCGGCGCGAAAGGTGCGCTCCTCCGACTCGATGCTCTCGATCGGATGGAAGTGAATCGCATTCAGGCGCACGTTCGCGGCGTCCCAATACATCGGAGACTTTTCGACCACGATTAGTCGGTTGGGCTGCCATGACTTGAGACGGAAAGCGCCGTTGCCCACATGATGGTCGGGGCGGGTCCAAGAGTTGCCGCGCGTGAGGGGATCGCCATGCGCGGCGATGACGCGGAGCGGAACCGGGTGCCAGGCGGGGTGCGTAAGCAGGGACAGGAAGTAGGGCGTCGGATGTTCGAGCGTGACGCGCAAGGTATGGGTATCGGGCGCGGTGACGCCGACTTGCGCGAAGTCTTTGGTGGCGCCTTTATGAAAGGCTTCGGCGCCTTGCAGAATATAGAGCAGGCCGGCGTTCTCGGCGGCAAGCGACGGCGTGAGAATCCGCTGCCAGGCGGCGATAAAATCCTGCGCGGTGAGCGCATCGCCATTGCTCCACTTGGCTTCGGGCCGGAGGTGAAACGTGTAGGTGAGCAAGTCCGCGGTGATCGTCCAGCGCGCGGCGACGCCGGGCACCGGATGAAGATCGACGGGATCCTCCGCGACGAGCCCTTCGAATAACGCGGAAGTGAGCTCGACCTCCGCGATCGTCATCGCGGTTTGGGGATCGAGATCCGTCACCTCCGAACCGATCCCGCGATGGAGGACCTGTTCGCGGATACCCCGCTCGACCGGGGGTTCCCGCTTGAGGCAACCGACGAGTGAGGCGCTGGCGGCGAGGAGAAGAATCGCGGCGACTGCGCTGCTAAAACCAGCCGCGCTGGTGAAACGGGATGCGCGTCGCACGGGGGCAGGAGAGGCGCCGGAAAAGGGAAACGGCCTCATGCCTTGACGATCAGACAAACCGCATGAGCGGCGATCGCGAGGCCGCGACCGATTTCGTCGATGCCTTCGTTGGTGGTGGCTTTCAGGCCGATATTGGCGATCGGCACGTGGGTGGATTTGGAAAGGGCGGCCTTCATCTCGGCAAGACGCGGATAGATTTTTGGTTTTTCGGCGATCACCGAAACGTCGATGTTTGAAATGGCGAAGCTGCGTTTGGAAAGTTCGCTGCAAACCCGGCTGAGCAGCACTTGCGAATCAATGTTTTTGTAGGCCGGATCGGTGTTCGGAAAGAAATGTCCGATGTCCGGCAAGCTCGCCGCGCCGAGCAGAGCATCGCAGATGGCGTGGGTGATGCAGTCGGCGTCGCTATGGCCATCGAGGCCGTAGTCGGTGTCGAATTGTACTCCGCCCAAAATCAATGGGCGCCCCGCGACGATGCGATGGATGTCATAGCCGTGGCCGATGCGGAAATTCATGGTGGGCGGGGGACGAATTCGTTATAGCAGTTCGCGCCGACTGTGAAGCGACTCCGTCGAATCTGCTAGCCGGATATAAAGCCTTCCGATCGATTGAACGGAAGCGGCTTCGACCCGTTTCCGTTTCCGAGGATGCCGCACTCAATGTCGGGCCCAGCTCACGTTACGAGCAGCGCAGTTTTTTACACGGGCTGACGTGAAAGTAGGAACTCGAGGTATTCCAGATCCGCGGGCGAGGTGAGCTTGGGATTGGGATACGCGTTTTCGAGCAGCGCGATCGGGTGGCGGAGTTGCTCAACGGCTTGGGCATCGTCGGTAATGCGCAGCCCGCGCGATTTTACGCGGGCATAGGCCTTCACGATCAGCTCCCGCGAGAAAACTTGCGGCGTCTCCATGGCCCACAACCGCGCGCGGTCCAAGGTGCGGAGATGGGCGTCGTCGCGGTGTTCCTTGATGGTGTCGGTGACGCGGTGCGCCAGAACCACCGCTTGTTCGCGGCGAACAATTTTGTGCAACGCCACCAGTTGTTCGGCGCGAATGAGCGGTCGCGCGCAGTCATGAATGAACACGTGCTCGATGTCAGCCGGCAAGGCCGACAACGCGTTCATGACCGACTCCTGGCGTTCCCGTCCGCCGTGCACGAGGACGGAAGGGGTGGGTGCGTGCGCGGAAAGTTCCAGCATCTGCCGCTGATCGCGGTAGACGATGACGTAGAGATCGGCAATCGCGCTCTGCATGAAGGCGGCCGCCGAATACGAGAAGACCGGACGGCCGCCGAGGCGGGCGAGCACCTTGTCGCCGACCGTGCCCTGCATGCGCGAGCCGCTGCCTGCGGCGAGAAGGATGGCGGCGGTGCGGCTCACGTGAATTGAAGAGAAGGGGTTGAGCGTTGGGACGGACGAGAAGCGAGACGTAACCAAACTATCGGCCAACCTCAGTCAGAATCGCGCGGGCGGCGGCGACCGGATCGGGGGCTCTGAAAATCGGACGGCCGACGACCAGAAAGTTAGCGCCGGCGTGGGCGGCTTCGGCGGGCGTCATGACACGGGTCTGGTCGTCGGCTTGCGCGTTGCGCGGGCGAATGCCGGGGGTTACGAGCGCGACCTCGGCGGGCAGAATGGCCCGAAGCGGTGCGATCTCGAGCGGAGAGCAAACGAGCCCGCGCAGGCCCGCTTCCGCGGCGAGTTGGCCGAGACGAACGACCTGCCGTTCCGGGGAGTCGGCCACGCCGGTTTCGGCGAGTCCGGGAGCGCTCATCGAGGTGAGCACGGTGACGCCCAAGAGAAGCAGATCCGGCGCGTGCTGCTGCTGGGCCTTGACCGCCCATTGCATCATCTCGCGACCGCCGCAGGTGTGCAGCGTGAGCATGCCGATGGGGAGCTTGGCGGCGGACTCGACCGCTTTGGCGACGGTGTTGGGAATGTCGTGCAGCTTCAGATCGAGAAACACGTTGAACCCCAAGTCGGCGATCTCGCGGACCGCATCGGGCCCGCAGACGGTGTACATTTCCAAGCCGATCTTGACCCAGCGTACCGTGCCTTGGAGCTGGCGAAGAGCGGGCGCAACGTCGCGCGGTGATTGAGCGTCGAGAACAAGAATCAGGTCACAAGCCATCGAAGTGATGGAGCAGTAATGGGGACTCTGGCGCGCGAATGAAGACAAAAGCGTGTTCGGAGCGAGTTGGGATGACCGGCGAAGCGAGGCTGACTCTCGGAACCAAGCAGTTCCACGATTCGATTTGCGGGACGGGCATCGCACTCGTCTGGTTTCGGGCGTAAAACCCCGGCGTCTTCCGAGCGGCGTTCGTCGCGGAAATCAGGCTTCTCTTGGCTCCATTCCCAAATTCCTCTTCATGCTCCCTGTGAGCACGCTCTCTTTTTTCGCGCCGGCCAAAATCAATCTGTTCCTTGCGATCACGGGACGGCGTCCGGATGGGTATCATAATTTGGTATCGGTCGTGGCTCCGCTGGCATGGGGAGACACGCTTCACGTGGAGGCGGCGAAGGAGGGCTGGAGTTTGGACTGTGACGTGGCCGACGTGCCGGTGGATGAAACGAATCTGGTGCTTAAAGCGGCGCAGGCGTTTGCGCGTGCGACGGGGGAGGCAGGCGGAGCGCGGTTTCGGCTCGAAAAACGGATTCCGATGGGTGCGGGTTTGGGAGGAGGCAGCAGTGATGCCGTCGCGGCATTGCGGGCGCTGAACGCGCTGGTGGGACAACCCCTCGGCACCGAACGACTCGCCGCGCTCGCGGCCGAGCTGGGTTCGGACTGTCCTTTGTTTTTGGCGGATGGACCCGTGGTGATGCGCGGGCGAGGGGAGCGCGTAACGCCGCTGCCTGCGGAAGCGGCCGCCCGTCTCCGGGGCCGGCGGGTGTTGGTGTTCAAGCCAGCTTTCGGGATTTCGACCCCATGGGCGTATGCTCAACTCGCCGCTCAGGCGCCTGCCTCGTACCGTCCGGAAGTGGAGGCCGAAGGCGCGCTCACGCGTTGGCTCGAAGACCCCCAAGCAGCGGTGGAGACGTTGCTGTTAAACAGTATGGAACCGCCCGCCTTCCGAAAGTTCGTCGCGTTGCCGACACTCCTGGACCAACTGGGGAAGGAGTTTGGGTTGGCCCCGCGTCTTAGCGGCAGCGGCAGCGCGTGTTATGCTTTACTGCCGAATACCGTCGATGCCGGGCCCGTGATTGCGGCCATTCGGGAGGCTTGGGGAGAATCGGCCTTCGTTTTGGATACACGACTGTTGTAAATCCGAATTGACCCGCTTCGTTGCGACCGCGTTATCGTCGGGCGCAGTCCACGTTGCCCCAACGCGGTCGGCGAATGTATTCTTCAGATTCTTAATGGACTCACGCGCGAAAACCGAAATCACAGTGCAGGGCATAGCCGCCTCACAGGGGATCGCGTATGGGCAGATTTTTGTCTATCTCCAGAGTGACGTCGAAGTGCCGAGCTACCAAGTCGAGCCGGAGAAACGGATCGACGAGGTCGCGCGTTTCGATCGTGCGCTGGTGGTGACGCGCCAGCAGATTTCGAAGATCAAAAACGAGGTCGAAAAAAATATCGGCCCCGAGGAGGCGATGATTTTCGACGCGCATCTGATGGTGCTCGAGGATGAAGCCCTCATCGGCGAGACGATCCGTGAGTTTGAGGCGACGGGTCGCAACATCGAGACGTGTTTCCATCACGTTTCGTCGCGTTACGTGCAGGCGTTCGCCGAGATCGATGATGAATATCTGCGGGAACGAGCCGGCGATCTGCGGGACGTTGCCCAACGCGTCCTTCACAATCTGCTCGGGCAAGCTGAAACCTCGCTCAGCCGGTTGGCAGATCAACGCATCGTGGTCGCGAGTGACATCTCGCCGTCGGAGTCGGCCACGCTCGATCGGTCGGCGGCGCTGGCCCTGGTGATGGATTCCGGCAGCAAGACGAGTCACGCCGTGATTGTCGCCCGCTCGATGAAGATGGCTTCGGTGGTGGGGGTGAGAAACCTTACCCAGCGCGTGCAGAATGGTGATTGGGCGATCGTCGATGGCTACGATGGACTGGTGATTCTCAATCCCACCGAGGGCACGCTCTTTCGCTACGGTAAGATTCAGGAACGGAAAAAATCCTTCGAGGCGCGACTGCTGGAAGTGAACCGCCAGCCTGGCGTCACGCAGGACGGCGTGCCGGTGATGTTGATGGCCAACATCGAAAAGGCGGAGGAAGTGACCAAGGCGAAGGCGTATTTTGCCGACGGCATTGGCTTGTATCGGACTGAGTTTCTCTTCCTCAACACCGCGCGGATGCCGAGCGAGCACGAGCAGTTCCTTGCCTACAAAGCGGTCGTCGAGGCGATGTCGCCTCAGCCGGTGGTGATCCGGACCCTCGATCTGGGTGGCGACAAACCAATGGTGGGCAAGGCGGACCTTTTCCCGAAGGAGACGAACCCTTTCATGGGGTTCCGCGCCATTCGGTTCTGTCTCGAGTACACGGATATCTTCAAAGAGCAACTTCGCGCCATCCTGATGGCGAGCGCGTTTGGCAAAGTGAAGGTGATGTACCCCATGATCAGCGGCGTGGACGAGCTCATCCGGGCCAACGCCGTGCTCGCGGAATGCCGGGGCGAACTACTGGCGCGTGGCGTGGCATTCGACCCGACCGTAGAGATCGGAACCATGATCGAGATCCCCAGTGCGGCGGCGACGGCCGATTTGCTCGCAAAGCATTGCTCGTTTTTTAGCATCGGGACCAACGATCTCATCCAATACCTGCTCGCCATCGATCGGGTGAATGACCGGATCGCCCATCTCTACGAGCCCACGCACCCTGCCATTCTGCGGACCTTGCGGCACGTCGTGGACGAGGCGCACCGACAGAAGGTTCCTGTCAGCGTGTGCGGCGAAATGGCCGGCGATCCCGTGTTCGCGCCGTTACTGCTTGGCCTTGGCGTGGATTGCCTGAGTATGTCCCCGGCGTGGCTGCCATCAGTCAAGTATCTAATCCGGGCGATGACCATGGCGGACGCGCGTCAGCTGGCGGTGGAAGCGTTGAGCATGAGTTCCCCCAAAGAAATCTACGCACGGTGCGATGCGTTCTATCGTGCCCGCGTCCGCATGGATTGACCACCCCCGTGAACATCCCGGCTTCAACGTCGCTGTACGGGACGAGTTGCGATTTTAGGACACGCACGTATAGAACGATTCGTCCAATCGCATGAAGTTCATCCGGTCTTTTTCGCGGATCGCGGGAGTTCTGACAGCGGCCGCCGTGGTGCTGTTCGGGGCTAGCTGTGCCAACATCTTTGTTCCCAAACACAAAGTCCTGGTCGACGCGATCACCGCTCCCGGTACGCCCAAGCCCACAGGCCAGTCCTACCGGCTGATCGCGAAATCCTCGGTGGTCACCAGCGTGCCCGTCCAAGTTTCCGTCGTAAAAGCCTGCATCGATGCCGCCCTCGCTGGGCTCGGGATGTACGAGCCACCACCGGGCGTGGCGCCGGATCTCTTCATCGAGGTCGGTTACGGCAATAGTACGGGTGGCGCCCGGGTGGATCCATCCGCAAGGGAAACGTTCCTGCAGTTGTCCGCCCGCTCGAATCCGGAACGTTCCAACGATAAGGCGACCGGCCCCGAAGTATGGGATGTGCGCGTCGGGGTCCTCGGCATTGCCGGACCCACCGAGAGTGCGATGCCGCTGCTCAGCGCGGTGGCCGCGAACTATATTGCGACCGACACGCAAGTGGAGACGAAGGTCGAAGTTCCGCGGAACGCGCCATCCGTGCTCGCGGTCCGCGAGACGGCGATCCAGGCGCTCGAAGCGCGCGGGGCTCCAGCAGGTTCTCCCGCTCCCCGCCAAAATGGCGGTGGCGCCGCTGGCCCCAGTGGTGCTGCGCAGCCGGCAACGCCATCATCCGCCAACCCGCCCCCAACCGCCGCAATCACAGGCGGAACGGGCAATGCGGGCGGCCACATCGCGCCGTCGCCCTGAGCGGTTCCGAGCCGGCCCACCGGGGATCCCGCCACTACTCGGCCAGCCGTCGCCGCAGGGTTTCCGCCGCTTCACGCCAGGTGGGTAACGGCCGGGTCCTGGCTTCACCGCTTAAACGCGCGTGCAGCGCATCGTCGGCGACGATTTTTCGCAGCGCGGATTTCCAGGCCGCGAAATCATTCACGGGCACGGGTAGGCAGCCGCCACCGTCCGCGTTCTCCCGCAGCACCGGAAGATCGCTGCACACGCATGGCACTCCGCGCCATAACGATTCCAGCAGCGGCAGACCGCAGCCTTCGGCGATGGTCGGAAAAATCGTCGCCCGAGCCGACGCGTAAAGATTGGCCACGTTCGCATCACTGGCTGCTTCGTGGAATTCCAGTCGTCCCTTGTGCTCCCGTCGCAGCATTTTCAAACGGGCCACGATCGGCGGCCCGAAATGAGGGTTTACCCGGCCAACGACGTGCAGCTCGAAATCGAGGCGTTCACGCCAGAGTTGATCACACGTTTCCATTAGCATCGACTGGTTCTTCCGCGGTTCAATGATTCCCAGGCAGAGGAGCTGCGGGCGGGGCGATGCCTCCGTCTTGTCCGGCGCGTCGGAAGCATTTGCAGCTCCTGGCGGAGCGCATACCGCGCGCGGTGCTCCGTCGAAGTCAGCCCCAAGTGCGAGCGGGTCGACCGGCGGACAGTGTTCCACACCTTGCCAGCTCCAGAAGCCAAGCAACTCATCGCGGCTCGCCTGTGACACCGCCCAGACGTGGTCGAAGCAGGCGAGCAGCTTCAGGTAAACCGGATGACGCGCGACACTCTTTGGCCAGGTGATGTGCGGGTGCTTGAGTGGAATCGCATCGTGATAAATCGCGGCAACCCGGCACGGTCGCGACGGCGAAGCGAGAAACTCCGAGAACCCGGGGCGCTCTTCTTCCGAGAAGAGTTCGCTGGTGAGAAACCAATCCTCACGGGTGAGCGGAGGCAGCTTTTTTCCGCTGCTCGCGATGAGCTCGCCGCGCGTCCAAGTCACATCGGTGGCCGCGGCTCCGAGGTGCTGGCGCAGCAGGCTGCTGACCCGCGTCAGCCCCGAGCGGTGGCCGGCCGACCCTGTCTTCGTCACATCGAAATAAATCATGAGCGGTTGGACGGGATGGCCGGGTCGGCGTCCGCCGTGCGCGGGCCGCGGCTGGCCCGCTGAAAGTGTGCGAGCACGCGAGCGGCGTTCTTATGCGCATCAAAGTTTTCCTCCACCCAGCGGCGCGCGGCCACCCGGAGTTTTTCGGCAAACGCATCATCATGCGACAATCGTCGCAGGCTGTTCATCCAGTCCTCCGGCATTTCAACCGGCGCGATCAGGCCTGTGACACCTTGCGCAATCGCTTCCGTCGTGGCGGCGGCGGGCGAGGTGAGGACGAGGACGCCGATCGACATCGCTTCGGGAATAACGTTGGGCAACCCGTCGCGGTCGCCGCTGGCCGCGATGACCCCCGTGTGCAGCAGCACGTCCGCCCAACCGAGCTGGTTCCAGACTTCGTGCTGGGGCAAATGGCCGGTGAAGCTGATGTGACCGGCGACGCCAAGATGCCCCGCAAGCTTCTCCAGTTCTGCGCGCAACGGGCCTTCGCCGATGATCCGGGCGGAAAACGGAATCCCGGCCGCGCGCAAGGCCGCGTAAATCCGTAATTGGTGATCGAGTCCTTTCTTTTCCACCAGCCGGGCCACACACACGAGCTGCAGCTCCGAGCGATCGCGGCGCAGAGGTTTGAACTCCGGCAGTCGGTCGAGCCCGCGACGGATGCAGAACACCTTGTTCGCCGCGAGGCCGCGTTCGATCAACGCGCGGCGCCCCATGTCGGTCGACGTATGAATAAAGGCGGCATGTTCCAGTTTCTGTTTCAGCCACCAGTCGCCACCGTGTTCAAAGATGTCATACGCATGCGCGGCTGCGCTGAAACGGTGGCCATCCATGCGCCAAAGCAGCCATGCGGCCGTGGCGGGCGCGCCACCCCACGCGGCATGAACCAAGGCGGGCGGATCGCGTCGAAATTCCCTCGCAAACAGGCAGGCGAATCCGGCGCCGAGCATGTTTTCCCAAAAGTTCAGCCAGGATGGCGGTCGACGGGTGAGCAGCCCGTGAAGCAGCTGGCGGAGAATCTCGGGGCGGCGCCAGGCCTCGTACGGAATCATCCAGAGGAGCGTGAACAGGCGCCACTTGTTGAAACGCGCGACAGGCAGTCCGCGAAACGTGCCGCCGCCGCCCCACAGGGAATAAAGCCGCAGGTTTACGCCGAGTCCGCGCATCGCGATGATTTCCCGCTGCAGAAAGGTCTCCGTGTTCTGCGGAAACGTGGTGAAGAGATAAGCGATGACGGGCGTGGAGGCTGACAAGATGCTCGCACGCTAGATCGGGCGCGGCGCGACGGCCAAGCGCATTGCGCAATCTTCGCGCGGGCCGACGAAACCTGGTGCCAGCCATCGGGTCCCGCACGAACTGGCAGCAAGCAGCGGACCACGCCGCGGGTCGTTTTCCCGCGATTTCACCAGCCGGCGAATCACGCCAGCGGAATGACGCCGGCTGACGCGTCCGGCAGAAACGTGCGCATGCGCTGGACCGAGCCTCCGGTCGCGCCTGGCTTGTCGGGAGGAAAGGCGCGGCGTTTCAGCTTGGCCCGCCGTACCTCGTTACCAAGGTCGACCAGCTCATCGATCAGCAGGGTGGGATCCTCGTCATAGCGGAGCTTGAGGAAGCGTGCACGGACGTCGGTATAGGTCGCCGGATCCGCCATCCACCCGTCGACGATGTCTTCGAAGTCAGAGGCGTTTTCGATCTTCCCGGATCCAGCGCCGTTCCGGAAGAATTTCCAGGTGAGGGCTTCCTGGGGCATGATTCCGCCAAACGCGTTGAAGATGATTGGGCACCGAAAATGCAGCGCTTTGGCGCACGTGGTGGTGCCGCCGCGCGTCACGATTACGTCGCTGGACTGCATCAACAGATGCACGTTCTCCGAAAAGCCCTCGATGAAACAGGTGAACTCCGGATGGATGGCCCGCCAGTGGATCAATTCGTTATAAGTCTCCTTGTTTTTCCCGCAGATGATGATGGCCTGCACGCGACCGGCGTGCTTGAGCAGGGTGGGGAGGAGGTCGAGGTGATTGTTGGCGCCGTTGCCCCCGGTGGCGAGGAAAACGGTGAAGCGGTCCGGGTGGAGCCCGAGTTGCTTCGTTCGAAACTCACGGCGATCGAGCGCATTGAGGACCTCGAGCACCGCCCGCGGGCGCATCAGATTTCCTCGTACCCGCGTCCGTTGCGCCGGAATGCCGCATTTCACCGCATAGTCGCTCGCGGTGGGCGTGCGGGAGATATAGCGATCCGCCGACGGTTCGATCCAGTTGCGCGAGTAACCCCAGCCGCCGGAGAACTCGCCGCAATAGGTCGCGCAACGCACCTTGTCCTCCCCAAGCGTTTTCCGCGCGAGCTGGAAATAGCCCCGGTTAAGGCAGTCGTGGACACTGAAGATCAGGTGCGGCCGGTACGTGGTGAGCACCTCGAGATAGTAACCGGAGCCGAGAACGACGGAACGGCGGTTGATATAGCTGAGCAGCTCGACGAGCGCATAGAAGATCTTGTGGATCCATGGGGCGCTGCGCTGGATGCGATTATAGAGACGCACGCCGGTTCGGTTTAAGACCGAGGACTTTTCCAGCATTTGTTCGATGCGGACATCGACATCATGGCGGTAGAGCTGGAAGCACCATTCGGCGAACGCTTCCGCCCGCGCGTCGTGGCCGCCGCCCGTGCTCGAGGTGAGAACCAGAATGCGAAGTTTTGACATGGATGGCTTAGCTGCGGCGAAGCCGCGACGCGATCGAAGAGAAAAGGCGACGAATCATGCGCAGTCCACTAGACATTGAAATAGCGTGCCTGGATGCGGCGTTTCAGAGCGAGGCTGCCGGCGCGTGCGATCAACGGTGCAACCACGGCTTGGAAGAAGCGGCCGGTGCGCACCGTGCCGCTGTGCTGCCGCAGCAGGGCGCGGCGGAGCGAGGCGGCCGCGTGCGCGGGCGGAGGACCGCTCTGCATCATCGCAATGAAAGCCGTCCAGGCGCGCTGCATGCGCGGACTTGGCTGGGCCTGCGGACGCTGGACGCTGCCTTCGAAGTCGGTGCGATAATCGCCGGGACGCACGTCGAGAACCACGATCCCGGTGCCCTCGAGTTCCAGCATAAGACTTTCGTTCAGAGCCGTCAGGCCGGCTTTCGCAATATTATACGCACTTTGATACGGGAGAGGAAATTCGGCGGCGAGCGACGACACGTTTACCAGGGCGCCGCGTCGGCGCTCCAGCATGCTTCGGGTGGCGACCCAGGACAGTCTCGCCGTGTTGATCAGCATGACCTCGAGTTGTTGCTGCCAGATTCCGAATTCCGTTCCGGCAAATTCGCCAAACACGCCGTAGCCCGCGTTATTGATGACCAGATCGAAGCCCCCGGCCGCGCGCTCTTGCTCCTGAAACACGGAGACGGCCTGGGCACCGTCCGTGAGTTCCAAGCCGACCGGGATGAAGGCGCCGCCGTGCGCTTGTCCCAATGCAGCGAGCCGCTTGGGATCACGCGATGTTCCCCAGACCCGAACGCCGTCAGCCAGCAGCATCTCGGTGAAGGCGTGCCCGAGGCCGGTGCTCGCACCGGTGACGAACGCGGCGCGGTAAATGTCGGATACGCGGGTGGCAGGCACAGGTTCAGGCGACCCGTTTGAACACCAGCGCGACATTGGCCCCGCCAAAGCCGCTGCTGTTCTTGATCACGATCCCGGGGGCGCGGTTTTCACTCGTGCGCGGGAGGTTGAGATCGGCGCATTCCGGATCGACTTGCGAGAGGTGAGCGTTGCCCGGGATGAACCTGTCGCGCAGCGCGAGGGCGCTGAACGCCGATTCCATTGCGCCGGCCAAAGAGAGGCCGTGCCCGGTCAACGCCTTGGTGCTGCTCACGGTCACGTTTTGTAACGAGTCTCTGAATACGGACCGCAGGGCGCGTGCTTCCGAGATGTCGCCAATGATCGTCGACGTGGCGTGGGCATTGACGTAGTCCACTTGGTCCGGGGTAATTCCGGTGGAACGGAGCGCGACGGACATGGCGGCGGCGGAACCACTGCCATCCGGATGGGAAATGGCAACGTTGTGGCCGTCGGAGGCCTGACCCCAGCCGAGCACCTCGGCGTACGGAGTGACGCCGCGTCGGGCGACTTCATCTTCCGTCTCGAGCACGAGTACGACTCCGCCGCCGGTGCCGACAAACCCGTCGCGGGCGGCATCGAACGGACGCGAAGCGAGAGCCGGATCGGTCTGGAGCGACAGCGTGCGCATCCCGGCGAAGGGCAGGATTGCGTCGGTATTCCCATCTTCCGCTCCCACAATAAACATCCGCTTCTGGCGGCCGAGCGCGAGTTCGTCGAAACCGAATCCCAGTGCGTGAGCAGATGACGCGCAAGCAGAGGAAAATCCGCAGGAGGCTCCGAGAATTTTGAAGGCCGCAACCAGGTTGAAATTCAAGGTGCCGACGATCGAGGCAACGATGCCCAGCGGTGAACACCGCATCACACCAAATTTATTTAAGCGGTCATGATGGTAGTGCGTGAGGAATGGCGAGCCCCCGGACGCGGCGTAGAGACCGGTGAGCGGGTTCGAGATATCGGCCTCGGTCAGCTTGGCGTCCTCAATCGCCTGCACCATGGCGCAATGGGCAAAGAGTCCGTTCGGCGCCATCGAGCGCAGCAGCTCCCGCTTGACCCGGTAGCGCGAGGGAAACGTCCAGTCCTCGGGATCGACGGAGTCGGCGGTGAAGTCCTTGATCGTTCCGGTGATCTTTACGGGGATCTCCGGTTTCTGAAACGGCGGATAGAGTTCGAAGCCGTGCCGTAACTCGCGGAGGTTGCGGGTCACGGTCGTGACGTCGTTGCCAATGCTGGTGACGAATCCGAGACCGGTAATGAAAACTCTGGGCATGCGTTAGACGGGCTTGGCGAAGGTAATTGACCAGAAGAGCCGAAGCTGGACCGGGAGTGAAGGTGCTTCCGTGGTCCCGGTCAACGCGGGAGGCGGGCAACGTGGGGCAAGGATCAAACGATGTGAGCTTGAGCCTGGATTCGACCGCGAAACTCGTGACTGATCGGGCAATTCCGAAAAGCTCGGCTTTCCCTCCCAAATAGCTCAGCCGGACAGCAGCGGGCTTAACGCTGCTCCCGAGTTGGACGGGTCGTTACGCTGAGAGCCCTCGCCACGAGGGAGTTCGGGCTCTCCGCGGACGCGCTTTCTCAGGCATTGATGGCCGCGCGCAGAGGAGTGGCCGAAGCCGCGGCTTCGTCGCCGTGAGGCCCCGGGGCGTGAGCACTTCCATTCACGTTGATTGGAACCGGGGCATTGACGGCGTCGACGAAACCAAAAGTGAGCGTGATTTCCTCGGCAATGACCGCTTTTTCCTGACCGACGCGAATTGATCCTTCGAACGTGGCCAAGGGCATCTTCATCCGTTTCGGCTTGATCGACATCGTCAAGATATCGCCAGGTTTACAGATACGATGAGCGCGCACGCCTTCACAACCAGTGAAGAAAATCATCTGAGAGCTCACGACTTTTCCGGGCTCGGCGGGTGCACCTTCAAGCAGGTAAAGCACGGCAAGTTGTCCCAAGGCCTCGAGCATCATCGAAGCGGGCATGACCGGGTTGTCCTTGAAATGGCCTTGGAGGAAAAACTCCTGACCCGTGATCTTGTACTTACCGCTCGCCGACGTGGAGCTGACGGTGGCCTCGTTGAGAAAAAGAAAAGGCGGCTGCGTGGGCATGACCGCCCCGATGCTTTCGATGGGCAGAAACTTGGTTGGTTTCGGCAGGGGTAAACCGCGGATTTTGCAGTCGATGAACGTCTTCACGTCGCCCACCGTCCGAAGATTGCGCAACTCGTCGTTGTTGATCGACATCTGCAGCACGTCTTCGACGAGAATGACGATCTCCATCATCGTTAATGAGTCGACGCCAAGGTCTTCAATTAGCCGCAAATCGTCATCGGCATCCTTCAGCTTCATCCGTAGATCAGGCTCCACGAAGCGTTCGATCACCCCAATCACAACTGCCGGAACGTGTTCTGCGTTGCCGGTTTTTCGAAACTGGACAGCAGCCTCAAACGTAGACGGCGAGCAGCGTTTAAGAGCTTCGCGGAGCGCGGTCTCGTCCTCAGGAGCAAACGGTTTTAAGGTCGCAGGCAGCGAAGGCTTCGCTACACTGGGACTGGTTGGAACTGCTTCGGGCATTGTTGGATCGTTGTATGTCACACGTCCGGGAAGTAAACCCATTATTTCCGAGGGTCGCCGGCTGATCGTCAGCGGTGGCAACAACTCGTTCCACAGGGCGTCAACATTCGATTGCACACGATTTTACCGATCCAGCGCTTGCCAGTCAGGGTGTGCGCACCTAGCTGGGTGCTTCGCGCTTCCTTTTTTTGCGCGACGCACCTCGTCCGAACTTTGCACCGCATGAGCGTTTCTGCTGCTGCTCCCGTTTTTCTCATTACACACGAATTCTATCCGAAGCGTGGAGGCATCGCCACGTTCACCGAGGAGATCGCGCGGGCATCGGCGAGCTTGGGCTATAATGTGGAAGTGTGGGCTCAATCGGCGCCGTTTGCAGCCGAGCGGGACGATTGGCCCTTTCGGCTGCGACGCATGCCTCTCAAGGGAACGCATGACGTGATCTGCCAAGTGCAGCTCGCCCGCGAGCTCATCCGCCATCGGAGGGAATTGCGGTACGCGACAGTCTATCTGCCTGAGCCCGGACCGATGATGTCGATGATGCTGCTGCAGTTCTTCCAAGCATTCCGACCCAAACGCCTGGTGCTGACGTTTCATGGTTCTGAAATTCTGAAGTTTGCGTCGAGTCCCCTCCGCCGCTGGCTGGCGGGTAGGCTGATTCGTTGGGCCGCGCGGGTGAGCACGCTGAGCATTTATACGCGGGAGCTCCTGTTGAGTCATTTTCCCGAAGCCGCGGATAAGATCTTTCTGACCCCCGGCGCCTTGCGGTCCGACTTCGCGGTCGTTCCTCGTCAACCTGGTTTTCCAAAACAGAAGATCGTCGTCCTCACGGTGGGCCGGCTGCACCCGCGGAAGGGCCAGTTGCTCACTTTGAGGGCGCTGCAGATGCTCGCGCCTGAGATTCGTGCGCGGCTGGAATATTGGGTGGTGGGCGGACAGAATAAAGGAAATTACGACGCGCAGCTCCGGACAGCCGCTGCCGAGAAGCCCGACCTGTCGGTGCGCTTCTTCGGCAATCTTCCGGATCAGGAACTCGCCGGCGTTTACGAGAGCGCTGATATTTTCGCCATGACCAGTGTGACGCTGGATCACAGCGTCGAGGGCTTCGGGTTGGTCTATCTCGAGGCGGCAGCGCATGGACTTCCGGTCGTCGCTCATGATGTGGGGGGCGTCTCGGAAGCCGTGATCGATGACGTAACCGGCTTGCTCGTTCCGCCCGATCGCCCCGCGCAGCTTGCAGCCGCGTTTGAGAGATTGATTCACGATCCTGAACTGTGTTTACGCCTCGGCTCCGCCGGACGGGAGTGGGCCCGGCGAAACTGCTGGAAGGATTCGGCGGAGGCTCTCTTCAATCCGCATTGGACCGCTCCATGATTGAATCACGCGCACACGTCGTCGTCCGCTATGCAGAGACGGATATGATGGGGGTCGTCTATCACGGCAATTATCTGCCGTGGTTCGAAGTCGGCCGCACCACCTTGCTCAAAGAGATGGGATTGTCCTATCGTGAAATGGAACAGCAGGGTTACCGGCTACCCGTATTGGAAGTGACGGCGAAATATCATCGTCCCGCCCTTTATGATGATACGCTCACGATTGTAACCCGACTCCATGAATTGCCGGTGCTGCGGATTCGCCTGGATTACGAAGTACGGCGGGGCGAGGAGTTGCTCGCCACTGGTCAGACGATCCACGTGTTCATCGATCGCGAAGGCCGGCCAGTCCGGCCGCCGCCGAATGCGGTCGCAGTATTCAGCGCCGCGTTTCGTTAAGCCTGACTCGGATGATACGATCCGGCGATAGGTACGAAGATGAAACAGGGCAAATCGGCCAAGCTCGGATCGCGAGAAGGGGGGGGACGGATCGCCGATGGGGGCGTTCGGGGTATGGAGCGCCGGAATTTAACCGCGTATTATACCGTTAGTCAGGAACGCAAAGGGGGAAGAGCGGTCCGTCATCGACTATGAGTCCACTGCTTATTATTATTATTCTCCTCTTATTAATTGGCGGCGGCGGCTTTTATCTTGGAGGTCCCGCTATTGGCGGCGGCGGTATCGGGCTGATATTGCTGATTGTATTGATTATTTATCTCGCGGGTGGATTGAGGGGGAAGTAACTCGGAAGTCCGGCGGCAGAGCAGGCGTTCGGCTCATTCCCCGGACGCTATTTGTCGGCGCTCTTACCCCCAGGCTCCCGTTACAGCGGCGGTCCCTCCTCTGCTTCCGGGGTCGGCGCGGACAATCCTTCGGCTTCGTATTCCGCTCGCACCAGCAGATCGGTCTCGCGCGCGGCAGCGTCCCTCAGAAAGGCGCCGCCGCCGAGCCGAAAAACCGCCCAAACCGCATGGGCGCGGACAAGCCCCGATGCGTGGTCCGTGGCGAGGGAGACCAGTCGGGGGACGAGCGTCGTATCGTTCGTATTGCCCGCGACAATGCAGGCATTTCGCAGCAGGCCGGTGAGCTTGAGCCGTTTGATCGGGGTGCGCCGAAAGACCTCCACGTAACGCTCCGGAGTGAGATCGAGAATCCCTTCCAGCGTCAGGCCGGCGAGATCGTGACGGGACGAAAGAAGCAGTTGCCGGCCGGCGCGGGCGAAGCGGTTCCAGGGGCACACCTCAAGGCAGATGTCGCAGCCGTAAATGCGTCGGCCAATGCCGGCGCGTAGTTCGCGTGGGATGATACCCTTGTTTTCGATGGTCTGATACGAAACGCAGCGGCGGGCGTCGACCACTCCGGGTGAGACGAATGCCTGCGTGGGGCAGGCATCAAGGCAACGCGTGCACTTGCCGCACAGCAGCCCGACTTCGGCCGTTTGAAATTTGTGTCGCACCGGTTCATCCGGCGCGAATTCGACGCGGGTGAGAATGGATGCGAGAAACAGCCAGTTCCCGTGCCGCCGCGAAATCAGCATCGCGTTCTTGCCCGTGAAACCGAGGCCGGCGCGCGCGGCCCAGTTGCGTTCAAGCACCGGACCTGTATCGACGTAATAACGGTAATCCTGGTCGGTTACTCCGTAGAGCGCTTCCAAAGCGCGGCCTGCCGCTGCCAGCGCCGGCTTGATCGTGTCATGGTAATCTTCATACAAGGCATACCGCGCCCAGGTAGGCGGGCCCGATTCGGCCGTGGAGGGGGCGGGCGCCAAGGTGAAGGTGTCGGACCAATAACTCACCCCCAGCATGATCATGGTGCGGGTGCCGGGAAGAACGAGATCGGGGTTCAGCCGCTTCTCCGCGCTACGTTCCATCCAGTGCATTTCACCCTGCAGGCCGGCAGCCAGCCAGGCACGCAAGGGAGGAACGGGCCCGGCTCCAATTGACGCGAAGCGCACGTCGTCAAAACCCAGGGCTTCGAGCTGGGTGCGGAGTTCGGCTTGGCGGATATCACTCACGGGGCACGCAGTGTTGCCGGTCACGTTCGACGCGCAAGACTGGTCGCTCGGACCGTCGGAGAGAGATCGCCAGCCCGGACTACGCGGTCAATGGCTGCTTTTCGACCGGGCGAAATCGACGGCATCGCGGCGCCACGCCCGCACCACATGCAGCGCAATTTCCTGCAGCGGTCGCGCGTCCGTCAGGATTACCGTGCCCGAACGTTTGTAGATCGGCTCGCGGGCCGCATACAGCGTGCGAACGCGAGCCTCAGGATCGTCCACGGCCAGCAGAGGGCGAGTGCGATGGCGGCCCGTCCGCTCGAGAATGGTTTCCAGGGAGGCATGGAGACAGATCACCACGCCTTTGGATTTGAGCAGGGCGAGCATGCCCGGTTGCACCACCAGGCCGCCGCCGCACGCGATCAGGGTGCGATCTGCCGGATGGCCGTGTTCAATAAAGGCCCGTTCCATCGTACGAAATGCCTGCTCGCCGTCTTGAGCGAAGATATCCGCAATCGTCTTTTTCTGCTGACGCTCGATCTCGTGGTCGCTGTCGAGGGCCTGAAATCCGATTTTCTGCGCGACTGCCCGGCCCACGGTGGTTTTGCCGGTGCCCATGAAGCCCACGAGGTAGAGATTGACGTCGGCTGGGTTCATTACGTGCGTTCTCAGGGAAATCGGGCGCCGTGCCGATTGCCAAACCTGAAAATTTCCATGACCGCCGCTCCCCGCTACGCCTTTGCCAGTGATAACACCGCGGGTATCTGTCCCGAAGCGCTCGCCGCGATCTCGGGGGCGAACGCGGGTCAGGTGCCGAGTTACGGCGACGACGCCTCAACGGCGGAGGCCCGGCGCATGTTTGACGAGGTATTCGAAACGCGCTGCAAAGTGTTTTTCGTTTTCAATGGCACCGCGGCGAACGCCGTCACGCTGGCGGCGCTGTGTCAGCGGCATCATGCGGTGCTTTGCCACGAACACGCGCACGTCGAGACCGACGAGTGCGGTGCTCCGGAGTTCTTCACCGGCGGCAGCAAGATGCTTCCCGTCGCGGGAGAAGGCGCCAAGCTGTCGCCGGCGGCGCTCGAGCCAATGATGCACCGGGGCCACGGTGTTCACTTCCCGAAGATCAAGGCGCTCTCGCTGACGCAGGCGACCGAGCTCGGAACGCTATACTCGCCGGATGAGTTGCGTGCGCTCAGCGCGTTTGCCCAGGCACGTGGGCTTTCCGTGCAGATGGACGGCGCGCGGTTTTCGAATGCGGCCGCGGCGCTCCGTGATCAGGGTTATTCGCCGGCGGATATCACGTGGCGGGCGGGGGTGGACGTGCTGTGTTTCGGAGGGACGAAGAACGGGCTGCTGAACACGGAAGCGGTCGTGTTCTTCAATCGCGAGCTGGCGCGCGAGTTTGACTACCGCGTCAAGCAAGCGGGGCAATTGGCGTCGAAGATGAGATTCGCGAGTGCGCAGTGGACTGCGGTTTTGCGCGACGGCGCCTGGCTGCGGCTAGGGGCGCAGGCGAACCGGCAGGCGCAGGTCCTCTCCGCGGGATTGCGTGCGCTGGGATGCACGCTGGTCGTTCCGACGGAGGCGAATGGGGTTTTTGTGGAGCTTGTTCCGGCCGTCTACTCACACCTTCAAGCGTGCGGCTGGCAGTTCCACCGGTTTGTTGGCGAACACGGCTATCGGCTGATGTGTTCCTGGGAAACGCAGGCGTCTGACGTGGCGGCGTTCCTTGAGGACGTGCGGGCGGCGCGGGTGAGTTCCAAGTAGGACGAGCACGCGAGGAGTACCCGAAGCGCGGCATCGGGCCACAAAAAAGGCGGGTCAAAGACCCGCCTTCGCGAATGTCCGAAATTTCAGGCTTAAGGCTGCGGGGCGGCGGGAACGGCCGGCGAGGCGGGGGAGGCCGGGGCGGCGGAGTCCTTGATGTCGAGGAGTTCGACGTCGAAGATCAGCGTCGAACCGGGAGGAATGCCGGGGCGGCCGTCGTCACCATAGGCGAGTTGAGGCGGGACGTAGAGCTTGATTTTGCCTCCCTTGCTCAGCTTTTGCAGACCCTCGGTCCAGCCGGGGATCACTTGGTCGAGCTGGAATTCCGCGGGTTCGCCACGTTGTACCGAGCTATCGAATACGGTGCCGTCGACGAGCTTGCCGGTATAGTGCACCTTCACAGTCTGGGCGGGCGTCGGGGTCGAGCCGGTGCCCTGGGAGACGATTTCGTAATGCAGGCCGCTGGGCAGTTCGAGCACGGCTTTGTTTTCCTTCAGTTTGCCGAAGAATGCGGTGTTTTCCGCTGAGTTTTTCTCCTTCAGCTTCGAAAGGTAAGCTGCCTGCTTCTTCTGCATGAACTCATCCATGGCCGGCCCGATCTGTTCGAGTTCGTAAGGAGATTCTTCGCCCTTGGCGGCCGCGCGCATTCCCTTGATCAGAGCGTCCAGCTCGGTCGCGCTAAACGCGAGCTCGCTGAGACCGACGCGTTTACCGATGAACCAACCGAATTCCTCGATGAGCTGCGCCTCGGTATACTTGGCCGCGGCCGGCTGGGAAGCCGCCGCGGGCGTGTTGGGTTGGCCGGGGATGTTAAGCCGCACTTCTTGGGCCCGCACAGCGGTAAGACCGAGCGCGAGCAAACTGAGTGTGGCGATGTACTTCGATTTCATGCGTGGATTTTTGGAGTGGGTAAAGTCACGGCGGCATCGGCTTTGTGCCGTAAAAGTTTCCAGCAGGCCGTCTCGCCGGAGGGATGGCAATCCCGTTCTCCCGGTGCATCGCGCTTGTATCCTCGGATGTAATTCCCCATCACCTCACCTCTTGCCCATGAACCCTGACCAATTTTGGACCAGCCAGGATGGCCAGATCCTCTCAGTGAAGAATAAGGATGAGCGCACCGTGACGCTTGCTCTCGCGTTCTGGCCGCGAAATCCGGCAGAGTTCGAGTTTCTCAAGGCCCACGTGAGCTTGTTGAAGTTCAGCGAACGCAGCTCGATGGCACGGATCGGCTTGGAAATGTCCATTCAGGGTTCACCGCGGGTGGAGGGGAACCGGTTGGAACTGGCGGCAGACGCTTTTCTCTTCGACGACAGTTTCCCCAACGCGCCGTATTGGAAAAAGCTGATGCGGGTCGGCTCACCGGTCGGTCGGCTTTTCTATGCGCCCGCGGGGGCCAAGCTCTCCACGGCGGAAATTTGGAGCGCATTGCAGGAGAACCAAATCAAGCTGCCCAATACGATCAGCATCGATTCACTCGGGCGGGTGTTCCTCACGCCCCACCAGCTGAGCTATACGTTGAGCCAGCGGTTGCATCGCGCTGACTTCGAACGCGTCATCAGCGGGCATGCCGGCCGTAATTTTCTGGATCGAGTGCAGATCCGCCACGAGGCCGCACCCCTGACGATTCCACCGCACTCCGGTATCCTCACCAGCTGCTCGATGTACTTGAAGGAGCACTTTGTGGTGCTGAATCAAGGCGAGGGACATTTCGGCATTCACACCAGCGCGGTCTTGCTCGATCCGATCAAGACGTTCGGCACGAATGTGATGCTCGAGATCTACAACACCGGCGACCAGCCCGTGGTAAATCCGATGGTGTCGGTGGAGGTGTTCCGCGCGCCCGAAGCCAGCGATCCCGAGTTCAAGACGCTGGCGAAACGGCGCACGCGGCTCCTCGCTACCGCCACTGAACTGTATCAATGCCTCGACGAAAATCCGCCGGCGCAAAACGGCGAGCCTCGGCCCCGGACCAAAATCAGTGTCAAGGGCCAGAGCGCGACCACGGAGAATCTGGCTTTGTTCTTGAAGGCCGGGGAGGACCTGAAGCGGGTGGTGGGGACCGGGGCGGGAGCCTGCGGACATCGCACCATGATTCAGGCCTTGGACGCCGCGCCCGAGACCGCGGATACGCTGCTCCTCGATTACTTTCCGTCCCTGCTCGAGCAGATCGAACTGATCACCCGGATGGGTGACTTGAAGTTGCGCCGGATCATCTTCCGCAAGGCGTCACGGGAGCATGGTTACTTTCTTTCGAGCAACGCCCACTCCCGGCTCGATACGTTCGATGCCATCGGGCTGCAGGTCTACTGGTACGACGAGCTGACGAAGGATCTGTACCTCCACACGTATAAAAAGAGCCACGGCTTTTTCGTCAGGGAGGAGATCGCGCGGAAATTCCAGGAGGCGACCATTCTCGCGTTCTACGGGTCCGCCATGGGGCTCGAGCAGCATGACACCGATCGGATTTCCTCGCTCGTCGACAAACTCACCGCCTTCATTGGCACCAATCTCGGTGTTCTTACTGGCGGCGGTGGGGGCGTCATGCGATTGGCCACCGATCAGGCGCGGGGCAAGGGCGCCATCACCGGCGCGTGCTTCCTCGAACTCGAAGCGCAGCCTCCCGAACTCGGGGTCGACTTTTTCAATACCTTTCAGGAATCGTCGCGACACTTCCGCCAGAAGTGGTTCGAGGTGGCGGATTTTTGTATCTTCAACGTCGGCGGCGTCGGCACTCTGGAGGAGGTTGGCATCGAGATGTGCAACCTTAAGCTCGGGATTCGCCCGCGCGTACCGTACGTGTTTTTCAACGCGACCTTCTGGAACGATCTTCGGCGGCAGTTGCGCACCATGATTCAGTCCCGCCGCGCTCCGGCCTGGATCGCCGATTACATTCTCTTCACGGATGATCCCGATGAGGTCGTGGCTTTTTACCGGAAGAAACTTCAGGTGCTCTGAGTCGCGCGAGCGCGGAAGTGCTCCCGAAGTGATGCAGACATTCCTGTCTGCACTTCCGCTCTTCCGAAACCGGGAGGAATGCCGCTGTCACCGTCCAGTCAATAAGGGTTCCGCCCCGCGCCGGGCTCAGTATGGTCTTGAATCGGCGAACGGCTTGAGGTCATTCACCAGCCCTGTGAAGACAACCCCCGCGCGCTCAATTCCAAATCCTCCGATCCGCGCGCTGCGGTCGAGTGGCTGCCGTGTTTTCTTCCGTACTCAGAAGCCATGACGTCGTCCGCTGTTGATTCTGCTGTCCTTCCCCAGTCGGTTCTGGTCATCGGCTCCGGTGGTCGCGAACACGCGCTCGTGCGTTCGTTACTCGCGTCACCCGTTCGTCCCCGCGTGGTCTGCGCGCCCGGTAATGCCGGAATCGCGCAAGATGCTGCCTGCGTCGATCTCGCGGTGGACGACATTGCGGGGCTGGTCGCCTATGCCCAGCGGGAGAAGATCGGGTTCGTTGTCGTCGGCCCGGAAGTGCCGCTGGCGCTGGGAATTTCCGATCGGCTGCTGGCGGCGGGCATCCCGGTTTATGGTCCCACCGCGGACGGCGCGCGGCTTGAGGCATCGAAGATTTTCACGAAGAAACTGTTGTTGAAGCATAAAATTCCCACGGCGGCGGCGGGCTTTTTCAGCGAGGTGGAGCCGGCGCTCACGTACCTACGGACGCGCCCGATTCCGATTGTGGTCAAGGCCGACGGTCTCGCGGCGGGCAAGGGCGTGGTGGTGGCGCAGTCGCTGGCGGAAGCGGAGGCGGCCGTGCGCGAAATGCTCGAAGGCGGGAAGTTCGGTGCGAGTGGTGAACAGATCCTGATCGAAGACTGCCTGTACGGCGAAGAGACGTCGCTCCTCGTGGTCGTATCCGGCCGCGATTACGTCATCTTGCCGACGTCCCAAGATCACAAGCGCGCGGGCGATGGCGACACCGGCCCCAATACCGGGGGGATGGGAACGTACTCGCCGGCGGAGGTGGTCACCTCCGCCCTGCTCGAACACATCGAGCGGCAGATCGTGGCCCCTTCGGTTAACGCCATTGCGGACGAAGGCATGGATTTCCGAGGCACGCTTTTCATCGGTGTCATGCTCACGCCCCAGGGCCCGAGCGTCCTCGAATATAACACGCGATTCGGTGATCCGGAAACCCAAGTCGTGCTTCCGCGGATACGATCTGACGTGCTCGCACTGTTGTGGGCCGCGGCGCGCGGCGGGCTGGGTGGGCAACGCCTGGCGATCGATCCGCGCCATGCGCTTTGTGTCGTGATTGCCGCCCAAGGTTACCCGGACCGGTATGCGAAAGGTGATGTCATTTCGATTCCCGCCAACCTGCCGGACGGAGTGACCGTCATGCATGCGGGCACAACGCGGAATTCCGTCGGCCAGGTCGCGACCAACGGAGGCCGGGTTCTCGGCGTGACGGCCATGGCGGCCACGCTGCGCGAAGCGGCGGAGAAGGCCTACCTCGCTTGCGATCAGATCGAGTGCGTTTCAAAATATTTCCGGCGCGACATCGGCGCGCGGCAACTGAGTCGCGTGGGGTGAGCGCACCGCTGCCTTTCTCCGAACCTTCTCGTTAATCACTACTCACTTTCTACCACTCCGATGAAGCTGTTTTTCCGATCCGCTCGACTGGCTGGTAGGTCGAACCGCGGTGCCTGCTTGTTGTTTCACCGCCGGCCGATGCTCGTGCTGATGGCGCTGACAGTACTTGGGACCGCCGGGCAGGCCGCGCCCCTCGAGCGCGATCTGGGCGAAGGCTTGGGGTATGTTCGTTTACAGGAGCTGCCGGGCGATTTGATCCCGAGCGACACCTCTCACGTCATACCGTCCGTCGTTGATGTGCGTTATCTTTTGGCGGACACCGCGTCGGCGAGTGCCTTTGCGACCTGGCTGAACGTTCGGGCGCGGTCCCGCGCTCCGGTTTTCGTCCTGGCCAACGAAGCGACCTCGCCCGAGGTCCTGCAGTTGCTGTCCCGCCGCGCGGCTGGCAGCGGAGTCGTGGTGGTGGGTGCGCAGGCGCAGCGGTTCGAACCCGACATCATGGTTCTGACGACCCGCGAGAATGAACGCCGCGCTTATGAAGCGCTGGCGGAAGGCGCCTCGCTCGGGTCGCTGCTCACGGATAATCCGGGCAAGGTTCGCCACGACGAAGCCAGTTTGTCGCGCGATCGGTCGGAAGAGCCCTCGGTCGAACCCGCCGGTAGTGGCAGCACGGCGGAGCGGCCACCCTTGGATGTTACCTTGCAGCGCGCGGTGCACTTGCACCGGGCGTTGATGGCATTGCGGAAAATCTGAGAGTGGGACGCCCGGCGCGCTCACTCAGAATTTCTGTTGCGGAGTGAGGGATTTGTAGAGTGGCTAACCCTCCGCGTTTTTTCGCAGTTCTTCTTCACTACGGTCCATGAGTCTCTCGGCACCATTGCCACTCTCAATCAACGGCGCAGGTCTTCGCATCGGGATCGTTGCGGCCCGCTTCAATTCCTTGCTCGTCGACGGTCTGCTGGCGCGCACCATCGAGTCTTTGCTCTCGGCCGGAGTCAGCGAGACCGAGATTGGAGTCGTTCGCGTTCCTGGTTCGCATGAGGTGCCGTGGGCGGCCCAGGCGCTCGCGATCGGGGACAAGTACGATTGCGTGATCGGCCTGGGTGTTCTCATCGCGGGTGACACCAACCATCATGAGATGGTGGGCGCAGCAGTATCCGAAGCTTTGTTACAGGTGGCACTCGAAACCCGGATGCCGGTTATCAATGGCGTGCTGGTCGTAAATTCGCCTGCCCAGGCGGAAGCGCGCTGCACGGGTAAGATCAATCGCGGAGCCGAGTTTGCGGCCGCGGCGCTCGAAATGGCGGTCCTGAAAGGAAAATTATCGCGATGAGTAAAGCGTTGTTTGCCCAGCGGCGTGACGGTCGCGTCGCCGCCCTCCAATATCTGTATGCGTGGAGCCTGAATCAGCCGCGCACTCTCGCCGATGACCTGTTCACGTTCTTCTCGAACTGCGAACAGCCGCGTGAGCATTACGCGTTCGGCGAGGAGCTGATTCACGGTGTGATTGAGCACGTCGCGGACATCGATGGGCGCATCAAGGTGCTCGCCCACAATTGGGAGTTCGATCGGATCGCGAAGATCGATCTCGCGATTCTTCGGCTCGCGATGTTCGAGATGATTTATCGCAAGGACATCCCTCCGATCGTCTCCATCAACGAGGCCATCGATCTGTCGAAGGATTTTTCCAACCTCGATTCCAAGCGCTTCATCAACGGCATTCTCGACAAGTTGAAAGGCGAACTCGGCCGCGATTCGCGGAAAGCCGAGTAGGAGGACAGCGCGGATCGAGTGCGTCGGGGAACGCAGGTTTTCCCAGCTCGATGCTGCGTTTCGTGAGTCATTTCCCGATGAACGGTTTTTTCAAAAAATTCCGAGACGGTTTCTCGAAAACGATCACTTCAATCGCCGATCAGACGCGCGGGCTTTTGGGTGGTCGTCGTCTCGACGACGCCTCCCTCGACGAACTGGAAGAGGCGCTCTACGCCGCTGATTTCGGAGTCACGACGACCAACGATATTCTCGCCGAGATCAAGCAGGCGTACGCCAAAGACAAGGAACTGAAGGGCCGGCAGGCCGCCGAGATCGGCGCCGCAGTCTTGCAGCGCGTACTCGCCGGCAGCGAGGGGCGTCTCGAACCGATCCTTCCGAACCTCGCGGATAAGAAGCCGGTCGTTATCGCGCTCGTCGGCGTCAACGGTTCCGGCAAGACGACCACGTCGGCCAAACTCGCGTGGAGCATGAAGCAGGACGGCAAGACCGTGACCCTGGCCGCGTGTGATACATTTCGTGCCGCCGCCGTCGAGCAGTTGAAGGCCTGGGCGACGCGACTCGAGTTGGACCTCGTCGCCAGCCACACCGGCGCGGACTCGGCCTCCGTTGCGTTCGATGCCTGGCGCGCGGCGAATGCGCGAGCCCGCGATTACCTCATCGTCGACACTGCCGGACGACTGCACACGAAGAGCAATTTGATGGAGGAGCTCGCGAAGATTCGACGCGTGTTGCAGAAAAACGATCCTGCCGCTCCGCAGCATCGCTGGCTGGTCGTCGATGGCTCGCTCGGTACGAACTCGATCGAGCAGGCGCGGGTGTTTCATCAGAGCTTCGGTCTTACCGGCCTGATCATGACCAAACTTGACGGCACAAGCCGCGGCGGCGCCTTGGTGGGAATCTATCGCGAACTGAAACTCCCGATTTACTACTTGGGCCTCGGCGAAAAACCAGAGGACCTCCAACCGTTCAGCGTCGAGAACTACGCCAAGGCCATCTTCGGCCTGGAGTGAAGGCTGAGTCGACGCCTTGGTTTAGCATTGGCAGCAGGGCTGGGCTGGCATCCGCACGGGCATCCCGGGTCTGTTCGCGCCCCACCCGCGGGCGATCCCGGATTCGAAGTCCGACGCTTTCCCAGCGATGCTGGACGCAGCATCGCCGGGATCAACGGGGTGCCGGCTTGGCCTTAAAACGTGAGGCGAATTCCGGCGACCACACTGCGTCCAGCCAAGGGGGCCAACTCTTTGACGAAGGACGAGTGCGGACGGGCTTCTTCGTTCGCGAGATTGGTCCCGCGCACGAATACCTCGGTTCGCCAATGTCCAGTCGTGAACGCGCGGCTGACGTGCGCATTCACCAAAGCGTAGCCGTCGCTGCGCGTTTCATTGCTGGCGATGCGATTCTGGTCATGCACCCATTGGCACTCCGCGCCTGCACTCCAGTTTGCCGTTCCCCACAGCAGGCCCGCGGTGGTCCGCGCCGCGGGAATGCGGGGCAGGTTGCGGCCGCCTTCGCGGGCGCGCGTCAAATCTGCCGCCAGCCGCAGGTCGAGTTGCCAATCGCTCTTGTCGTGGAGATGCCAAATCGTCTCGACCTCCACGCCCCAGAACCGGGCGTCCCGCTGCACGGTGCGATAGAGCGGCAGGCTTTCTTCTTCATCGGCGTGCTCGTCATCGGCTTCAAGAAACTCCCAAGCACCGTCGTGCTCAATCGCGAGCAGCCCCGTGGGTTGTTCAAAGATGAAGCCTTGAAACCGATTCGCGAAAAGCGTGATCGCCCCTGTCACCAACCCCGCGTGGCGGCGTAGGCTCAAGTCAACTCCGAGGGAGCGCTCCGCTTTCAGATTCGGGTCGCCGATTTCGTAAGCCTGCGTTCCGGCGTGCGGTCCGTCGGCGAACAGTTCCTGAGCGTTCGCCGCCCGGCTCGTGTGCGCCACGGACAGGGCGATGCTCGTTGCTTCGTCCCGCTTCCAGACGGCGCCGACCGAGCCGCTCGGCTCCGTGGAGCGGCGGCTTTTGTTGCCTTCCGCGCTGATCTTGGAACGTTCCAATCGCGCGCCGAATTGCCAGGTGAGGGGACCGGCGGAGACTTCCTCGAAGGCAAACAGCGCCTGCGTCTGCGTCAGTGACGGCGGTACGAAGGCTTCTTCGCCTGCCGCGGAAAAGTCGCTGCGCGTGGCATGCGCGCCGATCGCGCCCCGCCAGTTTTCCGTCCCGCCGTGCAGGACTTCAACTCGTCCGTCGTAGCCTTTGTTGGTGAACAGCGTGCCGATTTCCCCGTCGGGTTCGCGTTCCGCATGGCGGTACCGGGCGTGGCCGAATTTGAATCGCACGGCGTTGATCAAGCCTGCGTCCGCCCGCCATTCGCCCTGGACGTCTGTGCGGCGCTGTCGGAGATCGACGCGCACGCCTTCGGCGCTTTCGCTTTCATCGTGTTCCTCGTCCTCATCGTGTTCTTCGTGCGCGTGCCCGGGCAGGCCGTAGTTCGTTTCGAATCCGCTCAAGCTGGCGCCGAGGTAAAAGTTTTTTCCCACGAACGAGAGCCCGGCCGCGCCACTCTGCGCATTGAGCGAACTGTTGGGCAGGCGGCCGTACGCCGTGTCCGCCAGTACTTCGCCGTGTTCCGCAGCCTCTTCGGCTTCTTCGGCGCGAATCCGCGCACTCTCGGCGTATCCGGGAATCCGTACGTTTTCGGCTTCGCGGCGAAAGGCATCGAAGTGAAGCACCAGCGCACGATCCGTGCCCGCTTCAAGGGCGATGTCGACGACGGCGCCCCGCGCCAATTCTTCGGCCGCACTGCCGCCTCGTAGTTCGAGGCCGCCCCGGATCCTTTCCGTTGGCAGTTCCGTTTCGATGCGATGGGTAATGACGTTGACCGCGCCGCCCACCGCGTTGCTGCCATACAACAGCGCGGCGGGTCCGCGGAGCACTTCGATCCGCTCGATGAGGAACGGTTCAACGCTGACCGCGTGGTCCGGACTGTTGACGGAGGCATCGAGCGTGCCGACTCCATTCTCGAGCAGGCGGATGCGATCGCCGCCGAGTCCGCGAATGATCGGCCGACTCGAACCCGGGCCAAATGACGATGCCGCGATGCCGGTTTCGGATGAGAGCGTCTCGCCAAGCGTGGCCTGTTGTTTCAGGAGGAGCGAGCGACCACTCAAGACCGTGGTGGCCTGGGCGACGTCGACTTGGTTGCCGGCGAACGGCGTCGCCGAAACCAGGAACTGATCGAGCGTAACGGTGGTGCTATGAGCGTGCGCATGGGCCGGTGGCGATGCGGAGCGCGCCGGAGTGGCGGGCGCAGTTTGGGCGCGCAGTCCCGAGGTAACGAGAGCGGCGCAGGCAAGAAGACGATAAGCGGACGGAAAGGGAGTCATATTAAACAAAGGACCAAGGATGGTGTCAGCGGCGCGCCGGGTGTGAGGTCGCAGGGGCGCTCACGCGCGCAGGAATGCTGGCCTGGAATAATTCAGGCCGGCGTAATCGGAGTCGCGAAGTCGCTGGCTGCTGCCGAATTCGAGCTCGGCACAAACATGCGCAGAGTCTCGAAAAAGAGGGATGCGATTGTCCTCA
>JBBQEG010000010.1:0-33276 GCA_038320495.1 Opitutales bacterium | reverse complement strand
TTTCCGTTTTCTTTCATGAAGATTTTTATCGCAGGTCATAATGGCATGGTCGGCAGCGCGCTCGTCCGGCGTCTGCAGGCGATGCCGGGTGCGACGTTGCTCTTGCGGTCGCGGCGTGAGCTCGATCTGACCAGCCAGGCGGCCGTCGACGCCTTTTACGCGGCGGAAAAACCCGATATCGCCGTCATCGCGGCCGCGAAGGTGGGTGGTATTCACGCCAACAATACCTTTCCGGCCGAGTTTCTCTTCGAGAATCTGGCGATCGCCACCCATACGATCCACAGCGCCTTTCGGCATGGGACGAAGCGGCTCCTGTTTCTCGGCAGTTCCTGCATCTATCCGAAGCACGCGCCCCAGCCGATGCCGGAAGACTGCCTGCTGACGGGTGCCCTCGAGCCGACCAACGAAGCGTACGCCATCGCCAAGATCACGGGCCTCAAACTCTGCCAGTATTATAGAAAACAATACGGCGTGCTCTTCCACTCGGCGATGCCCACGAATCTCTACGGGCCCGGCGATAATTATCACCCGCAGAATTCGCACGTGCTCCCCGCGCTCATTCGCCGTTTTGACGAAGCCCGCGAACAGGGCCGGCCCGAGGTCGTGGCCTGGGGCACCGGCGCGCCCAAACGCGAATTCCTGCACGTCGACGATCTCGCCGACGCCTGTGCGTTTCTGCTGCAACTCGAGAATCCGCCCGACTGGATCAACGTGGGCACGGGCACGGACGTCACCATCCGCGAACTCACCGAGACGGTTGCGGCCGTCACCGGATATTCCGGTAACATCAATTGGGATACGACCAAACCCGATGGCACTCCGCGCAAACTGATGGACGTGTCGCGACTCGGCGGGCTGGGCTGGCGCGCGAAGATCGGTTTGCGCGAGGGGATCGAGCGGACCTACGCGAGTTTTCAGGCCGAAAAAGCTTCCGGCAGCATGCGCAGCTGAGTTCAGCTCGGCCGCTCATTTGTGCCGTTCACTCGTTTCAAGATCCCCCCTCCGCCACGGTGGGCATTCGCCCTGGTGGGGCTCGCGGCGTTCACTTTTCTGTTGCGGGTGTACGCGGGGGTCTGGACCCCGGAACACGGGATTACGCAATTCCTGAGAGTGGGACAGGAGTTCGACGATCGGGGCCTCGAGGTCTTTCGCGCCACGCCGAAGTTCATCGATCCCTTTCCGGCTCATCGCTGGGGGTTTGACGGCCAGCTTTATGCCGAGATGAGCCTGGATCCGCTGCTGCGCGATCCGCAACTGCATGTCGCGCTCGATAACCCGCCGTACCGGGCGCAACGGATCTTTCTCTCTTGGCTGTCGTGGATCATTGGGCTCGGCCAGCCGTTTTGGATCCTGAACGCCTATGCGGCGATGAACCTGATTTTCTGGGTCCCGTTTGCCTGGATCAGCGGCCGCTTGTTTGCTCCGCACGGTTGGGCCGGACTGGCGGGCTTTGCGGCCATTTTGTTAACCTGTGGCGTCATTGAATCGATGCAGGCCTCGCTCACGGATCTGCCGAGTTTCACCTTGATTCTCGCGTCGCTGGTGGTGGGCGGGTCGGCGGGCGCGGGACTGCTCGGACTCGCAGCGTTGACCCGGTCGACTTCGCTGATCGGATTTGTCGGCCTCGCGGAGTTCAGCCCGCCTTGGCGGGACGCGCTCCGCAAAAATAGTGTGCGCGGGTTGATCGCGACCGTGCCGGTGGGACTCTGGATCCTGTATGTGTTATGGGTTTTTCGCGGCCGCGAAGTCGGCTTTGATGGCGGAAACCTCACGATGCCATTTCGCGGCATGATGGAGAAGCTGGGGGAGTTTAGTGTGACCGCCGTGCATGGCCCGATCCGCTGGCATCGCTGGTGGCATGAACTCTACAAGAGTTACGACCTGCATGCGCTGCTGACCATTATTGCGGTCGTGACTCAGAGCATTTACGTGGTGCTTCATCGGCAGTGGAGCCACCCGTTGTGGCGGTGGGGCGTCGTCGTCGCGCTGTATTTCGCCTGCATCAGTTTCCTTTCGTGGGAGAGTCACTTCACGATCACGCGCCACGCCTTGCCGATCACCCTGGTCTTCAATCTCCTCCTGGCGCTGCGCCCGACCCGGGCTTGGCTGATCTGGTTTTTTCTCGGTAATTGTTTCGTGCCGTTCGGGGTGCGGTATTTCTACCAGATGCGCGATTATCGGCCGCCGCCGCCCCCGATCGAATTTGTCGTGACCGGCTCGACGCTACCGAAGGCGAGCCCGCCTCCGCTGCGCGTGAGCTATGCGTCTCACTGGTCGGCGCAGCAATGGAACGGGGAGACGACCTGGCGTTGGGCGAGGGGGCCAACGGCGACGCTTTCCATCGCCAACGGCGCCAGCCAGCCGGTGTCGGTGGAGTTTCGTTTTCGCGTCCGCTCTCGCATCCCGCGCACGCTGCATGTCCAGCAGGGCGACCTCACCCTCGCTCGCGTGGAACTATTGAAAGGGAGAACCGCGGTGACGCTTCCGACCCTCACGCTGCCGCCGGGGGAAACTCTCCTGACGTTTTCGGTCGATGGCGATCCGATGGAAGCCGATGACGGTACTCCGGGTCGGTTTACGTTCAAGGTGGAGGACCCGCGGGTAATGGTGGCGGAACCGTAAACGCCGGAATCGAGGCCTCGTGAAAACGAAGCGCCGTACGGCGCTTGAGCAGCGTTGCCCGCTGGTGCGCTGAGGGGTCGATCCGGCCGACAGGCCTCCGACCTCAGCCGGATGTGCTGGCAATGCGAATACCGTTACCCCGTTTGCCTGCGTTACCCCGTTTGCGACCTTGTCCTTTCGGAATTCCTCTGTTCCCTGCTCCCTTTCCTCTTTTCCATGATCGCTCCCGAAACATTTAATCACATCGAAAACATCAAAAAGCGCGCCGGGCACTTATGGAGGTTTCTTTGACTGCGATCAAAAACGGCGGGAGATCGAGTCGATGGAAGCCCAGATGGGCGATCCGTCATTCTGGGAAAATAGCGATCGGGCTCAGAAGCACATCGCGAAGCTGAACGCCATCAAGAAGGCGGTTTTGCCTGTCGTCGCCTTCCAAAAGAAGGTTGATGATGTGGGCGTCATGGCGGAGCTGGTCGAAGCGGCGGACGGGGCGGAACAGCAGGAATACGCGCGTGAGCTTGAAGGGCAGGTTTCCGCGATGGTGCCGGAACTCGACGAACTGGAAATCGCGTCGTTTCTCACCGGACAATTCGATCGGAACAACGCCATTTTCTCGATCCAGGCAGGGGCGGGCGGGACCGAGTCCAACGATTGGGCAGACATCCTCTTCCGCATGTACAGTCGCTGGGCCGAACGCCGCGGGTTCGAGGTCGAACTGCAGGACGTCCAACCGGGCGACCAGGCCGGAATCAGCAAGGCCACCATTCTCATCAAGGGCGAAAACGCCTACGGCTATGCGAAGGCGGAGCGCGGGGTGCACCGGTTGGTCCGGATCAGTCCTTTCGATTCCAACAAACGCCGGCACACCTCGTTCTGCGCGGTGGATGTCGTGGCCGAGGTGACCGAAGATATCGAGATGGAGATTCCGGAGAGCGAAATCCGAGTCGATGTTTACCGTTCTTCCGGAAAGGGCGGTCAGGGCGTTAACACGACCGATTCCGCCGTGCGCTTGACCCATATGCCCAGCGGGCTCGTCGTGGTCTGCCAAAATGAACGTTCGCAGATCAAGAACCGCGCAACTGCACTCAACGTGCTCAAGTCCCGACTCTACGAAAAGAAACAGGACGAGCAGCGCGCCGAGATGGATAAGTTCTACGGCGAGAAGGGTGAAATCGGGTGGGGCAGCCAGATCCGCAGCTATGTATTGCAGCCCTACCAGATGGTGAAGGACCTCCGGACAGGTATCAGCACCAGCGATACTCAGGGCGTGCTCGATGGCGACATCGATCGTTTCGTCAACGCCTGGCTCAGGGCGGGCTGTCCGCGGCATCGCAACAAGGATATTCAGATGGAGGAGTAAGCCGTGCCGCCGTGTTGAAGGCGCGAGCCGGTTTCTCCGGTTCGCGTTTGCGACGGGCCCTCTGAAAAAACGCCGCATGCCCAGCCTGTCTTACGAATCGATCAAGAGCGCCCTCGCGGCGCAGTCGTTGTTCGAAGACAAGACGTGGCAGCTTTCACCGGACGCGTGGCCGCTCACCCTGGAGCAGGTCACACAACTCGAGGCGATTGGCGGCGCGTGTTTCGAATTTCAGCAGGCGCTGGAAACACTCTATCTTCGCTCCGCCGCCGGCAAAAACCTCCTGCGGAACAAGCCGCTGCTCGCGCCCTGGGTGGCGGACTATCTCGACCGCGGCAAGCCGGCCGCCCTCGTTGCGCATGCCCGGGACCCGCGGAATCGGGGGATGTTTCCGACGGTGTTGCGGCCGGACTTGTTGCTGACCGACGAAGGCTTCGTGCTCACCGAGCTGGACTCGGTTCCGGGTGGGATTGGCCTCACCGCGTTCCTGAATCGACTCTATGGCGGCGAAGGTGATTCGGCTGTGCTCGGTCACGGCGATGCCATGATCAAGAATTTCCACGCCTCGCTCGCCGCCCTCCGGCCGAACGAGCGGAATCCCGCGATCGCGCTGGTCGTCAGCGATGAAGCCGCGACCTACCGCCCGGAAATGGAATGGCTCGCCTTGCAGCTGCAGCTCCAGGGCAAGCGCGTGTTTTGTCTGCGGCCTGAGGATTTGTTTCCGCTGGAGAATGCGTTGTTCTTCGATGTCGAAGGCAACCCGGAGAAGATCGATATTATTTATCGATTCTTCGAGCTCTTCGATCTCGAGAATATTCGGACGCAGAAATTTTTCTTTGAAGCGTGGGCCGCCGGAGAAGTCGTGATCGCACCGCCGATGCGGCCTTTTCAGGAAGAGAAACTCTCGCTGGCGCTTTTCCATCATCACCTGCTGCAGGATTTCTGGGCCGAGGCCTTGAGCGGACGCACCCTCAAGCTGCTACGGACTTTGATTCCTCAGTCCTGGATCATGGACCCGGCGCCACTGCCGCCAGGAGCGGTCCTGGATGCCCCGCGCGCGGCGAATCGCGCCCTCAACGACTGGCGCGATCTCAGCAACGCCTCGCAGAAGGAACGGGATCTCATCATAAAAATCAGCGGCTATCACGAGACCGCGTGGGGTGCGCGCAGTGTGGTCCTCGGCAGTGATTGTTCGCGCGAGGAGTGGCAACAGGGCGTCGAGCGCGCGATCGAGCTCGCTCCGACCAATCTCCACGTCCTTCAGGCCTATCGGAAGCCACGGCGGATTGATCACCCGGTGTTCGACCGCTCCACCGGAGTCGGTGAACCCGTACCCGTTTCGCAGCTCCGAGCGGGACGGCTGCGGTTGTGTCCGTATTACTTTTTGATCGAAGGCCAGCCGCGGTTGTCCGGAGCGTTGGCCACGTTTTGTCCGCCCGACAAGAAAATCATCCACGGTATGCAAGACGCTGCCTTGCTTCCCTGTCGGATTTCGTCGTAAACGACCTCGTGCGTAATCCAGTCGGGGGCCGTTCGAGTCATGTCGTTTCGAAGCAACGTTGCGCCATCCTCGCCGCAGCGCTTCTGGCGCTGGCCCCGTTTTCCTTCCCGGCGCGAGCCCAAACCGACCTGGCAACGCTTCGGGCTCGAGCTGCCCAAGGTGAACCCGAGGCGCAAAACGCCCTCGCCAACGCGTACGTCGGCGATCCGGGAACCCAGAACCTGGGTGAAGCGTTGCGACTGTACCAGCAGGCGGCGGACAAGGGTTTGGCCGCGGCGCAGTTTAATCTCGGCATGATGTATGAGCTTGGCCGCGGGGCGGGGGCCGATGCCGCGGCTGCGTTCAAGCATTACCTTCGCGCGGCCGAACAAGGCTTCGCTCCCGCCCAGTTCAATGTGGGCAACATGTACGCCAACGGCACGGGAGTGAAACAGGATTACTTCGAGGCTTCGCTGTGGTTTCGCCAGGCCGCCGATCGCGGCATTCCGGAGGCGCAGTATAATCTCGCCCTCGCCCACGAAATGGGCCGGGGCATTCCCAAGGATGAATCGGCCGCGCAGCGTTGGTATCGCGCGGCTGCCGCCAAACAGTACGCGCGCGCTCACTACAATCTTGCTTTGATGCTCGAGGAAGGTCGTGGCAGCCGACCCGACCCGTTGGCCGCCATCGAGCATTACCGGGCCGCGGCCGCCCGGAATTTTGCGCCCGCGCAAAATAACCTCGGTATCCTTCTCGCGGAAGGCCGCGGTGCCGGACCCAATCCCGTCGAAGCCTACACGTGGTTGGCCCTTGCCGTTGAGAATGGTGCGTCGCCCGTCGGCCGCGACTTGGTCCGGCAGCAGCTTTCTTCCGGGCAATTTGCGGAGGCCAATGCCGCGATCGCGGCCTTGCGTCCCAAGTTGGGTTTGTCCGATCCGAGTCTCCAGTCAGCCGCCCACAGCTCCGTTGCTCCCTCCCCGGCTGCTCGGACCCCCCCGCCCGTTACTTCGACCGCGACCGCGAACGTGCCTACGACTGCGTCAGGGGCGGCAGGGGGTGGAGCTGCCGGAGTTGTTTCCGCTGCGCCTCGCCCTTCCGCTGCGCCGCTGGCAGGTTCTCCGTCAGCGGAAATCATCGTCCTTAACACCCGGGTGGTCACAGCCGAGTCGGAAGCGGAACGTCTCCGTGCGGAACGCACCCGACTGACTGAAGCCTCCGAAGTCTTGCGCCAGGAGAAGGCGGCCTTGGAGCAGCGGCTGGCCGCTTCGGTGACGACCGCGGCTAAAACGCGCGACGGCGAGGTGGAGCGCAGCCAGTTCCAAACCGAACTGGCCGAGGCACGCCGGACGACCCTTCGCCTCTCAGCGGAAAACGAACGGTTGAAAACGGCTGCGCTCTCGCCGGGCAATGGCCGCCCTGAGTCGCTGGCTGCGGAGAACGCCCGGTTGACGACGGCATTATCGGAATTGCAGCAGCAACTCGTCCTCCTGCGCAGCCAGTCGAGCGATTACGAAGCGTCCGTCACGCGACTCGAAGCGGCCAACCGGGCATTGAGCGTACGGCTGGGCCCGGAGGCCGGCCCATCGAAGTCCGACCGCGAGGCGTTTGAGCGGCTTCATACCGACCATGAAGCGGCCACGCGCGCGGTTGAGGATCTCAGGGCGCGGAATGAAAGTCTGCAGCAGGATCTGGTGGTCGCCAAGCAGAGTGCCAGCGCGGCGCTGGCGGCTCATGCTGCCGCCGTTCGGGCGAGCCCGGGCGACGCGCTTCGTTTGGAACTGCAGACCGTGCAGGATCAGGTGCGGGCCTTGGAAGCGCAACTGGATGAGGACCGAAAGTACTCCGCGCGCGAACTCGCGGCGGTGGCGGCACAGCTGCAGAATGCGCGGGAGACGAATCGCTCGTTGACCGAGGCGAACCGCTCGTTGTTGCAGGCGCGCGGCATTGAGGACAGCTCGGTGAAGTCTGAACTCACGCAGCTCTCGAATCAACTGAAGGCAGCGCAAGCGGACCTCGAGCGGGCGCGAACCGATCAGGGCCAGCTGGTGTTAACGCTCGAGTCTCGGACGCGTGAACTTGAGACGGTGCGAAGTTCGGCGGGCGAGGCAGAGCAAAGGCAGGACATGCTTCGCACCCAAGTGGACGAAATCGGACAGCGCCTTGCGGCTGCCGAGCGCCGCATGATGGACGCAAGGCAGGAGGCGGAAACGGCGCGTGCGGAGGCCGGCAAAGCGACGGCCGAGGTGGCCACCGTGCAGACGAAATATGCGGAGGCGAGCCGACAGGCGGAGAGCGTGAAGGAGGTGGCCGCAGCCAACGAGAGCCTTACGGCCACGAACGCACAGCTCGGTGCACGCGTGCGCGAAGCGATGAACGAGCTGGCATTGGCTCGTGCCGAACAAGCACGACTGGTGAAGGCCGGCGACTCGAGTCAGCTGCGGAGCGAGCTGAGTGAAACCAAGGCTCGTTTAAGCGAAGCTCAACAGAGTGCGCAGCAGCAAGGCGCCGCGGTGTCGGAGATCGCGGTGGCGAATGAAAAGCTCTCGGCGGAAGTAAATTCGTTGCAGGGCCAGCTCACCGGCGTCCGGTCGGAAAACGCGCGATTGGCGCAAGGGGAAGCTGCACGCCAAGCCGCGGAACAACGCGCGGCGAACCTTTCGAATGCGGCCGCGCAGCTCACCGCGACGCAACGAGAACTGGCGGTTTCGCGGGAGGAGATCGCCCGGCTTACGACCACGGTTCAGGCGATCGATCGTGATCGCGGCGCGCGCATCACGCAGTTGCAGCAGGAGAACGTCGCCATCGCAGCGCGTCTTCGGCAGGCGCAAGGCACGCTCGACCAAATCGCCTCGGCGGCGCGTTTGGTGAATCCCGGCGCTGGCTCCGCGGTTTCGCCCGTCCCGGGTGCGGCGTTACCTTTGCCCGGGCCGTCGGCAACGGCGGTGCCTTCGTCGTCTGCTGGACCTGGCAGCGCGCCGGTGGTCCCAGCGGCGCGGCTCCACGTCGTGGTGGAGGGCGATTCGCTGACGCGAATCAGCGTGCGTTATTACGGAACCACCAACCGGTGGCAGGAAATCTATGAAGCCAATCGCGAAACGCTGCGCGGAGAGAATACGCTGCGGCCCGGCCAGCGATTACGAATTCCGTAACGGGGAGTCGTAATCGCGGCGAGGGAGAGCGAAGGGAACGAGCGATCCGGAAGCAGGCAGGCCAGGTCTTGGTCGAGGGAATCCGCCGACAGACCGAGAGGACCCTCCCACGCGGGTCCTGAACAGCAGGCGGACCGGCGGAGGTGCGAGAGGTGGCGGCCCGGCCGGTTGATCAAGCCGCGACGGCTTTGCGCGGGGCAGGAGTGCCGGCTTTCGCAGTCTCGGCTAGATTGCCGAAGAAAGAATCGCGGCGCTCGCGGGCGACGAGCACATCCTTGGTTCCAAGCGAGCGGCGGATGCGCTCCTTGGTGAAGGGAGTGGGGTGGATCGTGTAATGCAGGAACCACGTCCCGTGGTTGTTCCACAAGTGGTGATTTGGGTTATCTGCGCGGACACGGATGCCAGGGAGGGGAGGGAATGCGGTCATGAGGCGTGATTTTTCTTTGTGGGAGGATCGCGCGTCAGGGCTTGAAAACAAAAAACCGACCTGGGCATCAGGTCGGTCTCGTCTTCGGGAGCGTTCTTGGTTCGAAACTCGGGTGAGCTTCGCACATCCGGGGTTTCCCCCGATCCACCGTGGCCGCTCCCGGCCCGGTTGGCGGAGTCGACTTGTTAAGGTCAACTCGTTCCTGATGCGAATGTGAACGTGCCGAACGTTTGTTCGTCGTCGAGACTTTTTTTGGCCAAATTTGTCATAGGCCGGGCAGCCCTTGTCCTTTGACCGGACTGAGATCGTTTCTCGGCTGAGTCACGCGGGGGCGAGTGGCTTTTATTTGCCGTGGTGGCGGGTGTAGTGCTCGCGCAACAGGTCGTGCCCAAAGTCGCCTTTGAAGTCGCGAAATGTGGTGTGAACGTGATTTCCGTTGCCCTGAAAGTTGTCGAACTCGACCAGGAAGGTGGGGCCTTGGATCCGATAATACGTCTGTTTCGTGCGATCGAAGCCACCCGCCCAGGCGAAGGTTATCTTGTCGGCTCCAGCCGCATTGATTTTTGCGAGGGTTTCGTCGGCCAAGTCAGGACGCCACCGGCCTACATAAAGCTTCACCAAGCCCATCAGTTTGTCCCGTTGGGCGGGGGTAAGGTCGGTTGCGGCGATGCCGGTGGGGGAGAGCGGCTCGACCCGCTTTTTGTTGGTCGTCAGAATCTCCTTGATCGGAGTGCTCGAGATAACCGCTGTTTTTCGCTGAGCGGCGGTCAGTGAGTTGATTAACGCGAGACCGAGGTCTTCTTCTGCGGCAAGAACGCGCTCTCCCTTGCGCGGCCCTTTTTGCACCTCGGCAGGATTACTGCCGATAAACGAGGGGGCGAAGAACACGTGCTTTCCGTCGACGATGGTGAAGTTGAAGGAGAGGTGATGACCTTCAAAACGCCAGCCCCAGGATTTGCCCTCGGTGGGTTCACCGAAGATCGTGACGAAATATTGCGTCGGGTCGCGCCGGCCAACGGTGTCTTTTTCCAGCTCTTTCAAGACGAGCTCCAGGGCCATCACCGCTTGCGCTCGATGGAGGCCTTGTTCGCTCAATCCGGTCCGCAACAGGGCGAGACCCAATGCCTGTTGGCTCGTGGTCATTTGTTTGAACGGCAGCCCTTGGCGCGCCACCGGCACGAAATTCCAGTTCTCCCGCTCCGCATCGGTCAGCGGATAGGTCGCCTGTTTTTGTTGTTCGGCGGGGAGCGAGCCGAGGAATTCCTTGGCGGCGGTCACCATTTCAGTGGCGACTTCATGCGCGCGCGCGATCGACGCGGCGGCGAGCAACAGGATAAGGACAAGAAGGCAGGGGGTAGTGCGCACCCGTGTGTTAAGAGGGAAATGCTCGAAGGGCGCAAGGGTGCAGCGGCCCTGGCGGCGGCAAATTACGCGGCTCATCCTGTCTGGTTTCATCCGCCGCCTCATCGCCGTCGTGAATAAGTTGCGCCCAAGCGTGGGGTGCGTTTGGTGATGCCAATGGACTCAACCGCCACTTCTGTTGCTTTTGCGCCCGCCCCGGTGGCGGCTGACGCGAGTGCGCCTGCCGGGGATAGCTTCCCCCTGCCCGAAGGTGTGCGGGAGGGGAATGAAAACCTGATTTGCCTGACGAGCGCCGCCGGAACCAAAGTCAACGCGCTGATTGCGCGGGAACAGCAGGGCGAGCTCCTGCGCGTGGCGATCACCGGTGGCGGATGCAACGGGCTGAGCTACAAAATGAAGTTTGTTCCTGCACCCAAGCGGGGTGATATCCTGGTACGGACCGGGGGCACGCGCGTGGTTGTCGACAGCAAGAGCGCCCTGTACTTGAAAGGAACGCATCTGGATTATTCGAGCGCCATGGTCTCGGGTGGGTTCAAGTTTTCGAATCCGAACGCGAAGGCGAGCTGCTCATGTGGCGAGAGTTTCAGTGTTTGAACCCGGTCAATGGCGGCCCGCTCTGCCGGTTCGCGAGTGAGGCGACGCCAGCGGCACACCTCAGTCGGAGGTTGGCAGTTAAACCAGCGATCTGTTCAAAGGCAGGGAATTTGCCAGTATGGGCTGAGCGCATGAACTGCAAATCAGGGGTTTCCCTATCCAAATAACCCTTGCTCCCGGGATACTTCCGCGAGAAAAGTCGGAATGACCAGTATCAAGTCCAACCCATATTGATGGCAACTTCGTTTCCTTCCGCCGGCGGCGGCCGCCCCGGCTCATATCAACGTCGCAACGTCGACCCGTTCGCGGCCATTCGCCGCAACCACCGGATCAAGGTCCCCCAGGTCCGTGTCATTTCCCCTGAAGGCAAGCAGCTCGGGATTTTGGATACGCCCAAGGCCATCAATCTCGCGTTGGAAAATGGGCTCGATCTCGTCGAAGTTGCCCCTAACGCCACACCGCCGGTGTGCCGCATTATGGACTTCGGCAAATATGTTTACGAGGAGCAGAAGAAGACCTCGAACGCCAAATCCACCGCGAGCAAGATCAAGGAGATCGAATTCACGGCACGCATTGAACAGCACGATTACGAGACCAAGCTGCGCCACGCCGAGGAGTTTTTGGATCACGGCAACAAGGTGAAAATGCGTCTGAAGTTTCGCGGGCGTGAGATGGCTCACACCGATATCGGCTTCAATGTCATGAAGCGTGCCGTGGCGGACCTTGCGAGCATGGGTCATCCCGATGCCGATCCCAAGCTGATCGGCCGTAATATCCATGTGATGCTGACGCCGCTGCCGCCCAACAAGCGCAAGCCGAAATTCCATGTCCGCGGAGAAGGCGAAGAGCCGACCGACGATGAGTCAGGTGATGAAGGCGGGAGCGAAAATGGCACCGAGCCGCGTTCCGGCTCGGGCTCGTCCGCTCCCAAGTCCTGAACGTAAAGCCGCCATGCCCCGGGCGGCTTTTTTCTTCGTCCTGCTCGGCTTATCCGTAGCTGGCGGTTCGGCCTGCCTTCGCGCGGCCGACGCGTCGGTGCGGTCATCTCCGTCTCGTCCTGCTCCCGCCCCCCCAGCGGCCGAGCCACTCCCGAGGCCGGCCTCGCCTGTGCCCAAAGCCCGTTCGCCCGTGGTGCCGACAGCCAAGCCTCGGGCGGCTGAAGCCCAGTCGGCGCCCAAAGTCGACCCGACGCCGAGCGTCGCCTACATCAGTGGCAAAGAGGTCGCGCGGGCGCTTCATTTGACGCCCACGTGGGATTCGCGAACGCGACGGCTGACACTGGCGGACGCCACGGTTCGCCTCGTTCTAGAGCTCGATAATCGCGAGATAGCATTGAATGGCAGGCGCGTCTTCCTCAGCGCTCCCGCTGCGCTGCGCGACGGTGAGCTCGCGGTGAGCCGCATCGATTTTCAACGGCTGCTTACGCCCGCGATTCGTCCCGGCCAGGGAGCGGTTCTGCCTCCCGCAGTGAAAACGATTGTGCTCGATCCCGGGCACGGCGGACGTGACACCGGCAAGGTCAATAGCCGCGTCAATGTCGTGGAGAAAGACATGACGCTTGACACGGCCAGGCGCGTGAAAGCGCTGCTGGAGTCCGCCGGATACAAGGTGGTTCTGACTCGCAACGATGACCGCTTTCTGGCCCTGGCCGATCGCACGGAAATCGCCACCCAGGCACGGGCTGACCTGTTCGTAAGCCTGCACTATAACGCGGTCGAAGCCGAAGCCGAGCGGGTCACGGGCGTCGAAGTCTATACGATGACCCCGCAGTTTCAGCTTTCAACGGATCGCCGACCGGACGATCAAGTGTCGGTTTTTAATCCGGGGAATTTCCACGATCACTGGAATACGGTGCTGGGGGTGACCCTGCATCAGAGCCTGTTGCAGACGTTGAAGGTTCCTGATCGAGGGCTGAAGCGGGGTCGTTACGCCGTTTTGCGACTCGCGCGGTGTCCGGCCGTCTTGATCGAAGCCGGATTTCTTTCGCATGATGGTGAAGCACGCAAAGTCGCTTCACCCGAATACCGGCAACAAATTGCGGACGCCGTCGCCGCGGGCATTCAGACCTACATCGCGACCGTGCGCGCTTTGGAGTAGATCCCGGCGATGTTCGTCCCCATTGGGCCGGGACGGGCGGAAGTGCGGCTTCCGTGCGGCATGGCTCGCCAGTTGCGCAAAAACTCACTCACTCGCGTCATGTCCTGGCGCTCTTTCCTTTGTTTTGCGGTCGCGTTCGCCTCGGCGGCCGGAACCTCCCGTGCTTACGCGTGGGATTACGAGGGGCACCGCCTCGTGAACCGACTCGCACTCGCCGCCTTGCCGAATGACTTCCCCTCGTTTGTACGGTCGGTCACGCAAATCGAGCGAACCTCGTTTCTAAGCGGTGAACCGGATCGCTGGCGCAATGTGCCGGATCTATCGATGAAACATTCCGGGGGCAGCTGGACGGATCATTTCCTCGATCTTGAATATCTTCCCGAGGCGGGGATCGACGTCGAAACGCTCACGTCGTTTCGCTTTGATTTCGTGGTGCAGTTTGCGGCGGGCCGCGCGGCCAACGCGCATAAGTTTGCGCCGATCGATCCGGCCAAAAACCGCGACCACACGCAGGAGTGGCCAGGTTTTGCGCCGTGGGCCATCACCGAGTATTTTGGCCGGCTGCGCTCCGGGTTTTCGTACTTGAAGGTTTACGAGGAACTCGGGACGCCCGATGAGGTGCTGAACGCTCAGGCCAATATCGTTTATGTCATGGGAATCCTGGCGCACTATGTCGGTGACTGCGCGCAGCCGCTGCATACAACCAAGCATTATAATGGCTGGTCCGGCGATAATCCCAACGATTACACGCGTTGGAATGGAATCCATTCCCTGGCCGACGGATTTCCAACCAAGGCCGGTTTCGAGTTTGGTCAACTGGCGCCCCGGCTCGAGGCGGCCAAGCCGGTTGCGCTCTTGTCCCGGTCCGATGGCCGCGACCCGATGTTTGTGGCCGTACTCGATTTCATCCGGGCGCAAAATTCCCAGGTGGCCCCCTTGTATCAGCTGGAGAAAGACGGTAAATTTCGGACGGGTGTGATGACAGACGAAGCCCGGGCGTTCTTTGAAGCCCGCATCCTGCAGGGCTCGCAGATGCTCGCTTCGATCTGGCTTACGGCGTACCGTAACGCCGTTCCGGATACCTATCTCCGCAGTGCCTTGATCAGACGCGCGACCGCGGCAACCCTTCGCGACCCCGCCGCAAAGGGGACGCCGTGAGCGTCCCGGGAGCATTCAGGCTTCGGCCGGAAACCACCTGAGGCAGGTCGTCGGCATGAATCTCACCACGCTCTTCTTGGTGGCCGCGGGCGGTGCGATCGGCTCGGTCTTGCGCGCCCTGGTCGCGGCGGCGCTTCCGGTCGGTCGCCTGCCGTGGGCGACGATCGCCGTGAATGTGGCCGGCTCCCTCCTCATCGGGTTTCTCCTGGCGCGCTTTACCAACCCGGGTGCCACGGACGTTACGCGGGCGCACGCGTTTTGGGTGGTGGGCGTGTGCGGAGGGTTTACCACGTTTTCCGCGTTTAGCTGGCAGACGTTCGCACAGCTGCAAAAGGGCGACGGGCTTGCGGCCGCCGCGAATGTTGTCCTCTCCCTTGTGATCTGCATCGCCGCAACGTGGCTGGGGTGGCGCCTGGCGCGTTAATTCCTTTTGCTCTCTCTCCCCGGGGTGTTGAAGGTTAGTTTAGCGGCGCGATCGCCGGTTTTGCGGCGCAATTGGGGTATCGTCAACGAGCAGTCGCCAGCTGATTGAGGGTGGTTTGCGGAAACGCGAACGCACCGCGAGATCGAGTTTTTCCCCCTGTCACGGTTGCCACGACGAAAAGGCGGGTGCATAACGCTGGCAGTTTCATTTCCCTTTTCCATGAACCGTCGCGATTTCATCCTCACGTCCACGGCCGCCGCTTCCCTGGCGCAAATCAGTCTTCCTTCCGCGATTGCGGGCCAGCCGTCCAGCAGCGCACTCGTGCTGGAGATGATCCGCGCGAATGATGCGCAGATCCCCTCGTTGCTCGCCCTGCCGGAACGTGAGGCGACGCATCCGTCGCGAGGGGGCGTACGCAATGGGCACGGGATTTATACGGCCGGAGGAACGGCTGGCGTTATTTCCGCGCTGGTGTGCGCGGTGACCGCTCCCGCCTCGACTTACTACAAGTCGTCCGAGCTGATCGAACCGCTGCACCTCGCCGCCCGTTATATGCTCACCGCCCAGTATGACGACGGGACGATCGATCTATATTCCACGAATTTCCGGTCTCCGCCTGACACTGCTTTCGTGATCGAGGTCATGGCACCGGTTTGCGTGATGCTGCGCGCGAGTGCGCAACCCGCGCTCCAGGCCGTCACGGCCGATGTGGAGAAATTCATCCTGCGCGCGGCGGACGCACTTGTCGTCGGCGGCATTCACACGCCGAACCATCGCTGGGTCGTCTGTGCGGCGCTGGCGTGGGCGAACTCACTTTTTCCGAATCCGAAGTATGTGGCGCGTGTCGACCAGTGGCTGGCCGAGACCATCGATCTCGATCCCGATGGACAGTATACCGAAAAGAGTACCACGGTTTATTCGCCGGTGGTGGATCGTGCGCTGATTACAGTGGCGCGTCTCTTAGAACGCCCGGAGCTGTTGGAACCAGTTCGGAAAAATCTCGAGATGACGCTGTATTATGTGCATCCCGACGGAGAAGTGGTGACGGAGGCGTCGCGGCGACAGGATCGTTATCAACGTGGCAGCATGGCGCGTTATTATTATTCGTATCGCACGATGGCCCGGTTGGACGGCAACGGACGTTTTGCGGCGATGGCGCGCCAGATCGAAGGTGGGGCGCGCGCCCACTTGCGGGGCGAACTGGCGGCGTTTCTCACGGAACCTGAGCTGGGTGGCGCGCTGCCGCCCTCCGCGCCGCTTCCGACTGACTACGAGAAGGTGTTCTCGTATTCTTCGCTCGCGCGTATCCGAAGAGGGGATGCAAGCGGTACAATCCTCGCCGGCAACACCACCCTCTTCTCCTTTCGTAAGCGGGCGGCGGCGCTCGAGGCGGTCCGATTCGCCAGTGCGTTCTTCGGCAAGGGACAGTTTGTGGGCGACGCCCTCGAACATCAGAATGGGCGCTATGTCCTTCGGCAGGAGCTGGACGGACCCTATTTCCAGCCGCTTTCCAAGGAGCAGATCGCCGACGGCGAGCAGGTCCGGATGGCGCCGAATGGCACGTTGGCGCCCAATGCCCGGGCGCTTCGCGCCCGCAGCAATGTGCAAACCCTCGAGTCGGTCGCCACGATTTCGGAAGAGCAGGGGAGATTCACCCTGACTTTTTCAATTCGCGGTACGACCCAGGTGCCCGTCGCGGTCGAGCTGGCTTTCCGGCATGGCGGAACCCTGGAAGGCGTGGAGCCCGTGCCGGGAGAAAAGGAGGCGTATTTGCTTCGTGGAGACGTCGGCCGGTATGTGTCGGGCGGCGACCAGATTGAATTTGGTCCCGGTCGAGTGGAGCACACCTACACCCAGATCCGCGGCGCGTCGCCCAAGTGGGACGGTCCGTGTGTTTATCTCACGGGGTTCACCCCGTTTGAAGCCACGGTGCGAATTGGGTGACGCTCTCCTTTGATCAGACCGTGCCTTGGGACAGACAGGAATGCCTGTATCACTTTTTTGGAGACATCGGGTAGCCTTTGCGGGCAAAGATCTTTTCCGCGAGCCGGCGGGCGTTGCCGCCGAAAATGAGGCGACGTTGCGCGTCGGTGAGATCGGCATCGAGGACTTTGGACAGTTCCGTCGCATAGGAACGGCTCGGGCCGTGGCCGCCCCAGACGATTCGTTCCGCGCCGAGTTCGCGGACGGCGTGGTCGACTGCGCCGGAATGCGGATCGGATCCGGCGAATTCGAAATACACATTCTTCTGTTTGCGGACGGCGCGGGCGCCGAGTTCCCAGTCTCCGCCGGAGTGGCCGCAAATCAAGGGGACGTCGGGAAAGCGGGCCGCGAGTTCGGCGACGTCCGCCGGCGTCGATTCTCCGGCAAGATTACCGCCACCGGGGAGGCGGGGCTGGCCGCCGACTTTCATCCAGGTGTGAATATACACAATGGCCCCGAGTTCGCGGGCGAGCCGGATGATCGGGTCGTTGTTGGGATGACTGCAAGTGATGCCGGCTTCGTTGTAGCCGGCGTACTTGATTCCTACGCACGGGCCGCGGCGGATCCACTCCTCCATCTTGCGACAGCTGCCGTCGGGATTCGTGGGCTCGATCCGGATCATGCCGGAGACGCGATCACCCTGTTCTTCCAGGACGCGGCGTTGCACCGCTTCAAACGGTGAGCTTGCCAGTGGATCGGTGCGGCTGCCGCCAATATCGAGCGCGACGACGCGTTCGATCCCGAAGCGTTCAGCGTAGATCATCATGCGTTCGTGAGGCGCAAGATCCGTGGCATTGTTGAAACCATGATAGTGCAGATCCCAGATGCGGAGGGCGCGCAGCTGGGCGCGGGTGGGGAGGCCGTAAAGGGCAGGGTCGAAGGCAAAGTCGGTGGCGTTCATCGCGAAGGGATGGAAGCGGACGAAGGGTTAGGCGGAAGGCAGCAGGCGGTGCGCGTTGCCCGCCATGATAGGCCCGAGTTGCTCGCGGGTGAGTTGTGATTCGAAGAGACGGAGCAGTGCGGCCTCGACCGGAAAATACGGGGCATGTGAGCCGAAGAGTAGGCGCTCGATCGCGAGGGGAGCGCGGCGTGCGCCGCCGGCTTCGTTTAACAGACGATCGAGGATGCCGACACTCTCGAAGTTCGAGATGTCGAAGGTGACGTTCGGCAGATTGATCAGCGGCTGCGCGACCGGTAACTGGAGATTCATCGTACAGTCGAGCAGTTGGACGTTCACCTGTGGCGCTGACTTCACGACGGCGGCGAGGGCGGCGAAATCGATCAGCGGCAATTGCAGGACGGGGTGGTGGACGCGTGGGTCTTCGAGTTCGAGGGCGATCTGCACCAGCAGGCCACGTTCCGCGGCGAGTTGCAGTAGGCGTGCGAGAGCGGGGGTATTGAGTGGGAAAGCCTGATAGCGCGGATACAGCCGGATCCCTGGCATGCGGTGGACTTCGTGACAGCGGCGCAAGTCTTCCTCCCAATCCGGCCACGCGGGGTTCACCGAGCCGATCGGGACGAGGAAACCCGGGTGCTTGCGGCACTCTTCGGCCAGACGGGCGTTGGCGCCGTTCACGTCCTTGGCGAGTAGCGCTTCGAAGGAGCCGGCCCATGCTTCGCCGACGCGATGCCGCTGCAATTTCGCCACAAGATCAGCGGTGCGTTCATATTTCAGCCGGCGAAAGGGCCAGCTGAAAAGGTGGACATTGGTATCGACCAACCTCGGCGCTTCGCCGGACCTGGCGACAAGCGGGCGGCGGTCGGACTGGGCAGCCTGCGTGGTGGCAATCAGGCCGGCAGTCCCCAGGGTTTGTTGAAGAAAACGGCGGCGATTCATAAGCGGCAGAGTCGTGGGGATTTCGGTCGGCCAGACCTTTCGCGGGCCCCGGCGCGATCACTGATTAATCTGAACGTTGCGCGGCCAGAGCATACAATTTCCCTTGCCGAGGGAAGCGAATTCACCAGACAGTTACCACGCGCCCTCGCTCCAACCCCTGCGCGGGCGCTTTCGGAGACCAACTATGAACACTGATCGCTTCGTCTGTTTCTTGCCTAGGTCACGCTTCCGTCGATGGGCGTGTACTTTAATCCTCGGTTCGCTGTTTGCTTCCATGGCTTTTGCCCAAGGTACCATCACAGGTACCGTCACCAACTCCGCTACCGGCGCGGTTTTGGAAGGTGCGCGGGTCGCCTTGAAGGGCACCAATCGCGAGGTCACGACGGATAATCTTGGCTTTTACCGTTTCGCCGATGTCCCGCTGGGGTCGGCCGTCCTTTCCGTTTCGTATACCGGTCTCAAGCCGGTGGACACTCCGGTGAACGTCTCGCGTGAATCTACCGCCCCGCAGAATGTGGGACTGACTTCCGATATCTACCTGATGGGCAGCTTCGTCGTCGAAAGTGAACGCGAAGGAAACGCCAAAGCGATTACCCTCCAGCGGCAATCAGATGGGGTTAAAAACATTGTCTCAGCGGACGCCTATGGTGGATTAGCGGGCAATCCCGCTGATCTCGCGATGCGACTGCCCGGGATTGAAGGCGAGTCGGTGGGCGGTGACGTGCGTTACTTGCGGATCCGCGGATTGCACCAGAATCTGAGTTCGATCACCCAGGACGGAAATCGCCTGGCGGACGCAGGCTCCGCGGGTTCGACGCGCGAGTTTCAATTTCAAACCGTCGGCTCGGACTCGGTCGAACGCATCGAAGTAACCAAGTCGCCCACTCCGGACATGGACGGCGACTCGATCGGTGGCGTGGTGAATCTGGTTTCAAAGAGCGCGTTCGACAGCTCGCCGGATCGGCGCATCCGCGGTTCGGTTGGCGCCATCTGGCGTCCGTTCGATTCGCGCGATCGCTCGCGGCCAAACGCTTCCCTTTCCTATTCGGAAGTCTTCGGGGGAAGGTTGGGCGTGAATCTGAACCTCGCCTATCGTCCGCATGGTTCGATCATCGATGTGGTGACACAGGCGCACCAACAGCTGCCGCTTGGCGTCGAAGGTCCGGGCTACCAGTATCAGCTCACCGCTCAGGACTTTCGTAATGTCCGCACCCGCTCGGGCGCTGGCCTGCGGCTCGACTACAAGTTGAGCGATCAAGTGCGCTTTTTCGCCAACATCCAGCTCAACAAGCATATTGAGCACACCGACAACAGCCAAGCGACATGGCAGACCAATCAGGCGATTGCTGGTGTTGATGCGGCGGGTAACTTCACGGGAACCGGCGGTATCATTCCCGGATATACAGATCACGAAACTCGCATTCGCCCGGTGGCGGCGAGCACGATCGCAATCAGCTCGCTGTCCAATTATAAGCTGGGCAAAACCATGACGGTGAACACGGGGGCGGTGCATCGCTATCGAACAGTCGACCTCGACTATGATTTGTATTCGTCGAAATCGAAAGCCGACTACCCGGGAAACAATACCTTCACCTACACGCTTCCCAACGTCGGCTTCACTATTCGGAAAGATGACCGGCTGTTTCCGAACGTCACGCAAACGGATGGACCCGATTGGACAACCCTTTCGAATTATACGACCAACGCATATACCAGTGCGCGGATGGTCGGGTGGGATAATTACCTGGGCGCGGCGGTCAATCTCAAGAAACGCTTCGAAACCCGCTGGCCGACTTACGTGAAAACGGGCGTCCGGTTTCGCGAGCAGACGCGTGACTTGGATAACACCCCTTACCGCACGTCCTACGTGGGACCTGATGGCGTCATGGGGCGTGATCCTGCCACCGGGATCAATGACGATAATCTTGCTCAGTTCGGATTAATGAACCGCCCGTTTCCCGATACGGAATTGGAGCGCTATGGAGTTCTGCCTTTTCCCGCTTTTCAGGCGGTCGGGCGCATCGACAATCTTGATGGCGACATCGCCGCCAATCCAACTCACTGGCGCCGGCAGATCGCCAACGATCTCCAGGCTGAGTTGGTCAATAATCAGCAATTTACCGAGCAGGTCCGGGCCGCCTATATCATGGGCAACGTGCAGCTTGGAAAGTTGGGCATTCTGACCGGAGTGCGGATCGAGGACACGGAGACGGACGGTGAAGGTGCGCTCCAAGTCATCACACCGGAAGAGCGGGCCCGCCGCGCCGCTTGGGTTGGGACAGTTACGGACGACGAAATCCGCCGCCGGACGACCGAAGAATTCGGTCGCCGCATTCGCCGCACGGGTGACTATCGCAGCGTCTTTCCGGGGTTGCATTTGAAATATCAATTCAATCGTGCGATTCTCGCCCGCTTCAGTTACTCCGAAAGCATTGGTCGTCCGAGTATCGGACAGCTGATTCCTCGCACTAACGTCAACTACGACAATCAGACGCTCTCGACCTCCAATCCGAGTTTAGAGCCGCAATGGTCCCAAAATTGGGATATATCGACTGAGTTCTATTTTGAACCAGCCGGTCTGTTTACCTTGGGTGTATTCCAAAAAGATTTGGAGAAGTTCATCTACACGTCAGGCGGCCAGGTTGTCGGTTCCGGCGAGGACAATGGCTACCAGGGCGAATACGCAGGCTTCACGATGTCCACTCAGTACAATGGCGGTCGCGCCAAGGTGCGCGGGCTGGAAGTGAGCTATAGCCAGCAGTTCACGTTTCTGCCTGGGGTATTCAAAGGACTCGGTGCTTTCGTGAACGCGACATGGATGGATGCCGCCGGCAACTATGGTGCGGGTGGGGCGATCTCACTTGCGCCCAATCCACGGGTGGCTGGATTCAATCCTTTCATCGGCAATGTTGGAGTCTCCTACATTCAGAGTCGGGTGAACCTCCGCGCCACGTTCAACTATCGCCACAAGTACCTTACCGGTTTCAACGCAAACGAATCGCGAGCCAGTTATGCCGCCGCGCGTCCGACACTCGACCTCAAGACGCTGTACAACATCAACCGCCGTCTGAGCGTATATTTTGATGTGGTCAATGTGCTGATGGAGCCGGACCGAGAGAGGCTGGTTGGTTTCGGCCGTGCGAACACCGTCCACTTGATGAGCCCGCAGTTCTTCTTCGGGGTTAATTTTCGGCAGTAACGCGTCTTGCCGCTCGATCGGCGCGGGCCTTCAACCGCCTGACCAAGGGCCGTATAGAGATTACTCCACCCCGCCACGACTCGGGACAAACCTGGTCTTGGCGGGATTTCGACTGGACCATTCAATGCCACGCCTCTTCCGATTTATCATCACCGCTGTTCTGGGCTGGGCGGCGCTGTCGCTCGCGGGCGCGGAGCCATCGTCGGGACGTCGTCCGAATGTCGTCGTTATCCTCGCGGATGACCTCCGGCCCGATACGTTGGGGTACGCCGGTCACCCTTTCGTTCGCACACCCGAGATCGACCGACTGGCGAATCGGGGCGCGGTCTTCACCCGCGCCACCTGCAGTTACCCAATTTGCTTTGTGAGCCGGTCCGAAATGTTTTCGGGTCGCGTATTGCTCGGAGCCGGACGCGGGGCCGTGAAGTTCGACCCCGCCTGGACGCTATGGCCCGATCAGATGAAGAGCTCCGGCTGGCACACCGCGTATTCAGGAAAATGGCACGTCACGGGTTCTCCCGCATCCGCGGGTTTTGTGACGACGGCCGGTCTTTATAGCGGCGGCGGTGCCGCGGGCGCGTCACTGACGGTCCCCGTTACCCCAACCGGCCGGGAGGTTACCGGTTATCGCGGATGGACGTTCAAGAATGAGAAGAATCAACCGCTCCCGGAGCTCGGGGTGGGACTCACACCGGAGACCGATGGGATCATTACAGATCGCGCGGTGGAGTTCCTTCGCCGCGGTGGCGATCGGCCCTTCTTTCTGCAGGTGAATTTCACGGCGCCGCACGATCCGTTGTTGTGGCCGCCCGGAGAGCACGCAACGCGGGAGCCCCGGGATATTCCGTTGCCGGCGAACTTTCGTCCGGAGCATCCGTTCGACACCGGCAACATCGGCGGCCGCGATGAAAGCATCGTGCCGGCGCCACGCCGCAAAGAGGACGTACAAAAGGAGTGGGCCATCTATCTCCGCCAGGTGGAGAACCTCGACCGCCAAGTCGGCCGGATCGTCCGTGTGCTGGAGGAGACCGGACAACTGGCACAGACGATCATCGTCTTCACCAGCGATCACGGACTCGCGCTCGGCAGCCACGGATTGATGGGCAAACAGAATCAATACGAGCACACCATCAACGTGCCGCTGGTTCTCGCCGGGCCTGGGATCCCGGCTGGAAAGCGCTTTGCTGCCCAGTGCTACCTGCGTGATTTGTATCCAACAATCTGTGACCTGACGGGTGTGCCCGTGCCGGCCTCGGTGCAGGCGCTGAGTCTCGTGCCGGTGTTGCGCGGCGAACGGAAGGAGGTTCGAGACGCAATCTTCGGTTACTTTACCGATACCCAGCGGATGATGCGCGATGCGGCGGGCTGGAAGCTGATCTGGTATCCAGCGCAGCAGAAGTATCAGCTTTTCAATGTCACCGCGGATCCCAACGAGTTGAGGGATCTCGCGAAGGAGCCGGCGCAGCAGGGGCGACTGACCGGGATGAAGGCCGGGCTGGGCGACTGGCAGCGTCGGTATGACGATCCGCTGTTTGCCAACCGGTCAAAATCGGATTCGTCTGCCCGATGAAGAGAGCGCGCCCCCTCTCCTGGCTGTTGATTGCGACCGTCTCGGTGGCAGGAGTGACCGCGGCGCCGATTGATTTCAACCGACAGGTAAAGCCGATCCTTTCGGACAACTGTTTCAAATGTCATGGCTTTGACGAAGGCTCGCGAGAAGGCGGTTTGCGGCTCGATGTCCGCGAGAAGGCGTTGAAGGCAGCCAAATCCGGAGACCTTGCGATCGTGCCGGGAAAGCCCGAGGAAAGCATGTTGCTCCTCCGCGTGACCGATGAGTTTGACGCGATGCCTCCGGAAGAAACGGGCAAGCGGCTGAAGCCGGAGGAGATTGCCATCCTGCGCCAATGGATCGCAGAAGGAGCCGAGTACGCGCCCCATTGGGCGTTCGTGCTGCCGGTGGCGGCAGCGGTGCCGCAGCCCAACACCAGTGGTTGGGTGCGCAATCCCATTGATTCGTTCGTCGTCGCTTTGCATGAACGCGAGGGCGTGCGCCCGCAGGCGGAAGCCGGGAAAGCGGCTTTGCTGCGCCGCGTGAGCCTTGATCTTACCGGCTTGCCACCTTCGATGGCGGCATTGGATGCGTTCCTCGATGATCGCGCCCCGGATGCCTACGCGCGCGCCGTCGATCGCTTGCTGGCGTCTCATCATTACGGCGAACACCGGGCCGTCGATTGGCTTGATGGAGCGCGTTACGCGGACTCGAACGGATTCTTCCGCGACAATACGCGCCAGATTTGGCCGTGGCGCGATTGGGTGATTAACGCCTTCAATCGTAATCTCCCGTATAATCAGTTCACGATTGAGCAGCTCGCGGGGGATCTGTTGCCCAATCCCACGCCCGAACAGCGAATTGCCACCGGCTTTAATCGTAATCATATGGTGAGCGGCGAGACCGGCATCATCGACGAAGAGTATCGCGTCGAGTATGTCGCGGATCGCATCGAAACCACCTCGACAGTTTGGATGGGGCTGACGGTTGCGTGCGCGCGGTGTCACGATCACAAATACGATCCGATCTCGCAAAAAGATTATTACCAGCTGTTCGCGTTCTTCAACAGTAGCGTCGAAAAGGGTACGATTTCCCCGGATGATCCACCGCCCGTGATGGATGTGGCCACGCCGAGCCAACGCAAGGAGATGGAACGTCTGGGTGCGAGTCGAAAGCAGGCGGAAGCGGTTTTCGCGGAGGTAACTGCGCCGCTCCAACCTTTGATTGCGGCGTGGGAGTCGGCTGTTCCCACGGAACTCCAACCGCCGCGCGAAAGCCTGATCGCTCATGTCGACTTCGAGGCGGAGTCCGAAACACCGGAGACGGTTGCGGTGCCTTCGGTGCCTTCGGTGCAGTCGACGTCTCCATCGCCGCCCTCGTCACGATCAAAGCCGCTCCCGCGCGCCGTGGAGCGCGGCAGTGTCTATAGCGAGCCAGGCCTGATTGGCCACGCGGCTGGTTTCGACGGCATGCAACATCTCGAGTTGCCCGCGGATTTGCCGCTGGCGGCTGATCAGCCCTGGACGGTGGGGATTTGGGTCAAGCCAACGGGCTCGTTGAGTTGCGTGCTCTCAAAAATCGAACAATCGGGCGATCGTCGTGGCTTCGAGATCATTTGGCAAAAAGGTCAGCTGCACGTGAATATCGTCGATCGCTGGATCGCGAGCGCGATCGAAGTGAGTAGCAAAGGGCTGGTGAGACGCGCGGACTGGACCCACGTCGTGGTAACTTATGACGGCTCGAGCAAAGCAGCGGGTGTTCGGGTATTTATTGATGGCGTGCCGGCGGCGTTGAGTGTCGGTCGGGATTCTCTCCGCGGGTCCATAACCAACCGCGAACCGGTGCGCATCGGGCGTCGCGATAGCGGACTCGGGTTTTACGGGCAGCTCGACGAGGTGCGCATCCTTTCGCGTACGGTCGATCCCGGGGAGGCGCGGACTTGGTATTGGAGCGAACGTCTGCAAGGCGCGCTCGCCGTGGCGTCGGAGAAACGCGATGCCCGGCAGCAGAAATTTTTGTTGGATTGTTATGTAGAACGTCACGGTCACGCCGCGAGCCTCGAGGCAAGTCAGCGCGTCGCGCTCGCGCGCGCCGCCGAGGACAGATTCCGTGCGAAATTGCCGAAGACTCTGGTGATGCAGGAGGTCGCAAATCCCCGCCTGACACACTTGCTCAAACGGGGGCAATACGACGAGCCCGGCGAGGTCGTTCACCCAGATGTGCCGGCGTCGTTGCCGCCCTTGCCGGCCACGCTTCCCCGTAACCGATTGGGACTGGCGCAGTGGATTGCGTCGGCGGAAAATCCCCTCACTGCGCGCGTCGCCGTGAACCGGCTGTGGCAGCAGTGTTTCGGCACCGGCTTGGTTGCCACGCCCAATGATTTCGGGGCGCAGGGCGATCTGCCCACCCACCCGGAATTACTCGACTGGCTCGCGGTGCGTTTTGTCGAGAGCGGCTGGGATATGAAGGCGATGCTGCGCATGATCGTCACGAGTGCGACTTATCGCCAGTCATCCATTCCCACGCCCGAGTTGTATCAGCGCGACCCGGACAACCGGTTGCTCGCAAGCGGGCCGCGTTTTCGGCTCGGTGGCGAGATGATCCGCGATCAGGCGTTGGCCGTCTCGGGTCTCCTGGTGGACAAGGTTGGCGGTCCGCCGGTGAAACCGTATCAACCCCCGGGTTTGTGGGAGGCGGTTTCCTATAATGGCGAGCTGACGTATGAGCCGGATCGCGGCGAAGGGTTGTGGCGGCGTTCGGTGTATAGTTACTGGAAACGGACCAGCCCGCCGCCGGGAGTGCAGGTGTTCGATGGACCGACCCGCGAGACCTGTGTGGTGGGTCGGCCGCGAACAAATACGCCGACGCAGGCGCTCTTGCTCCTCAATGATGAAACCTTTGTGGAAGCAGCGCGCGCCCTGGCCGTGATAGCAGCCAAACCGGGTGCCGTCTCGCGCGACCAGCGCATCAGCGATCTCTTCCGGCGCGCGACCATGCGCGAACCGGCGGCGGCGGAAGTCGCGGCCCTCGCGACCTTGCACGCCAAGCAACACGAGCGTTTCGCACACGATCGCGCAGCCGCCCAACAACTCGTTCGCGTCGGCCAGTCACCGCGCGGACACGAATTTGATCCGGTCGAGCTGGCGACGTGGACCGTCGTGGCGCAGACGATCCTCAACCTGGATGAAATTATAATGAGGCGGTGACGCATGAACGCTTATAATCTCAAACATCCGCCGCCGGCCGACGCCTTGATGACGCGGCGGCAGTTTTTCAATCGCTCGGCCATGGGCATCGGGACGGTGGCGCTCGCTTCGTTGCTCAAGCCAACCCTCTTCGGCGCCGACGGCTCGGCGTTGACGCTTGGCCAGCCGCATTTTGCCCCCAAGGCGAAGCGGGTGATTTATCTTTTCATGCATGGCGGGCCGTCGCAGCTCGATTTGTTTGATCACAAGCCGGGCCTGCGAAAATTGCATGGCCAGGAGTTGCCGGAATCCGTGCGCGGGACTCAGCGGTTAACCGGCATGACCAGCGGCCAAAAGACGCTGCCGATCACGTCATCGATTTTCAATTTTGCGCAGCATGGGAACAGTGGCGCGTGGGTCAGTGAGTTGCTGCCCCATACTGCGGGGATTGTGGATGACATCTGTATTGTGCGTTCCTTGCACACGGAGGCGATCAACCATGACCCGGCGGTCACGTATCTACAAACCGGACACCAACAGCCTGGCCGCCCGAGTTTCGGCGCGTGGACCAGCTATGGGCTCGGCAGCGAGAACAAGAATCTTCCGGGCTTCGTCGTCCTGATTTCGCGAGGTAGTGCGGCGCGGCCGGCGGATCCCTTATATGCGCGACTTTGGGGCTCGGGTTTCCTGCCCTCGAACCACCAAGGCGTGAGTTTTCGGAGCAGCGGCGACCCGGTGCTTTACTTGTCTAACCCGCCAGGGATCGATGGCGGAGCCCGGCGCGACCAACTCGATGCGCTCGGCGTCTTGAACCGGGCGCAGGGCGATCATCAGATTGATCCGGAAGTTGAGACGCGAATTGCGCAGTACGAGATGGCGTTTCGCATGCAGACGTCCGTCCCGGGATTGACGGACCTAAAAGACGAAACAGACGCGACCTTCGCGGCGTATGGTCCCCAAGCCCGCGTGCCCGGGACCTTTGCGGCGAATTGCTTGCTGGCGCGCCGGCTCGCGGAGCGTGATGTGCGGTTCATTCAATTGTATCACCGCGGCTGGGACCAGCATTACAACCTCCCGAGCGACTTGCGGCTGCAGTCGGAGGACATTGATCAGCCGGGAGCCGCGCTCATTCGCGATCTCAAGCAGCGCGGATTGCTGGATGACACTCTTGTGATCTGGGGCGGCGAGTTTGGTCGTACGACATATAGCCAGGGAAAACTCGAGACGACGAATTACGGCCGCGACCATCACGGCCGTTGCTTCACGATGTGGCTCGCGGGAGGTGGGGTGAAGCCGGGGATTTACGGTGAAACCGACGATTTCAGTTATAATGTCACGCGCAATCCGGTGCACGTGCACGATCTCAACGCCACGCTCTTGCACCTCATGGGGCTTGACCACACGCGTCTTACCTATCGCTCGCAAGGGCGGGACTTCCGCCTGACGGATGTGCATGGCGAGGTGGTGAAGGGGATACTCGCCTAAACGTGAATCGTCGGTCGTACTCGGATTCCGCCGTCGCATCTCGACGGTCAAAATATCGCGAAGCAAAAACGTCCGCCGCCTATAGCATCACCGCGTTAATCTAGAATACTTTCGCTTTATGAAATCCATCCGTCGATTCGTCACCTGGGTGCTGCCGTTTCATTTCCTGCTTGCCGCGCTGATCGGCGCGGAGATTCCGGCGGTGAAGCCGAATATCATTCTGATTGTCAGCGACGACCAGGGCTTTGATCTCGGAGCCTTTGGGGCGAAGGAGTTCATCACGCCCAACCTCGATCGGATGGCGGCGGAAGGAACGCGGGGTACGAATTTCTATGTGACCGCGTCGGTGTGCACCCCGTCGCGCAGCGGGCTGATCACCGGGCGTTATCCGCAGCGTAACGGCACTTACGAGATGATCCGGAATGACATGGTGAACTATGGTCACCGTTACACCGCGTTGGAGTACGCGATGTCACCGGAAATGCTGCTGGGCTTGGACGTTCGCGAAAAGACCATCGGTGATGTGCTGCGCACAGCGGGCTACACCAATGCGGTGTTCGGAAAGTGGGACATGGGCCAGGCGCGGCGATTCCTGCCCTTGCAGCGGGGCTTCGATGTGTTCTACGGACACGGCAACAATGGCATCGATTACTATACGCATGAGCGGTATGGCGCGCCCTCAATGTTCAAGGGTAATGAGCTGACGACGGCGGAGAAGGGCACTTATGCGACCGACATCTTTCGCCGGGAGGCGGTAAAATTCATTCGGGATAATCGGGAGCGGCCCTTCTTTCTCTACGTTCCTTTCAATGCACCGCACGGCGCGTCCAACCTGGAGAAGGATTCGTTGCAGGTCCCTGAGTCGTATTTGAAAAAGTACTACCCCGATCGCGATCCCAACGCGCGGGAGACGAAGTACGCCGGCATGGTCTCGGCGATGGACGAAGCCATCGGAGCGATGTTCAACACGCTGCGCGAGCTGAGCCTGGATCGCCAAACGCTTGTGATCTTTTTTTCGGATAATGGTCGCAATGGCAGCCAGATCGACGGCGTCAAACTGCGGGGAGGAAAAGGTTCCGGATTCGAAGGCGGCTTGCGTTCCCCGTTGATTGCGTGGTGGCCCGGCGTCATTCCTGCGGGCAAGACCACGCACGAGTTTCTGACTGCGCTGGAGCTACTGCCGACCTTCGCCGCCGTCGGTGGGGCGCCGGCGATGCCGGGCGTGCACCTCGATGGTTTCAATATGCTGCCCGTTCTGCAGGGACACCGGAAGTCACCCCGAACGGAAATGTTTTGGGATTGGCCGTCGGTGTATCAAGCCGCGCGGGTAAATAATTACAAGTGGGTCGCGTACGTCCCGCGGGGCAATAAAGACAATCGTCCGCCGAAGGAGGAGCTCTTCGATCTGTCGAACGACCTGAGCGAAACGCGGAATCTGGCCAACGAAAAGCCCGAGGTGCTCGCGGCCGTGAAGGCTCGATTTGCCCAATGGCGCGCAGAGATGGAGGCGGCAGAGCCACGCGGTCCGTTCCGTAATTACTAATCCTTTCCTCATGTTATCTCAAACCACCCTTTCGTTGCTCGTTGCTGGCGCCGTTGCGCTGGCCGGTGCCAGTTGTGTTGTCGCGCAGGATACCCACCCGCCACGCTTCACCCCGGAGATCGGGGAGTTCGTGAAAAATTTCAAGCCCGGCGGCCAGGACTTTGCGGGCCAGACCACGCCCCTGTCACCGGAGGAAAGTGTGAGACGCTTCGTGTTGCCGGAAGGATTTGCGGCTGAGCTTGTCGCCAGCGAACCGGTGGTGCGTCAGCCGATTGATATTCGCTTTGATGAGCGGGGCCGGCTCTGGGTCGTGCAATATCTGCAATACCCGTTTCCCGCGGGCGTCACGATCACCAACTATGATCAATACCTGCGCGCGGAATACGATCGGGTTCCGCCGGCGCCGCCGAACCACGTGCGGGGTGCCGACAAGATCACGATTCTCGAGGATAAGGACGGCGACGGAAAATATGAGACGCACAAGACCTTTCTCGACGGACTAAATCTCGCCACCAGCATTGAGTTTGGCCGGGGCGGCGTGTGGGTGCTGCAATCGCCGCATCTGTTGTTTTATCCCGATCGCAATGGTGATGACGTGCCGGATGGCGACCCCGAGGTGCACCTTTCCGGCTTCGGTCTGGAAGATACACACTCGCTCGCGAGCAGTCTTCATTGGGGACCGGATGGCTGGTTGTACGGCGCCACCGGGAGTACGACGACACTCGACATTCAAGGCGTTCGGCTGCTGGGCCAGGGTATCTGGCGGTATCATCCCGACACCAAGGTCTTTGAGATCTTCGCCGAAGGTGGCGGCAATACGTTCAGCCTCGAGTTCGATCGCCATGGCCGGGCGTATTCAGGAACCAATAACGGTGGAACGCGCGGGCTCCATTATGCGCAGGGCGCAACCTATGTGAAAGGTTGGACGAAACATGGGCCGGCGATGAACCCGTTCATCTTTGGGTTCTTCCCGCACATGGCGCACGAGGGGTACTCGCCCCGCTTTCCCCAAGCGTTTATTCATTACGAAGGCGGCGCCATCCCAGCTTTGGAAGGCCAGATTGTGGTGGCGATGTCCCTGACGAATCGCGTGCAGGCCAGCCAGGTGTTGAAGGACACGTCGACGTTTCGAACGATCGACACGCTACCGCTGGTGACAACCGAAGACAAAACGTTTCGCCCCGTGGATATTGAAGTCGGCTCCGATGGGGGAATCTATATAGCAGACTGGGTTGACGTCCGCCTGAGTCATCTCAATCCCATGGATACGTGGGATAAAACGAATGGCCGCATCATACGCATTGGGGCGAAGGATGCCCCGCGGGCGCGCCCCATGGATCTACGCCAGAAATCGACGACGGAATTGATCGGGCTGCTCGCTCATGCGAATCGCGAGCATCGTGAACAGGCGCGACGCCTGCTCGCGGACCGCCCCGAAGCCATCGCCACGACCTTGCAGGGAATCCTCGCCCGCAACGAACCGGCGGCGTTGGAGGCGTTGTGGGTGCTTAATTTGCGCGGAGAAATCGAAGAACCGGGTTTCCGTCAGGCGTTGCAGCATCCGAATGAACACGTGCGCCGCTGGGCCGTGCGGCTGCTTGGTGATCGCAACCGCGTCACGTCGGCCACCGGCCGGGAGCTCGCAAACCTCGCGGCTACGGAGCCGGCCGTCGAAGTCCGCAGCCAGCTCGCCAGCAGTGCCAAGCGGCTGCCCGCGGGCCAGGCGCTGCCGATTGTGCGGGCGTTGCTGACGCGGGAGGAAGACGCGACTGACAAGCATTTGCCGTTGCTGATTTGGTGGGCAATTGAGAGTCAGGCCGACACGGGCCGTGAGGAATTGCTGGCCTTGATCAAGGATCCCGCCGTGTGGAAATCATCGGTGTTCCGGACGCAGATCGCCGGGCGTATCGGAAAGCGTTATACAGCGGATCAGGGTCCGCGGAAATATTATACGTTGAAGCAAGGGGTTTATTCCGAGTGGTTGATCGACCGCGCGCCAGAGCATCTGCGCCGCAATCTGGAGTTCGGCGGCCGACTGCTGGCGGCCGCTCCGGGGAAGGAAGAAGCGGCCCTATTGCTCGCCGGTATGGGGGAGGGTTTGACGGGGCCGCAGGTGGAGTCGGCCCCGCGCATTCTCCGCGAGACCGTCGCCAGCTTGTGGTCAGCCGGCACGCGGTCCGCCGCGTTGGTGACGTTTGCGGCCAAGTTGGGCCGGGACGAGGCGATGTCCGAGGCGATCGCGCGGATGAAGGCGGGCAAACTGAGCGACACGGATCAGCAGCTTTACCTCGAGTTGCTGGCGTCGACGGCGCCGGCGGAAGCGCTGCCGATTATTGCTGAGCTGGCGCGCACGGAAAAGAATGAGGCTCGCCGCGCACGGCATCTCGCGGCGCTGGCCGGGTTCGAGGCGGGTGCCGGCGTGGTGATGGAGCTCTTTCCGACCTTGAGTCCGCGCTTGAAAGCCACGGCGCAGAACATGCTGAGTGAGCAGCCGGGTTGGGCACTCGTGATGCTCCAACGAATGAACCAGGGCACCTTCGATCCGGGCGTTTTGAGCACGAGCAACGTGGCGCAGATTCAGGGGCACCGGGACTCGCGCCTCACGTCTCTTTTGACCAGCTATGCACAACGTCATTCGGACGATCCGGCGCAGCGCATGGCGCAGCAACTGTTCGAGACCGGCAAGGGTGCGTACGCGCTCAGTTGTGCGCCGTGTCACCAGGAGAGTGGACAAGGTACGCTCGGGCTGTCGCCGACGCTGGTCGGTTCACGCTGGTTGCAGGAGAATGATGACTCGCTCATCCGGATCGTCCTCGGGGGAAAGGAAAATCCCGGACGTGGTTTGATTATGCCGCCGTGGAAACATTTGGATGACACGCAAGTCGCCGGAGTTCTCACCTATATTCGTCGCGAGTTTGGCAATCAATCGGCTGTGGTCGATCCGGGTCGGGTAGCGACGATTCGTGCAGCTATCGCCGATCGACAGAAGCCATGGACCGATGCTGAGCTTGATGCGTTGAATAAAACGGTCGCACGGTGAGCGTGCCAGGTTCTCTTCGCTTTGTGCTGTCCGCCTGCATCTCTGCCGGGGAGGGCAGGGGAGAAAGGAGTGGCCGATGGGCGGGGAGCCGAAGCCGCGCGGTTGGGCGAAGATGGACGCAACGACGTTGAATCCGATTCTCCGCGTCAGCCGGGAGGGACGACGTGGACGCCGTCCCTCCGCCTGGATAACGCGTGTCTGTGCGTACTTCGCTTTTCCGCCGCCATGGGCAAAATTCAGCAGTTTATTTTAGCCACAGATTACACCGATGAGCACGGATCCAGAGGATTAACTCATGAAGAGGCACCTAGCCGCAATTCACCCGCAATGGTGAAGGGACTGTAATTTATAATGCTTGGTAATCTGTAATCATCCGTGGAATCTGTGGCTTCAACTGCGTTTTCTACTCAACAGAGTGCTGTATCCAGTTCCCGGCGACGGTCCGCCAGGGCAGAACGGGAGGTCGCGAAGTCGAGCTCGATGGAAGCCGCTTCGAGGGTGCCGAGGATTCGCGCCAGCGTGGCCTTGACCGTGGCGGCGTCATCGTCGAAGTCGCCGTGACGGCGGGCGTTCGAGGCTTCGGGTGAGCCCTCGGGCAGTCCGTTGGGCGCGCGCACCCACGTGGCGTGAGCGAGTCCGAGCAGCGGTACGCTGGCCGGATTGGTCTGGCGCACGACGTCGGCATCGACTCCGAAAGCCGGGTCCTTGAGAAGAAAACGTTCCATGCCGAGCAGCGGCGTGCCGTCGCGGAAGGGAACGGGGAACTTGTCCTCACAGGCGCGGGA
>JBBQEG010000009.1:0-33470 GCA_038320495.1 Opitutales bacterium | reverse complement strand
AAATGGGGAAAGGGAAGTGTCCGCTTGGTGGAGATCCCGACTACGACGGAATTTGACGACAATATTGTCGCATTCTGGGTTCCCGATCAGCCCCCCGGTCCGGGGGAGTCGGTCGATTTCGAGTATCGTTTACATTGGTTCCTCGACGAGCTCGGGCCACCGGCGGGCGTGGTGCGATCAACCCGTCACGGCAAGTCGGCCTATTACGAGCCTGGGCTGGAGCGGTTCGTGGTCGATTTCGATGGTCGCGAGTTGCACGCGTTGCAGGCGGACGCGCCGGTGGAGCATGAGGTCTCAGTCGGCGACGGGGCGACGTTGAATCATTCCTCGCTTCAAAAGAATGCGATCAATGGAACCTGGCGGGTCGCGTTCACGATCAAGCCGGACGGGAGTGGGCGGCCGGTGGAGTTGCGCTGCTTCTTGCGCAAGCCGTCGGAGACGCTAACCGAGACATGGTCGTATTTGTGGCAACCATGAGTCGACCGCCGTCAGTCGAGCAGACGAATCCGGGAGCTTCGGAGGAGCGTGTCGGCTCCGCCACGGTGCCGGAGTTTCGGCCGCGAACCGGCACCATGGACCAATGGAATGCGGCCTATGTACGAGTGGAGGATTATCTCCGGGCGCACCGCATCCACAACCGCCTCCATCAGAGTCGGCTCATCCAGCAAGTGCTCGAGCGCGCAGCCCGGCGGCACGAAGCAAATCCCAGTTTGAACCCGATTGCGCTCGCGGCCGAAGAGACCGAGCAGGCCATGGACCTGTGGTTTGCGGACATGCTCGATGCCAGCGGTCAGCCGCATGATCGCATTGCGGTGGATGGCCGGCTGGCCCTGTTGCTTTGTGATGGCCCACGGCGTTGGCCGTACGCGTTTCTTGATCGAGCGCAGCCCGCTCCGGATTTCTCGGCGGCGATGCGGGCCGGCGTGATCCAAGCGGGACCGGACATGGCGGTTTCCAACATGAGTCCTCGTCCGATTGATTTGGGGCCCATCCCCGAAGCGGCTGGGGAAACGATGGAGCGAATCGAGCGCTGGCCCATCCTGCGCACGCTGTTGCTCTGGCTCGTGTTTGCCGGGGCGTTGGGAGTAATTTTTTATGCGACGCGCTGATTCAACGTCGAGCTTCGGGACCTGAGCCATGCGCCTCTTCCTGACCGAGAAGATGAACCCGGGTCGGCTGAGCCGGCGGCGATTCCTGTTTTTCTCCGCCATCTTTGCATTCACGAGCATCGCCGCTTGGTTCATGGCGGACCTGCTGTGGACGAATGGGCTACTTGGTCTCGAAGTCGCGCTGCTGGTTTTGTTCGTGATCTTGTTTGCGCATGTTGCCGCCGGTTTTTGCACGGCGCTGGTGGGACTCTACGTCATCAACCGCGGAGGGGACAGCTCGCGCATCACGGCGACGCTGCCTTCACTGGATGACGCGACCCTGGCGTCGACCGCCATCGTGATGCCGGTCTTCAACGAAGATGTGAGCCGCGTGTTTGAGGGGTTGCGCGTCGTGTTTCGCTCGGTGCAGGAGACGCGCCGCTTGGAGCATTTCGATTTCTTCGTGCTCAGCGATTCGAACCAGCCGAACCAGTGGATTCAGGAGGAAGTAGCGTGGGTGGAGCTGTGCAAGCAAGTCGGCGGATTCGGGAAAATCTTTTATCGGAAACGTCGTCATTCGATTAATAAAAAGGCGGGCAACGTGGCCGACTTTCTCCGGCGCTGGGGGCGGCGTTACCGCTATATGATCGTGCTCGATGCGGACTCGATCATGACCGGCCGCGCGTTGGTGCAGCTGGTGGCGTTGATGGAGCGGAACCCGCACGTCGGGATTATCCAGACCGCGCCGCGCATCGTGAATGGGGAGACCCTGTTTGCGCGCGTGCAGTCGTTTTCCAGTCGACTCTATAGTCCGCTGTTTCTGGCCGGATTAAACTACTGGCAACAGCACGAAGCTAATTACTGGGGACACAACGCAGTCATTCGGATCAAGCCCTTTATCGAACATTGTTCCCTCCCTGATTTGCCCGGGAGCGAGCCGTTTGGCGGCCGGATTCTCTCGCATGATTTTGTCGAGGCAGCGTTGATGAGGAAAGCCGGGTGGGGCGTGTGGCTGGCCGGCGACATTGAAGGAACTTATGAAGAAGGTCCGCCCACGCTGATCGACTCGGCCAAGCGTGACCGGCGGTGGAGCCAGGGAAATATGCAACACGCGTGGCTGCTTACAGCGCGTGGGTTTCGGCCGGCGAATCGATTTCACCTCTTGATGGGCGTGATGGGCTATGTGTCGTCGCCGCTCTGGTTGCTCTTCATGCTGCTGAGCACGATCCACGTCTTCGCCATGGTAACATCACCGGGAACTTTTTCGGCGGATGTCGGGACGCAGGACACGATCTTTTTTGGCTATCACTTTGAAATCCCACAGGCGGTCACTCTCTTTTTGCTGACCGTGGTGCTGCTCTTCTTTCCCAAAGTGGCGAGCGTCATGGTGACGTTGGGACGCCCCGGCGAGGCGACGCTGTTCGGGGGGAAACGTCAGCTGATCACGAGTGCTTTCAGTGAAACGGTGCTCTCGATTTTGCAGGCACCCGTCAACATGGCCTTCAACTCGAAGTTCGTGCTGTTTACGCTCCTTGGACAAGGCGTCTCATGGGTCACCCAGCGGCGTGGTACGGAGGGTGATGTCACGGACTGGCGGGAGCCGATTATCACGCATGGTGGTCAGGCGGCGTTCGGCCTCGTTTGGGGCATTTCGTCCTATATCATTTCGCCGCCCTTCTTCATTTGGTTAAGCCCAGTGATTGTGCCGCTGGTCTTCTCGATTCCGATTTCGATTTTTCTCAGCAAAGTCAGTTTCGGAGCGCGCGCGCGAAAGCTCGGCCTTTTTCTCACGCCGGAGGAGACCTCCCCGCCGTATGAACTGCGGCGGCTCCAACAAAATCTCGCAGAGTGTTACCGGCATCTCCCGCCGATCGAGGCGTTGCGCGCCGACTATGGGCTCACGCAGGCCGTGCTCGATCCCTATGTGAACGCGATGCATGTGGCCTTGCTCCGGCAACGACGTCAGACCGAGGAGTCGCGGGAGTGGTTTGAACAACTCCGGGAACGGCTGCTCCGGAATGGTCCATCGGACTTCACCCTTCAGGACAAGATGGCGTTGCTGATGGACGCCGATTCGATGATGACGTTGCATCGTGAGCTTTGGGGCGCCCCTCCGGAAGACCTCGCGGAGTGGTGGCGGCTCGCGATGCGTCAGTACAATGTGCTTACGAACGCGCCGACGACGGCGCTCTATCGCTAACCGGCGAGCCCGTCCGGGCGAATCGGTGTATCGAGCCGATCCGGCGGCGGGAGCTCAGGTCGCCACGAGAGTCGACAAGGCGACGTGAGCGCGCCCGAATTCGGTTTTAACGGCCTCGAGCAGAGGACCGACGGAGCCCAGACCATTAACCTTGGACTCGTGTTCGAGTGTCTCGGCTGCGGTTCGGAGGATTAACGCTCCGAGATTGGCCGAACTTCCTTTGATGCTGTGGGCAGCACGAATGAAGGTCGCGTTGTCGCCGGCGGCGAGGCTCCGTTCCAATTCGGCGATTCGCTGCGGTGTGTCGTCCAGGAATATCGCGGTGATTTCGCGCAGAAATTCATCTCCGTCATCAGGATTCAGATCTCGAAGATTTTCGATGGACTGAGGGTCGATGACGGAAGAGTCGAGCATGGCGGGGCGACGTTACGGGGTTATTGAAAAAGGGTGCAATCCCGGGGCCCAACCGATCAGGTGAACGATGAGGCGGGTGGGTGAAATCAGGTGGCCCATTCGAACGAGGTATTTTGCTCAATCTCCTCGATCGTGGTCAGTCCGAGCAACACCTTTTTCAGTCCGTCGTATCGAAGGGGCTTATACCCGACTTTGGCGGCGGCCTGGGAGATCTCCTGGACGCTCCGGCCCTGGCTGATGAGGGTGCGGATCTCCTCGGTGATGAGGACGAGCTCGTGAAACGCGACGCGTCCTTTGTATCCAGTATTTCGGCACGCCGCACAGCCCCGGCCCCGGAAGAACGGAACTTCGGTCAGCCCTTCGTCCTGGAAGTATCTCTGCAGCGTTTCCCGCGAAGGGAAGTACGTTTCCTTGCAGACGTCACAGATGCGCGCCGCGAGTCGCTGCGACAACACGCCAATGACCGACGGTGCCACCATGTAGGACTCGACCCCGATTTCCAGCAGTCGGATGATGGCCTGGGGCGCGGTGTTCGTGTGCAGCGTGGCGAAAACGATATGTCCCGTCAGGGCCGCCTCGGTCGCAATCTTGGCCGTCTCAAGGTCGCGGATTTCGCCGACGAGGATGACGTCGGGGTCCTGACGCATCAGGGAGCGCAGGACGGTTGAGAACTTAAGATCGATGTTCGAATTGACCTGGGTCTGCGTCACGCCCGCCATCTGAATTTCAACAGGATCCTCGATCGTGGAGATGTTGCGATCGGGGGTGTTGATCTCGTTGAGCGCCGCGTAAAGCGTCGTGGTCTTGCCGGACCCAGTGGGGCCGGTTACAAAGATAATGCCACTCGGGTTCTGCACAAGGCGCTTGAACGGCTGAAGGATGGTTTGGGAGATCACCATCTTTTCCAAGGTGAACATCGTCTTCTTGCCTGCCATCGCGAGAATCCGGATGGCTGCCTTTTCCCCGTGCGAAGCTGGCATCGTCGACACTCGGAAATTTGCCAACTGGCTGCCCACTTGCATTGAAAATCGGCCGTCTTGTGGGAAGCGCGATTCGGCAATGTTCAGGTTGCTGAGAATCTTGATGCGCGTGAGAAACGCGCGGTGCAGCTTGCGGGAGTAGCTGAGAATTTCACGCAGGTTTCCATCGATGCGGAACCGGATCCGGCACTGGGTTTCCTGCGCCTCGACGTGGATGTCGGTCGCACGCTCCCGCATCGCGAAATAAATGATCTCGTCGAGAACCTGGATGAGGGCGGTGTCCTCTGCGAGCAGGGCGAGTTTGTCACCCGCCATCTCCGGCTTTTCGAAAAGAGTCGAACGCTCCAATTCCCCCAAGCTTTCCTCGAGGCCCTTTTCAGTGCAGTAGTGCACCGCGATCGCGTCCTCGATTTCGCGCGGAAGGGCGAACACGGGACTGACGGGAATCTGGGCGATCTGGCTGAGTCGGCGCACGAGATCGGCATCCGAGGGCGTGGCGATCGCCACGGTCAATACGCCGTCGACAACATAGAGGCCCAGCGCCTTGATTTTCTTGGCAATTTCGACCGGGATCTTCCCAACCGCCTCTTCTGTGATGACCGAGGCGAACGGGTCGACATAGGCGACGTTCATCGTGTCGGCCCAGTAGCGGCAGGCATGGTCCTTGGGCAGGAGTTTGTCATCCACCACTGCTTGGACGAGCTGCGGTGTGTCACCGTAACGGCCAATCAGCAATTCCACCTCATCGGCATACTCGAAATGCGGAATTTGGCGGAGCCTTTGCAGGAACGCACCGTTCTGCACCTTGTGGTTACCCTGAACCTTGGCGTTATTTTGCAGATTTGGCACGACGCGATCCTTTCGCTTTAAACATTTTTCCAATCTCGTGCTGTTCGAGCTTTTCCATGGCGAACGAGCTCGTCGCTCGCTCCGCCTTCAATTCCTCGAGCAGTTCAGGCAATGAATATCGCACCTCGGCGATTGAGTTCCGCGGCACCGCGGGTTGATTGTTGGGCGGCAGAGAGTCCATGGTTCAGCTGGGAGAAGTGGCAGAGTCGATCGTTTCGGTGAGAGCGGCCGCGATTTCCTCCTTGGGCGTGTCCTTCCTGATGTAGTGCGCGGCGCCATGTTCGAGGGCCTGTTCAACCGTTTCCCGGTTGGTGAGAGATGTGAGCATGATGACAATGCAGTCGGGATCGATCGCCTTGAGTCGCTTGAGCGTTTCAATGCCGCCTAGCTTCGGCATGTTCACGTCTAGAAGGACGACCTGAGGGCGCTCACGCTGGAATGCGGCAATGGCGTCTTCTCCATTGGCCGCTTCGAACAGTGTCGTTTTCCCCAACTGTTTTATAATCAGGGATACGTACTTGCGAATATGCGCCTCGTCGTCGACGAGCAGAATCTTTCCGGCAAAGTTCATTTAGGTTATAGGAAGGGAAACGCGGAACTCACAGCCGCCATCGGGAAGGTTCTCGGCAACAATAGTGCCGCCGTGAGCCTCCACGATCTTGCGGCAAATAGCTAGGCCCAAGCCCGTGCTCTTCTCGCCGCCGGTCGGTTGCACTGATAATCGGCCGAAGTCCTTGAAAAGTTTATCACGTTCGTCGTCGGGGATGCCCGGACCTTGGTCGCGAATCGCAAAATTGCAGTGGGTTTCAGCGTCACTTCGCCAAATAAGCGCTGTGATAATCGAACCCGGGGGTGAGTATTTCACGCTATTACTCAGAAGGTTGTCTACGACCTGCCGCATTTTCGCCAGATCGATCCGCAGGTTCACCGATTCCGTGGGTGCCTCAAAATTAATTCTAGTTTCTTTTTTCGCCGCCTCCATATTGGTGAGGGCGACACACTTGCTCACCAGCTTGTCCAAGGCTTCAGATTTCAGATTCACTTTTAGCTCCCCTGCCTCAATCGTTGCGACGTCAAGCAACTCGTTTACCATCTGGAGCATCGACTGACTTGCGGAATGAATGGTTTCGATCAGATCAAGCTGATCGGGCGTCATCGGCCCCACCGTTCCAGCTTTAAGAAACTCAGAGATCCCTCGGATGGAGGCGAGGGGATTGCGCAAATCATGAGCTGCCATGCCCAGAAAACGATTCTTCGCCGCATTGGCTTTGCTGAGCTGGTCGACCAACAGGTACTGCTGCTCGGCGAGATATTGGTTCTGAAGGTGAGTTCGAATCCGAGCGGCTACCTCCTTGGGCTGAAAGGGCTTCGGCAGGTAATCGGCTCCGCCGGCCGCCAGGCCTTCCACCACATCCTCCGAGTCGTTCTTGGCCGTGACGAAAATAATGGGAGCACACTTCTCGCCGTATTTCGATTTGAGGCGCCGGCAGGTCTCGAAACCGTCGATTCCGCTCATCATGACATCCAGGAGAACCAAGTGCGGGCGGAACTCAGCATAGAGCTCCAACGCACGTTCTCCGGTGTTTGCTTCAGCCGCCGTGTAGCCTTCCTTGGTCAAGATCCCACGCAATATCCTGAGGTTCACCCGATCATCATCCACCGCTAAGATCCTGCGATCTGAGAGGTTAAATGGAACGGATGGCATCGGAGGGACCATGATTCGGAGGTTGAAGGTCGAGTTTCACGAGTGCAATGGGAAGATCACAGCCGAGATTTAGGTGTTCGACTCCGGCGTCCAATACTGTTGCAAAAAAATTACACATCACAAAATACGAATGCGTTGATGTTTCAGCTTGCCGTGGTCGATAAGCTTTAGGTTCTCTATCCCCCTCAATCTATCCTCTCCCCTATGGCTAAATCATTTGTTTTCTCTTCGGAGTCCGTCGGCGAAGGTCACCCTGACAAGGTGGCCGACTTCATTTCCGACAGCGTTCTGGATGCCTGTTTGGCGCAGGATCCGGCGAGTCGCGTCGCTTGCGAGACCTTGGTGAAAAGCAATCATGTCGTTCTCGCCGGAGAGATCACCACGTCCGCCAAGCTCAACTACGAGACGATCGTCCGCGATGCGGTTCGCGAGATCGGCTACATGAATGACGATGATGTCTTTCATGCCGATAAAGTTTTCATCACGAATCTGCTCACCAAGCAGTCGGTTGATATTGCGCAGGGCGTGGATGCTCGCGCGGCCGATGGCAAGGAAACGGCCGAGCAGGGCGCCGGCGATCAGGGTCTGATGTTCGGCTACGCCTGCAATGAGACGCCGGAGATGATGCCCACCGCCATTATGTTTGCCCATCGTCTGGGCCGCGAACTGACCAAGCTGCGCAAATCCGGAGTGGTCACCTGGCTTCGCCCCGACGCCAAATCGCAGGTTTCCATCCGCTACGAGAACGACAAGCCGCTCAACGTCGAAAACGTCGTGATTTCAACCCAGCATGCCGCGCACGTCCAGCACGGCGCCATCCGCGAATTTCTGATCGAGAACGTGATCAAGAAGGTCATCCCGGCCAACCTGATCGATGCGAACACCAAGTTTCTCATCAATCCGACCGGCCGCTTTGTAGTCGGTGGACCCGAGGGCGATTCCGGCCTGACCGGTCGTAAGATTATTGTGGATACCTACGGTGGCTGGGGCCGCCACGGGGGTGGAGCCTTCTCCGGCAAGGATCCCTCCAAGGTCGATCGCTCCGCCGCCTATATGTGCCGCTGGGTCGCCAAGAATATTGTCGCCGCCGGCCTCGCCGATATCTGCGAATTGCAGGTCGCCTACGCCATCGGTTATCCCGAACCCGTGTCGATCTGGGTCGACGCCATGGGGACGGCGAAGGTGCCAGTCGAGAAGATCTCCGAAGCGGTGCGCCAGGTGTTCAGCTTCAAGCCCGCTGCCATCGTCAAGCAGCTCGACTTGCTGCGCCCCATTTACCGCAGCACGACGAACTACGGACATTTCGGCAAGGCCGACATGCCCTGGGAACAGATCAACCGGGTCGTTGAGCTGCGCGCCGCCGCCGGCATGACCGGAACCAAGCCGGCCCTCACCGAAACCATCAAAGCCTGATTAATCATGTCTACTGTTCTAAACGCCTCCAAAGCGAACGATTTTCACGTCAAAGACCTCTCCCTCGCTGAGTGGGGGCGCAAAGAGATCTCGGTCGCCGAGCATGAAATGCCGGGACTGATGTCCGTCCGCAAAAAATTCGGGGCCCAGAAGCCGCTCGCGGGCGTGCGCATCACGGGTTCGCTGCACATGACGATCCAGACCGCGGTCTTGATCGAAACGTTGACGGAACTCGGTGCCGACGTGCGCTGGGCTTCGTGTAATATTTTCTCCACTCAGGACCACGCCGCTGCCGCCATCGCGGTGGCCGGAACTCCGGTCTTTGCCTGGAAGGGAGAGACCCTTGAGGAATACTGGGATCTCACTCTCAAGGCCGTCACGTTCCCTGTCTCCAAGGGACCGCAGTTGGTGGTCGATGATGGCGGCGACGTCACCTTGCTCATCCACAAGGGCTGTGAACTGGAAGAGGGTAGTGACTGGGTGAATACGCCATCCGGTTCCCAAGAGGAACAGGTCATCAAGAATCTCCTCAAGCGCGTCCATCAGGAGGATCCGATCAAGTGGACGACCATTGCGAAAGAATGGCGCGGCGTTTCGGAAGAGACCACGACGGGCGTGCACCGCCTCTATCAAATGCTTGAGAAGGGCAAACTCCGGGTCCCGGCGATTAACGTCAATGACTCGGTCACCAAGTCGAAGTTCGATAACCTCTACGGCTGCCGTGAGTCACTGGCGGACGGCTTGAAGCGTGCGACGGACGTCATGATCGCAGGCAAGGTTGCTTGCGTGTGCGGCTACGGCGATGTCGGCAAGGGCTCCTCGCATTCCCTGCGCGGCTTCGGCGCCCGCGTCATCGTTACCGAAATCGATCCGATCAACGCGCTCCAGGCCGCGATGGAGGGCTTCGAGGTAAACACTATTGAGTCCACCCTGGGCGTCGCCGACATTTATGTCACGACCACCGGTAACAAGGATATCATCACGCTCGAGCACATGCGCGGGATGAAGGATCAGGCGATCGTCTGTAATATCGGGCACTTCGACAATGAGATCCAAGTCGACCGTCTGAACACGTCCGACGCCAAGCGCATCAATATCAAGCCGCAGTACGATTTGTACACCTTCCCGAACGGTCCGAGCATTTACCTGCTCGCCGAAGGCCGCCTCGTGAATCTCGGATGCGCCACCGGCCACCCGTCATTCGTGATGTCGAACAGCTTCACCAATCAGACGCTGGCGCAGCTCGATCTTTGGAAAAACAAGGACACGTATGCGGTCGGCGTCTATCGTCTGCCGAAGCACCTCGACGAAGAGGTGGCCCGCCTGCATCTGGAGAAGATTGGCGCCAAGCTGACGACCCTTACGGCTGACCAGGCTTCCTATCTCGGGGTGTCGGTCGACGGCCCGTACAAGCCGGACCACTACCGCTACTGAGCGGACGTTTCCGTCCTCGCTTTGAACGCCGGCCCTCCAGGCCGGCGTTTTTATTTGGGTCAATCAGGGGGCGATTCGAACGGTACCCGGCATTTCCTGCCTCGGGGCGAGAACGACCGAACGGATCCCTGCCGCTCCCCGGGCTCAGCTCGCGTGGGCGAGACGCAGGGGCATGGGCGCGGTGGTGTCGCCCTTTTCGTAGTCTGCGAGCACCGAGAAGCGGAAGGTCGTGCCCTCGCCGGCTGTACTGTCGACCGAGATGGTTCCACCCATCAGCTCGCAGAGGCGCTTGGAGATGATCAATCCCAGCCCGGTCCCGCTGCGGCGGCGCTCGGACGAGCTGTCGACTTGGCTGAACGGCTTGAAAAGCCGGCATAGTTTGTCCGCGGGAATTCCAATGCCGGTGTCGGTCACAGCGAAAAACAAGCGCAAGGCGCGTCGGGTGTCGCGTTGACTGACCGGCTCTCCCCGGGTGCACGAAACACTCAAGGTGATGTTCCCGCGTTCCGTGAACTTGATCGCGTTGCCAATCAGATTGGTGAAGATCTGACGCAGGCGCGACTCGTCGCAGTTCACGATCACGGGCACGTCCGGATCGAGCGTCGCCGTGAGGGCAAGGCCCGCCGTGCGCGCCTTGGGTTGAAAAAAGGCGATGGCTTCTTCGATCGTGCGATGCAGGCCGAACGGGGACGACTCGATCTCGATTTTTCCTGCCTCGATTTTGGACAGATCGAGGATGTCGGCGATAAGTTTCTCCAGCGCTTGACCGCTGGATTTGATGATCGCCACCTGCTCCCGCTGCTCGGGCGACAGCGGCGAGTCCGCCAGGATCTGCGCAAAGCCAATGACGCCGTTGATCGGCGTGCGGATCTCATGGCTGACAATCGCAAGAAATTCACTTTTCGCCCGATCCGCTGCTTCGGCGGCTTCCTTCGCATGCAACAGGGCCGCTTCGGCCTCCTTGCGCAGGGTGATGTCGTGTCCAACTAACTGATACTCCAATACGTTGCCCGTATCATCTTTGATGGGACGCTGCGTCCACCACAGCCAGCGCCGGCGGCCATCCGCGAAGTCCACTTCCCGCTCGAAGGTGTAAATCTGGTCGTAACCGGCGGCTTCCGGCGAATACCAGGGAAAGGCCTGGCCGATGAGCTCGGCCCGCTTGCGTCCGATGGCTTCTGCATAGGCGCTGTTCACAAAGATCAGACGGCCATCGAGGCGGTGCCGACAAATGAGATCCACCTGGTCTTCCACAATGCCCCGATAACTCGCCTCGGTTTTCTGCAGGGCTTGCGCCATCCGCTCAATCTTGCGGGCCAGGGCGATAATTTCGTCGTGGTCGGACTCGCCGCCCGTCTCATCCATTGGCATTGGGACCGCGTCCCGGAGCTTCTTCAGGCGGTCCATCATGGTTCGGTCCCAGACGTAGCCGGCGAGCACCAGCAGGACGCAGCCGATAATGGTCAGCCCGAGAACATAATACGTCGGACCGAGTCGTTCCCGCAGGTCACCGTCCGTCGCGATGGTGATGAGCGCAATGACCAGGCTTGAAGCGAGTGCCAGGATGAAGAACGTCTTACGTTGCGAGTTCTCGGCCATGTTTTGGGTACCAATAGCGACCCGTTAAAATTCAAGTCTAATGAAAAGTAACCACGCTGTATAGTATAGCGTTACTTTGACGGTTGAAGGGTGGACAGAGCCGGAAGCCGCCGCAGCCCCGGAACAGCGCGGGCGATGACTGCGGCCACCGCCACGGTGCCGATTCCACCCCATGCCACCGCGCCGACCGGGCCGATCATTGCGGACATCAAGCCGGCTCGCAGCGCACCGATCTCGTTCGAGGAGCCGATGAAAATCTGATTCACCGCGGTCACCCGGCCGCGCAAGGCATCGGGCGTGAGGAGTTGGACGAGGGACTGCCGCACGACCACACTGACGTTGTCGAACGCGCCGGAGAGCAAGAGCGCGAAAAGCGACAGCCAGAACGAGGTCGATAAACCAAAGAGAATGATCGCCACCCCGAATCCCACGACGGACCAAAGTAGAACCAGGCCCGGGCGTGCCATCGGAGCGCGGTGGGCAATCCACATCGCCATCATCACGGCGCCGAGTGACGGGGCGGCTCGCAACCAACCGAAACCGATCGGCCCCACCTGCAGGATCTTTTCAGCGTAGATCGGAATACATTGACGAGCCCCACGAGTCCCAGCGCCGTAGACGAGTGCGTCCATTGATAAACCTGCCAGATCGCCACCGCCGTCACCGCTTGGCGGCCGATCAGCGCGAGAAAGCTGCCGATCAGGTAATCGCGGAAATGATGAATGCGTAACGCCGAGTAAGGATCGTGCGGTGGCGCGGTGAACAAGTCGGACATCGACGACACAGCGACTCAGGAATTGCCCCAGGTTGCGAGCTGGGAGTGCATCGGTCGTGTGCCGCGGGTCCCCCGCAACCTCGTTGCGACCGGCACTGACTAAAACATAAAACACCAACAACGGCAGTCCGTTGCAGTCTCGCTCCCGTGGGCGAATAGTTTTGATCCGATCGAGCCCGGATCTACACCTGCGCCTGGGGCTTCTGCGTCGCGCATCGACCCTGCCCTGAATCCAACCAATCATGAGTGAACGCCTCCGTCTCGTTTTTTTTGGTTCCGATCCGATTGCGCTCCCGCTGCTCGAGTCGCTGGCCCGGCCCGCTTCATCCGCAGTGGAGATCGTGGCGGTATTCACGCAACCCGACCGCGCCACCGGACGAGGCCAGAAGATTCAGCCCAACGCGATCAAAGGGTGGGCGCTCGCCCGCGACCTGCCGGTCTTCCAGCCGGAAAAGCTGACCGCTGATGTTCAGGCCCAACTCGCCAGTCTTGGCGCCGACGTGGGTCTGGTGATGGCCTACGGTCACATCCTGCGCGATGAGTTTATTGCGATCCCGCGCTTCGGGATGTTAAATCTGCATACGTCCATTCTGCCCCGTTTCCGCGGCGCGTCGCCGATTCAATCCGCGACGGCGTGCGGCGAAAAAGAAACCGGCGTCACCCTCATGCGCATCGTCCGGAAGCTGGATGCCGGGCCGGTCGCCGCGGTGGAGCGCGTCCGCATCGAGCCTTTGGATACAGCGCTCGAGGTGGAAGCGAAACTCGCGGCCGCCAGCGTCCCCTTGGTGGAGGGCGTGCTGCCCCGGCTGGCGGACGGGAAGGTCGTCTTCGTGCCGCAGGACGAATCGGCGGCAACCTACTGTCGCAAACTGACGAAGGACGACAGCGCGGTCGACTTCGCCACGGAGGCGCGATTGCTGGCCGCCCGCATCAACGGGCTTTTTCCCTGGCCGGCATGCAGTGTCGAAATTGGCGGCCAGTTGGTGAAGATCGGCCTCGCCGACAGTCTCGAAGCCGTCGCGCCGGCCGCGCCGGTCCAGGTCGGTGAAGTCTTGGGCGCGGACGAATACGGCGTCCTCGTGGCGACCAGTCGCGGAACGGTGAGACTGCGCAAACTGCAACGTGCCGGTGGGCGCATGTTGCCGACGGCCGAATTTCTTCGTGGATTCCCCATCGAGCGGGGAACCGTGCTGCCGTCGCAGCCAATGACGACACTCGTAACCACCCGTTGACCGGACGCGAGTATTGGGATCTCCGAGCCGCCACCAAAGCGCGGCAAAAAAGCAACGCGGCCGTGCTGATTACAAGCTGGCGCCTGAGCGCGCTCCCGCGGGGTTTCGTGCCGCCTGAAGTTTGACCCGTGCCTCTTCGGGAAGATCGATCCGGCTGACAGGGACGTAGGTCAGAATGGTGATTCGCTGTTCGCTGATCGGCACCTGAACGCGAGCACGGGTGGCCCGACGGCTGGCGGCGATGGTGACTTCGTAGTCGCGGATCACCCCGTTGCGCAGGTTCATTCTGACCGTGACATCGATCGCCGGCTCGCCCGGATCCTGGTTGGGCTGTGCGGGGTCACCGCCGCGACTGCGGATATGCGTGATGTAGCTTTCACCATCGAAGTCGAACTCGGCATTGCTTTTCAGAAAAGGGAGCAACTCTTCGTCCGGTCGGCGGATGTCCGGCCGGTCGGCGCGGCGCAGCCAAACGAAACGCGGTGTCGTCGTTTCACTTCGAATCCGCTCGTCCGCCTGCGCCGTCAGGATCTCACGGTCGGTCATCCAGCCTTCGGGCGTATTCGTGATCATGGTACCATCCGCGTTGATCACGGTCTCGAGGCGTAAACCGTCCGACCACTCTCTCACGATCGACATGTTGCCCTGGCGATCGACTTTCCCCTTGATGTTGGGTGAGATGTTTTGCTGCACCGTGGTGACGGTGCCGCGGCGGGTTTGAAACTGGTGCGCCACCGGTCCGGGATCGCCGTTGATGACTTCCCAGGAGTAGCTCTTTTGCTCGCGCAGGTGCTCGAGGGCGGTGACCAGTCCGGCGGGCGGGGCAGCCAGCGCCGCGGTTGAGAGTGCGGCGGCAAGAAAACAGAAACGGAGTGGGGCAATCATGGCAAAGATAGGGGGACTCTCGCGGCCGACGCACACGGTTGCCAAAGTCGGCGCTGCGTCAATTCCATCGAGGTAACAGTCCCGCAGCACAAGCCGCTTGTTTTCGGGAATCCTTTCCGCAATCTTCGTCGACATGTGGAAAAGTTTGTTTGTTTGCGGCTTTTTGGCCGTGACTGCATCTGCGCAAACCGCGCATTCGCAGATTGAAATCGCCAATCTGCGCGAGGACGTGCGTGGACTGATGCAACGGGTCGGGGAGTTGATCCTGCGGGTTGAACAGCTCGAGCGCGAGAATTCCGAGCTGCGTCAGCGGGTTGGTCATGCGGGTCAAGCCTATGCGAGCGTGGCGGATCTCGAAGCGGCGGTGGTGGAACTTAACCGGACGATTCGGAGTGCGAGTGCGGCGGCGAAAAACGAAGCCTTGCAGCAGGTGAGTGTTCAGATGGAGGCGCTCGCTAAGCAGACGAATGTGGCGCTGGACTCGTTGGCCAAAGCCCAGACCACGCGGCCCGTGGCGGCGCCCAGTTTCTCGGAGAATTATCCCAAAGAAGGAGTGAGTTATACGGTGCAAAAAGGCGATAGTATCGCCGTGATCGCTCGGAAAACCGGTGCGAAGCCGCAGGATATCATCAACGCGAACAGAATTTCAGACCCATCCCGAATCGTTGTCGGGCAGACACTTTTCATTCCAGGAGGCAAATAACGCATGTCGGCAGCACCTAAATCTCGTCTCGGTCGCGGACTCGGCGGCTTGATCGCAGCGGCGAAACCCGCTGCTCCCGCTCCGGAGCCCCGCGCTTCGGCCGCATCGTCCGGCGCCACCTCGGTCGCCACGGTCGCGGCCGCTGCTCCCGCTCCGACGGGTGCCCCCGGCTACCTGGAGATCGCGGTTCATTTGATTGAGCCAAGCCCGTATCAGGCCCGGCGGGAAATCCCCGCGGAGCAGCTGGGTGAGCTCGCCGAAAGCATTCGCTCGGAAGGACTCTTGCAGCCGATTGTAGTCCGGAAAAGCGGCGAGAAATTTCAGCTGATCGCAGGGGAACGGCGCTGGCGCGCCTTTCAGCTGTTGAAAATCAAGTCGATCCCGGCGCGGATCGTCGAGGCCAGCAACGCGTCATCGGCGGCACTCGGCCTCATCGAAAATCTCCAGCGCGAAGGCCTCAATCCCATTGAAGAGGCTCACGGTTACGCGAGTTTGATTCGCGACTTTGATCTTACCCAGGAAAGCGCGGCGGAACGGGTCGGAAAGGGGCGCGCCACCGTCGCGAACTGTCTTCGCTTACTTTCGCTCGACCCGGATTTGCAGGGCTACGTCGCTAAAAATCTGCTGAGTGTCGGGCACGCCAAGGTGCTGCTCGGAATCGAGAACCCGGCCCAACGCGGGCTGATCGCGCGTCGCGTCATCGAAGAAGGGCTCAGCGTTCGCGCGACCGAGAAACTCACCCAAGGAGCGAAATCGAGCGCGATTGCGCCCAGCCCGACCGGGGCACGGCCGGTTGCCAAGACCGGCCTCAACGCGAAAGATGCGGCGACGGTCACCGGCATCGAGCGCAAATTGACCTCTCACCTCGGGGCCCGCGTCGCCGTCCTTCATACGCCGAAGAAAGGCCGCATCGTCATCGAGTATCGCGGGAATGAGGATCTACAGCGCCTGCTGGAAAAACTTGGCGTTGAGGCCTAACTTGCCAGCCGGAGACCGTGCTTTGACGGAGTTTGACGCCGTCATTGACAAGCACGCATTGGCTCTGCACTTCTGACCCTTTCACATGAGCATCCTCCTCGGAATTCTCACCTTCATCCTCATCCTCGTTTCGATCTTCCTCGTGCTGGTCGTGCTCGCCCAGAAGTCGAAAGACGGAGGGATCGGCGCTGCCCTCGGTGGCGGTGCGACGGAAGCTGCGTTTGGCGCGGATACCGCTAACGTCCTGACGAAGGCGACGAAGTATTCGGCGATTCTCTTTTTCACTCTGGCCCTCGCTCTTTACATGGGCCGGATTTACGAGCGCACCCTTAGCCGTGAGGCGGCCGGAAGTGCGTTGCCCTCAATTGCTGCCCCTGCGGTTCCCTCGACGACTGCGACGCCCGCCGCTCCTGCCACCTCGACTGTAACCGTTCCCACTGAGACGGCGCCCGCTGCGCCCGTGGCGGAGACACCGAAGAACTAATCGCCCCCGAGGATCATGATGGCGCTCTCGCGCAATATTACGCCCGCCTTACTACGGCGGGCGTCTTTCGTTCTGGGGGTTGCGTTATGCACGATGGTGTTCGCGGCGTCGCCCCCGGTCCGCCGACCGGATCTCGCGCAGGTTGGCAAGCCGGACGAAGCCGAGGCGGCCCGGCTTCTCGAACAATTTCGTGGGGCCGGAATTCCGGGTGAATACTATTTGGATTTTGCGCTCCATGCGCTGCCTCGCCGCGGAGACGAACGGGTGTATCAGGGACGGCTCTGGGGGGGGCGCAATGAAAACGGTGCGATTACGCGGGTGGAACTCACGGATGGTGCCGGATTGAAACACCGATTGCTGGTTCAAAACGGCGACCGCGCGGCGGTGTGGCGCTTGATTGACGGCCAACCGGTGCAACTGGGCGTTTCCCAACTTTTCGAGCCGTTGATTCCCGGCGTGGAGATCACCGCCTTCGACCTGCAGATGCCATTTCTGTACTGGCCGGAAGCCAGCTTGGAACGTATTAGCCGGATCCGCGGACGGCCCGCGCACGCATTTCTCTTCCGGGCGCCCGCAGCCTTCGCCGCCCAATCCGCTGACATTGTCGCCGCGCGTGCCTACCTTGACACCCAATTCAACGCCCTGATGCAGACGGAACTGATCGGGAACACGGGGCGGGTCGCCAAAACTTTTTCTCTATTGAGCCTGAAGACGGTTGACCGACAACCGCTGCCCAAGTCGGCCGATTACCGAAACGAGATCACCCGCGATAAAACCCGCTTGGTGGTCAACGGCGCGGCGCTCAATATAGACGTACCGCCGGGGGTGTTCGATCCCTCGAGCCTCGCGCGCGAGATTCCCGTCCCGCCCAACGTGGCGCGCCTTTGATGGCCGCGTTGGTTCCGCCCCGCGCGGTTGTGTTCGACCTCGACGGGACGTTGCTCGACAGTCTTCCGCTCGTCCTTGAAGCGATCGCCCACGCCTTGGAACCGTTCGGTCACCGCCCGACGATGGAAATCTTCGCGCAGCTCGGCGGTCCGCCGAAACGATTCCTGATGGACCTGGTGCCTGACCCCAGTGACCTTCCCGTGGCGTTGGCGCGAATGGAAACGTATCATGATAACAATACGCACCTCATTCGTCCTTTCGCCGGGGCGGTTGACCTGCTGGAGATGCTTCGACGGGCAGGTGTGAAGCGGGCGGTTTGGACCGGGCGCGACCGTCGTTCGGCGGAGCGGTTGCTGGCGCTGCTTGGATTGGAAGATGCGTTAACCACCATGGTGTGTGGCGACGATTTGGATACGCATAAGCCGGATCCGGCGGGGCTTCGCGAAATCCTGCACCGTCTCGGCGTGGGGGCGGAGGAGGCGCTCTTTATCGGTGATGCCGATGTGGATGTGCTGGGAGGAACCGCTGCCGGGGTAGAGACAATTCTGATACAGCATGGTCGCGCGGTCGAGGAACGGATCGCGGCCCAGGCGTGGCGACTCGTAGCATCACCGGAAGCCGCCTATACGGCGGTTTTCGACCAATTCGAAACTCGCTCCGCCTGACTCTTCCGGTGAACTCTTATTTCGGATACAATCGACGGGACGAAATGCGCCCCTCGAATTACTGAAAATAGTAAGGGTTGAGCTGCATTTTTCGTTGCGGCCGACGCTCTGCAAGTGCCTGCTATCACTGTTCCGCAGCCTCTAGCCCGCTCGTCGTCATGGCCAAAACTACCCGCAAAGCGTCCGCTCCGCTCACGTTCGATCTGCCTGAATCACTCATTGCGAGAATTGAAACGGTCCGTCGTGGCCATGGTTTCAAGACTGCCAGTGAAGTGGTTCGCACGGCGATCTCTGGTTATGATTTTGCTGGTGCCGCCCCTAATCGGGATCCGCACCGTCAAATCTCTGTTCGAATCACTCCCGACCAGCGTTCGACGTTGAAGCGTTACTCGCGGCAGAAGGACGCCAGCGTGGGCGAACTCCTCCGCCTGGCCATCGAAGCCATGCCGTCCAGCTCCAAGAAGAAGAAGTAATTGCGAGTTCTCGCGCGGCAGTCCTTCAACCATGGCGCAGCTCACTGCGCCTTTTTTGTGGGTGAGTTTCACGACTGTCTCCGAAACTGACCCGTCACGGGCTTGCCTTTCGTCACGAGCGGCTCTTTCTTCGGCGCCCTTTGTCCATGAGCAATCCTCCCGCGCCACTCTCGACTTGGGCTCGCAACGTTTCGCCGTCACCGACGCTTGCCGTCGATGCGCGGGCAAAAGCTCTCCAAGCTGCTGGTGAAGATGTCTGTGGCTTCGCCGCTGGCGAACCCGACTTCGACACTCCCGACCATATCAAGGAGGCCTGTATCGCCGCCCTGCGGGGAGGGAAGACGAAATACGCGCCCACCCCGGGTATCGAGCCACTGCGCCAGGCGATCGTCGATCGTTACGCCGCCGAATACGGACTCAAGGCCTCCCCCTCGCAGGTCATTGTTTCCCCCGGTGGAAAATTCAGCTGCTACCTCGGGGTCCTCGCGACCTGCTCTCCCGGCGACGAGGTCATCGTCCCGGCCCCGTATTGGGTGAGTTACCCCGAGATGGTGAAGCTCGCCGGCGCGGTCCCCAAATTCGTGCTCGCTGACGATCGCACCGGCTTCCGGCTTAGTCCTGCCATGGTCGAGGCCGCGATCACGCCAAAGACGAAACTGCTCATCCTCAACTCGCCGTCGAATCCGACCGGCGCCGTCTATTCACGCCAGGAACTCGAGGCCATCGTCGCCGTGGCGATGAAGCATAACCTCTATATTCTTTCAGACGAGATGTATGAACATCTTGTATACGACGGCGCCAGGCCGACCTGTATTGCGACGTTTAGCAAGGAGGTCGAGGCGCGCACGATCACAGTCGCCGGGTTCTCGAAAACCTATGCGATGACCGGATGGCGCATTGGAACCACGCTGGCTCCTGCACCCATCGCGAAGGCGATGTCCGAGCTGCAGAGCCAGATGTCGTCCAACGTCACGACCTTTGCCCAATACGGCGCCCTGGCGGCTTTGACGGAAAAAGAGAAAACGGCCGCCGCGCTGCAGAGCATGCTCTTGGCTTTCGACCGCCGCAGAAAATTGCTTCACTCCGAGCTGAACAAGATCCCCGGGATCACCTGTCTGCTCGCCGAGGGCGCGTTTTACCTCTTCCCAAATATCACGCGCTTTGGCCTGACCGACCTCGAGTTCTGCAACCGCCTGCTTGATCAGGAAAAGGTCGCCGCCGTGCCGGGCAGTGCGTTCGGCGCCGAGGGCTACCTGCGGCTCAGCTACGCGACGAGCGATGAGATCATCCAGAAGGGCGTGACGCGGCTGGCTCGGTTCTGCGCCTCGTTGAAACAGTAATCTGGATACAGGGGGAACCGCTCGCCATTTCCCCCGGCAGGATCAGCGCCTGACCGCGGGGGAGGGAAGCTCGGCGAAGCGACCACTTTGCCTTTCGGGCCAGGACCGGGCCGAAATCCGGCCGGCCCGAAAACTTCAGCTGGAAGCCCGCGCCTTTTCCTGGAGTTTGCTTTCTCCTGAGATCCGCTCCAGCCGCTTTGCCAGGTAAAGTTGTTCCGGTCCGACCTGGGCCAGCTGGAGGGCACGCCGAAAATATTCCGCGGCTGAGCGGTAGTTCTCCAAACGCCAGTGCAGCTCTCCGACCACCGCATGATAGAGATAGTGGGACTGGAGCCGCTCGCCTTGCGGCATTTCGGCAATGGCGGCGAGCGCCGCGTGCGGTCCGGAGACATTCGCGACGGCGACGGCCCGGTTCAATGCCACCACGGGCGAAGCCTTGATCTGCTGCAGCTGATCGTAATACCGCAGGATGCGCGTCCAGTCTGTGGATACATGATCCCGGGCGGTGCAGTGGCAGGCGGCGATCCCGGCTTGCAGGTGGTACTCGCTGATGTCGTTCCCCTGGGCCGCCTCGACCAGGTGAACCAGCCCGCGTTCGATGAGCGCGTGGTCCCATTGCGAACGATCCTGGTCGTCCAGACGCAGGAGCTCACCCTGTTCATCCAACCGGGTCGGGAATCGCGCCGCGGTGAAAAGCATCAGCGCGAGTAGGGCCTGGGCGCGAGAGGTCTGGACCGCCGGGTGGGCGACCAGTAGCGACAACAAGCGCACGGCCTCCAGGCAAAGTTCCTCCCGCAGCAGATGCTCTCCGGCGGAGGCCTTGTAGCCTTCATTGAAAAGCAGATAAAGCGCGGCCAGCACGCCCTCGATCCTCTCCGGTAGTTCCGGTCCGGATGGAATTTCGAATTCGATATTCGAATCCCGGATACGTTGTTTGGTCCGCGTGAGCTGCTTCTCAATCGCCGGTTCGGTACTCAAAAATGCCCTCGCGATCTCCGCCGTGCCAAACCCACAGAGCACCTTTAACGCCAGGACGACTTGAGCGTCCTTGGGCAGGGCCGGATGACAGCATACAAACATCAGTTGCAGCGCGTCGTCTCGAATCTCGACCTCACTTTCCACCGGGGCCGGTCGCTCCGATCGCATTTGCTCCAGATAAGTGATGATGGCGGACTCCTTCCCGGCGGACATGCGGCGGTGGCGCAGAGCGTCACGAGCCAGATTGATCGCAACGCGGGTAATCCACGCCGATGGATTCGGCGGCACTCCGCCAATCGCCCAAGTGCGCATTGCCTGCAGGAGCGCGCCTTGCGCCACGTCTTCCACCAACGTCAAATTACCGGGCCCGAACATCCGCGTGAGCGCCCCATGCAGGCGGCCGGACTCGTGGCGGAAAAAATGCTCCACCACTTGCGCAGCCCGTCCGGTCGCCGCTTCGGCTAAAAGTTTTTCTGACGGGACTTCGGGCATGGCTGTGTGACTTAGGCGCGCGCCACTTCCTCCGCGGGCACCGGGCGCCCCCGCACACCCAAGGTCGCGCAGGCTCCGGCGACCGGACGCACTTCCACCTGCATCCCGTAGGCCAGGGAGGGGCAGCCCTGGGCGATTGCAGTGGCCTCGTCGAGATCTGCCACCGTGAGGAGGAAGTAGCCGCCAATTCCTTCCGTCGCCTCTGCGAAGGGACCGTCGACGATGCGTTCGCCGCGCGCGCCCGACACCACTCGACCTTGCGGTTCCAGAGGGTGCCCGTGCTGGACCTTATCCTGCGCGGCCAGGCCGTCATACCACGCGTTCCATTGCTGCATGAGCTGCTGCCGCTGTTCGGCGGACATCGCCTGATAGGTCGCGGGCGATGAATCGCGAAAAATCAATAAGAACGGGGATCGTTTGGTTTCCATGAGTGGGTGGTGGGTTGAGTTCGGACCTGCTAATCAACGAACGAGTTTCGGTTAAAAGGACATACCCGCCGCGGTGAGCGGTGGCTTTTGCAAGGAGGGACGGTGCGGTCGGCGGGAAGAGAGTACGACACGTTGGACAAGAGCGTCGATTCTTCCGGCGACAGAAGGGGGAAACTGCCATCGGCCTGAGATCCATCGAGCGTAGGGGAAACGCCTGCTGTCCGTCACCGAAAAGGGCGCGGTGAACAAGGATTTTGATTCACCCGGCAGAATGTCGGGGCATCGTGTTGGCATGTTGATTGATACCGTGGAGTTGAGCCAACACGTGGAGGATCCGCAATGGATCGTGTTCGATTGCCGACATGACCTGTTCGATCTGGCCAAGGGTCCCGCCGCCTACGATGCAGGGCACATTCCAGGCGCGTATTTCGCGCCGGTGGACACGGCACTTTCTGGCGTGAAAACCGGCACCAATGGTCGGCACCCCTTGCCGACGGCGACAGACTTTGCGGCGTTCTTGAACCGACATGGCGCGACGGCGGAGACGCAGATCGTCGCTTACGACGATGTGGGTGGACAGTACGCCGCGCGGTTGTGGTGGCTGGCGCGCTGGATTGGGCTGACGCAGGTGGCCGTCCTCGATGGTGGATATCCGAAGTGGGTTGCGGACGGGCATCCGGTCTCAACCGGACATCCGGAGCCGCGGGGCGGAGGGAATATCATTCCGAAACCAGATGACTCCCGTTGGGTGAAGGGATCGTTCCTGCTGGAAAACTTGAATACCGGGAATAGTATCGTCGTCGACGCCCGTGCCCCCGAGCGATTTAGAGGTGAGGTCGAGCCGATCGATCGCGTTGCCGGTCACATTCCGGGCGCTCGCAATCGTTTCTTCAAAGCAAACTTGAATCCCGATTTAACGTTGCGGCCGGGGCCTGAATTGCAGCGCGAGTTCAACGAATTGTTGGGAAGAAAATGCCCCGCGGACGTGGTGCACCACTGTGGGTCAGGGATCACGGCGTGTGCAAACCTGCTGGCGATGGAACACGCCGGTCTGAGTGGTTCCAAGCTGTATGCGGGTTCGTGGAGTGAGTGGATCGCGGATCCGACTCGACCCATTGCCCGCGGGTAAATCAATCCCGTCAGTTCAGATCGCGGCGATTCCCACCACGAGGCCCACGACCGCGCCATACGCGACGTGGCCCAATACGTGGCTGAGCCCAATCGCCAGTCCGGCATCCGTGAATTCCTCCAGTGGATGACGTTCGGCGACGACCCAGACCAATCCGAGACTTATGATCAGGCCGTGCCAGAAACCGATCCCGGCACCGATCACCAATGCATAGGGCAGGTGGCTATAGCCGAGGCGGACGATTAAAAGTGTATAGAGAATCGCGAAGATGACGGCGGCGATGCTATGTATAATCGCTCCGACCTTCCAAGCTTTGACGCGTGATCGGGTCAACAAGCTGCCCAGCGCTACAATCATGTCCGCCTTGGCCCAGCCGGCCGAGCCCACCAACCACAAAACCAGTTCCATCGCGGCTCCCCCCAGGACACCAGCGATCAGGGCTACGAATAGAATGTGCATGAGGTCTGGTATCATGGTCGGGTTTCCTTTTCTCAAAACTCTCGGAATCGTTAGTGGGTCCGCCCTAAGTTTGCCCTCATTCTTTGCCAAACTCAACGCGTCGGCGAATTTCGTGCGGTTCGTGAGGACGGGTGAGCGGTCGACGCGGGACACGGACGCAGTTTTCCTTGGTGAATTGTCCGACCGGGCGATGCGTTCGCAGGCGGAAAACGCGCAACCCGGCGCATCGCCGACCCTGCTTGGGCGAATCCAAGTCGAGGAGGTGGTTTCGTCGTCTTTTCTCGTGCGCGCTGAATTCAAAAAACCAAATCCATTTAGCATCCGGGAGACGAGTTCACCCGTTGAAGAGCTGTGTCCGGTGAATTTTTTTCCTCCGGCCGCATTAAATCAGACAATAATTATAATCACTGTTCCCATGAAGCTCCGTTCCTTGTTTGCCACGCTCGCTCTCCTGACTGGACTCGTCTCCGTCGCCTCGGCCAAGACCGTGGTCGATATTGCCGTCAGTTCCCCTGATCATACCACTCTCGTTGCCGCGGTCAAAGCCGCTGGTCTCGTTGAGACGTTAAGCGGTGCTGGTCCGTTCACGATTTTCGCGCCCACCAACGCAGCCTTTGCGAAGCTTCCGGCCGGCACGGTCGAAAGCCTTCTTCTCCCGGAAAACAAGGCAAAGCTTGCCGCGATTCTCACCTATCACGTCGTTCCCGCCAAAGTCATGGCGGCCGACGTGAAATCCGGTGAGGCGCCCACCGTCAACGGTAAGAAACTCACGTTGAAAGCCGACAAGTCGGGGGTGATGGTGAACAAAGCCAAGGTCACTGCGACCGATCTCGTCGGCAGCAACGGAGTCATTCACGTTGTCGATACCGTCATCCTTCCGTGATCGCGTTGGCCGATCGCCCGTTCGAATCAAAATTATAAAGCGCGCGATGGGTCGTGCGCTTCAGATTACATAGCGTTTCTCGCCGGATGATATAACCGGTTTTTGGGTGCTCGGGGCGGGATGGCCGGCCCGGAGCATCGGCGTTTCCAGGTTTGGGTTAATTGCGTTGGAAGCGGAGACGCACGGCCCGATCTTGATCCTGGTTTCGCGGCGACCTTGCCAGCACCGCGTTTCTGAGTCCAAGCTGATGCCGTGAATCTCTTCAACCTTGCGGCCGGTAGTGCCGTCCTCGCGTTACTCCTCGGCCTCGGTGGGTGCAAAAAGTCGGATCCGGCGCAAGCCGCGACGGGGTTCGGCGGAGCGTCCGATTCGATAGCTTCGTCGACCGCGGTCCCGACGGTCCCAAAGGCTTCTGCGCCCACTCCCGCCGTCCCTGAGGCCGTCAATAAGCTCCTCGGCCGATGGATCCGCGTTGATGGCGGCTACGCGCTCGAGCTGCGCAATCCGGATGTGAGCGGGTCGCTCGAGGCGGGATACTTCAACCCGAAGCCGATCAAGGTTTCGCGCGCAATCTGGATGCAGGGAGGCTCGGGCTTGCAGGTGGTGGTGGAGTTGAACGATGTCGGGTATCCAGGAGCTACTTACGTCCTGACTCATGACGCCCAAACCGATCGCTTGGTCGGGCAATATACCCAACCGGCCATGCAGCAGTCCTTCGACATCGATTTTGTTCGGCAAAAAGCCGTACCGCTGAGGTAAGGTCAGAGGTTCAAGCGTTCGTCGACGCCGGTCTGATCGATTCGCCCGCGCTGGACTGTTTCCTGGTCGGGTGAATGTCGATGACGGCTTCCCGTCGTTCATCCGGTACGGATTTCGGCCGCGGGCTCCTTTTCCTTGGTTTTAAAGCCCTTCAACAGTGATCCTTGCGCTCCTCGGGAACGTAATCCTTTTTCTCCGTTCATGCTCTCTCGTCGTCACAAACGTGCCATTATCGGGACGGTGGCATTCCTGATTCTGGGCGCGTTGATTCTGTTTTCGATCGGCCGCTTCTTCTCCAATCGGGCGTTGGAGCGGCAGCTCACCGAAGAGCGTGCCAGTTTGCGTCCGCCGGAACCACTGGTCGTCACGGTGGCGCGTGAAACGGTCGAGCGGCGTCGGAACTTTGCGGCGCGAGCCGAACCATGGACTCGCGCGACCCTCGCCCCGGAAGTCGGCGGCACGGTGGTGCGGATCGGCGGCGACGTGGGCTCACGGGTTGCGGCGGGCGCGGAGCTGCTGGCGCTCGAGGATTCCGCGACCCAGGCGGCGGCTGAGAGTGCCAAAATTCAAGCGGTTGAAGCGGCGCGCCGTCAGCGGGAAGTGGAGCAACTGGTGCGGACTGAAGCGATGGCCAGCAACGATGCCGCGGTGGCGGTGGCGACAGCAGCGGCGGCGAGCCGCGAAGCCGAACGTGCGGCAGCGATGCTGGCGAAGTACCGGTTACGCGCGCCGTTCGACGGGCTGGTGCAGGCGCGGATGGTGGATGTCGGCGATTATCTTAATCCCGGTCAGCGCGCCTTCGAACTCGTGGACCTGTCGCAACTACGCCTCGTGTTTTTCGCCGGTGAAACGGAAATCGCTTCCTTTCGGCCGGGGGACAAGGTGGAGGTTGCTTTTCCCGCTCTCCAAGGCCGAACCGCCGCCGCGACCGTCCGTCATGTAGCGCCGGCCACCGGTAGCAACGGGCTGTTTCGGATCGAGGCGGAACTCGCTAATGCCGATGGCACTATTCCCGGAGGGCTGGCCGTTACTATCACGGCCCAAATCCGCCTGTATCGTGACATGCTCTTCATTCCCACCGCCGCGGTCCGGCTCGAGGGCGCGCGCGCCATCGTTCAACGGTGGCGTCGAGAGGGTGCCGCGGAACCTATCACCATCGAGATCGGGCCTGAGGTGGATGGTCGGTTTCCCGTCCTTCGTGGGCTCGACGAAGGCGATCGTCTCGTCGTGCGTTAACGTGCTGCCGTCATGAATCCCGCCTCTTGGAGCGTCCGCAATCGGGTCGCCGTTAATCTGCTCACGATCGTCGTACTCGTCAGCGGGTTCTTCCTCGGGGCGGTCAAGCTGCCCCGTTCGCTGTTTCCCGATATCGCGTGGAATTTCGTTACGATCGGCATCCTGGACCGCACCAATGCGCTGCCGGAAGACATGGAGCGCCTGGTGACGATTCCCGTCGAGGAGGCGCTGGCCTCGGTCAAGAACATCAAAAAGATCACCTCGATTTCGCAGCCGAATTTCACGACGGTCTGGTTGCAAACGGAAGCGGGCGCGGACTCGGAGCCGATTGTGAACGATGTGCGGCAGGAGATTTCGCGCATTCGTAGCCGGCTTCCGCCAACAATCGAGGAGCCAGTGGTTCAATTGTTCGACGCGCCGTTTCCGCTCTTCGGATTGGGTGTGACGCTCCCGCCTGGGGTCGAGGCGCGGCACATTCGTCCCCAGCTGGATCGGCTCCAGCGCGAGCTTCGGCTGGTTCGCGGCGTGTCGCGGGTGAATATCGATGGACTGGAGCGGCGTGAGGTCTGGATCGAGATCGATCCGGTGCGCGCCGAAGCTCATGGGGTGTCACCCGCCGCCGTGTTGGCCGCGGTGCAAACGGGAAATCTGGATACGGCGGCCGGACGGCAACGCGGCGCGGGAGGCGAACGCGTGGTACGCGTGATTTCGCAGGCAAAAGACGTCGGGGATTTCGAGACGATGCCCGTCGCGACGGGCGCGGGCGGTCGCACGGTTTTGGTGCGGGACGTCGCCACAGTGCGAGAAACAGCGGAAGAGGCGCGTTCCCGAGCGCGGGTCAATTTACGCTCCGGCGTGGGATTCACCGTGTTCCGGCAACAGGGTGCTGATGCGCGCACCGTTGCTCAAGGCGTGCGCGCCGTGATCGCATCGGTCGAGCCCACGTTGCCGGACGGGTCGGCAATTCTGATCACCTCGGATGCGACGCGGCCGATCGATATCCGTCTTGAAACCGTGATTACCAACGGCCTCCAGGCGCTGTTGATCATTTCACTGCTGCTGATGGTATTTCTCAACTGGCGCCTCGCCTTGGTCGTGGCGGTCGGATTGCCGGTCTCCATCGCGGGCGTATTTATTGTTCTCTATATCATGGGCGGAACGGTCGACGTGCTTTCGCTTTTCGGCATGATTATGGCGCTGGGTATGCTCGTCGATGACGCGGTCGTGGTCTCCGAGAACGTCTATCGTTTGTACGAGCGCGGCGTGCCGCCATTGGAGGCGGCGATGCAGGGCACGCGTGAGGTCATCGTTCCGGTATTGGGCAGTGTCGCGACCACCCTTGCGGCGTTCCTTCCACTGTTGCTCGGCGAAGGCATCATTGGACGGATTCTATTTATTGTTCCGGTGGTGGTGGTAACCGCACTCGTATTTTCTTTGGTTCAGGCGTTCTTCGTTCTCCCGAGTCACCTTTCCGACTTCGTTCGTCGTCCCCCGACCATCCCCGAACTGGAGGCGAGGATTGCGGTGACACGGGGTTGGCGGCGGATCGGGTTGCACGCCGCGCTTTCCTACTGGGAGATGCGCCGCGCCGCGGATGTGCTGGTCGAGGGCGTGCGCGAGGTTTATTTGTATTTTTTGAAGGTGTGCCTGCGGCGCCGCTATTGGGTGGTCGGCGCCTTCTGCATGGCAATTGTCGGCTGCGCCGCGCTCGTGATCTCGCCGATCATTCCGTTTCGACTCTTTGATACCGACTACGCGGATCGGTTGTTTATCAAATTGGACCTCCCATCGAGCGCGTCTCTCGATCAGATGGAAGACGCGGTCACAGCGGTGGAACGTGAAATCACCCGCGTGCTCCCGCCCGATGACGTGCGGGCCGTGCTCTCCCAAGTGGGCCGGCGGCTGAATGAGTCCGACGAGTTTGAGTTGCTGGGCCCCAATCTCGCGATGATCACGGTCGACATCGACGATCAGAATCCGCGCGCCCGAAACGCGTCGGCCATCGAACGCGATTTGCAGCGGATGCTGACCCAGTTTCCCGAGTTTGTCCGGGCTTCCGCACGCAAGGAGGGCGGGGGACCGCCCGTGGGCCGCGCGGTGAACGTGATTATATCCGGAGAGGAGTTGCCGGTGCTGCAGGCGATTGCGAACGAAGTGAAAATGCGGCTCGGCCGCGTCGACGGCGTGATGAACGCCGCCGACGATCTGGATGCGGGCACTCCGGAATGGCGCCTGCGGGTGGATCATGAGCGGGTGGCTCGGGCCGGCCTCGACGCGCGTGATTTGGGACTGCTCGTGGCAACGTCCTACGGAGGCGTGGAGGCGAACCGGATGCGATGGGGTGACGACGAAGTGGTAGTCCGCGTGAGACTGGCCGAGCGCACCAGTCGCGATCCCGAGCGGATGTTGGGTCTGCGCCTCGTGACCCCCGACGGCCGGACAGTGGCGGTTCGAGATGTGGCCGAGCTCGAACTGGGGAGCGGGCTGGCGCGTATTTTCCGGCGCGACCAGAGTCGTACGATTACGGTGTCGGCGGATGTTGATCCACGCGTGATAACTTCGGTTGAGATCAACCGGCAATTGGGCGAATGGATGCCGGAGATTTTGCAGGGCTATCCCGGATACGGCTTCCGGCTGGCCGGCGAAAATGAGGACACCCGCGACAGCCTCGAAGCCATGGGTCTCGCCTCGCTGCTCGCGCTGGCACTTATTTATACAATATTGGCCGTGCTGTTCAATTCCTTCGCCCAGCCGCTTATCGTGATGGCGGTGATCCCGTTTGGAATTGTCGGCGTCGTCTTTGGCCTGCTCTTCATGGGCGTTCCAATGGGATTGATGTCGATTCTCGGGACGATCGCGCTCTCCGGAATCGTGGTGAACAACTCGGTCGTGTTTCTCGACTTCATTAATCAGTTTCGCGTTAAGAATCCTTTGATCAAGGCCGGCGACACCACGTTGACCCATTTTCAATTTGATCGCTGGTTCTCGATTCTCGAGGCGGGTAAAATCCGGTTGCGCCCGATTTTCCTCACGACCGTTACGACTGTAGCGGGTCTCTGGGCCCTGGCCTTTTTTAGCACCGGACAGGAGGAGTTTCTCGCTCCGATGGCTCAGGCCCTCGTCTGGGGTCTGACGTTTGCCACGTTGATCACGTTGATTTTGATCCCGTGTCTTTATTCGATTGTCGACGACTTCACATTGTGGCGTCACCGGGGGCGCTTGCGCGTACCGGTCATTCCGAAAACTGAGCCCAAGGCCGCGGAACTCAGTCACCGGTAAGAACGAGAGCGCGCGGTAACGTATAATCCGCTCTGCGTTTTGACCCAAACGAAATCATAGCTGCGATTTCGTTTGGGTCGTCAATCTTCTGCCTTCTGTCCGGCATGCTCGATTCAGCATTCTGTCACGTGCGGGCAGTCCGCGCCGTCAGGCAGCTGGTCGGAGTTTTTGATCAACGCCCTAAAGGCCGGTCGTCGGGCCGATTTTTCGGTTGGCCGGGGCGGTCCACTTCGACGTCCTCCTTGCGAACCGTTTCGCTGACGTCGCGATGTTCCACATCCTTTCGTTTCGACGCGCGAACTTCCTCAGTCGTTTCTATATGCTTCTCAACCACCGGTTCCTCGCGGCGCAAGGGGATATAGATTTCTTCTTCGCGAAACGCTTTGTCGGCGCGCGTGGGTGCCCGATCCTTCGCGGGCACGCGCTCGACCACGATTTCTTCGCGCTCGAGATCGACAGGCTTGTTGACGGTTTCGGTTCGCACGATTTTGCGCAGGCGCACTCCGCCGGCTTCGACTTCGCGTTTGCCGATAGTCACCTCTTCGTGCGAAACCGGCATGCGAATGTCGTCGCCGGTCTCACGACGCGCAGTGGTCGGGGGCTCAGTAACCGTCGGCTCCTTGCCTGAACGCCACGCCCCTTTGCTGCTGTTAAAACCATGTTCGCGATAATAGTCTTCGATCTGCCGCTCGCCCGCATCATCAATTTCCGATTGGTCGTCGAACGTCGGCGCGTTCTTCACGACTTCGACCGAGAATGGCAACCGGACTTTGCGCGTGGTCTCACTCACGTCAGCCGAGCGCACCGGAATGACGTGCGTGCGGCCGAGGCCCAACCAGCCGGTCTTGACCCCAAGATAAGCCGGCTGCCCCGTGTGGTCCTCCCAGATGGCGTCGATACTGCCGACTTTATTATCGTCCGGATCAACGACAGTGAAATCTAAATAACGTTCGAGGTCCGCGTAACTAGGGACAGGCTTGCCGCCCACGGCTTGGGCTCCGATCCCCTTGGTTCCGGTCGTCGCGCTCGCGCCCGGGTTCGAAATTTCATCCTTCTGCGTACGTTTCATGTAATGGAATTTTTGATGGTTGTACCGTTCGACTGAATCTCACGGTAGCCGACGCGAGGCGGGTCAACAATGGAGCCGCTTCCCAAGTGACCGTCCGGCGGGCGTCCGGACCAGGCCCGGGAGTTTCCCCCGAACGTGCGCGGCGGGAAGAAGGTTCATCCGACGAACCCAAACGTCGGGACGCCGGAACCCTTTATATGCAGGAGATAATGATCTTTGATCCGATGAATCTCGGAGAGAGCGGGCGAGTGTTTCCCACCTCGGCGAGCCAGCGTATTGAAACGCCGCTCCCGGCGTTTCGCGCCCCGTTGAGCGTCTTTTGCCGAACGCCGATCCCCGATTTCCGTTCAGCGGGCGAACGGCCAGACGTGGAAGAACTGCATGAAGAAAACCGCGGCCACGCCATAGCCAATCGCGGTGAGCTTCTTGGGTTCGCCCAAGGCGAGCGCAAGCAGGGCCGCGGTGATCAGTCCGATACCAATCCCTTCTGCAATGCTGAAGGTGAGCGGAATTCCGAGAATCGTCAGCACGGCGGGGACGGCCACTTTGAAATCGGCCATATCAATCTCCGTGATCGATTGCATCATGAAGACTCCGACGATCACCAGGGCGGGTGCCGTCGCTGCCGCGGGAATGATCAGAATCAGCGGCGTGAAAAAGAGCGCGAGGAGCATGAGCCCGGCGGTGGTAACGGTGGTCAGGCCCGTGCGGCCGCCCGCTTCCACGCCGGATGCGGATTCAATATAACTCACAACCGTGGATGTGCCGAAGAGCGCGCTGAGCAGGGTGGCAATCGAATCGGCGACGAGGGCGCGTCCGACTTTCGGCAAGGTGCCATCGGGGCGCAGGAAACCGGCGCGCTTCGTAACGCCGATGAGCGTGCCGATGTTATCGAACATATCGACGAGCAGGAGGGTAAGGATGATCGGTAACGCCATGAGGATGGCGTTACTGTTTGAGAGAAAATCGAAGGTGAGCTTCAGGAAAACCGGAGCGGGAGAGGCCGGCAGAGAGACCAGGCTGGTGGGCAGTTCGGTGACCATGCGGTTGCCCCCGGCACGGATGAACATGCCGACGACCGTGATCGCCGCGATGCTGATGATGATGGCTCCGGGGATCCGGCGGGCCACCAGGACCGCCGTCAGGACAATACCGGCAAGGCAGAGCGCGACTGACGGCGTGGCAAAGTTTCCATGGGAAACAAACGTCGCGGGATTGGCGACGATCACGCCACCATTCTTCAGGCCGATAAAGGCAATGAAGAGCCCGATCCCGCAGGTGATGGCCATCTTCAGGGAATGTGGAATCGCCGCGACGATCTTCTCGCGCACGCGCGTGACGGAAAGGACAAGAAAGATCACCCCGTTGACAAAGACCATGCCGAGCGCCTCCGACCACGGCACCCCCCGCCCGATCACGATGCTGAACGTGAAAAACGCGTTGATGCCCATGCCCGGCGCCAGCGCGATCGGGTAGTTCGTCATCAGCGCCATGATCAGGGTCGCAATCGCGGCGGTCAGCGCGGTGACTGTGACCAGCGCGGCCTGATCCATGCCGGCTTGGGCCAGAATCATGGGATTAACCGCGAGGATGTAGGCCATCGCGGCGAAGGTGGTGAGGCCGGCTTGAAGTTCGCGACCGACGGTCGTGCGGTGCTGGTCGAGTTGGAAGAAGCGGTTGAGCATGGAAAATCGTTCTGGTTCTCCGGCGGGTTCTCGCTCTGCTGAGCTGGATGAGCGAGGAACACACAGGGAACCGTCAGCGACAACCAGCATAAACCATGCGCATCATCGATGCTCACGTGCACTTGTATCCAAACGAGGTGGACCGGGCGCCGGCGGAATGGGCCGCCGCCCAAGGCGAACGCCACTGGTCCGTGCTTTGCACGCGCAGGCGCCGGGATGGCCGGCCAGTGCAGGTTTTACCTACGGTGGATCAATTGCTGTCGACGATGGATCTCGCCGGAATCGAGCGGGCGGTGCTCTTGGGCTGGTATTGGGAAAACTGGGACACCTGCCAGTGGCAGAATCGTTTCTATGCAAACTGTGTGCACGACCATCCTGACCGCTTGGCGGCGTGTGCCACCTTGCATCCGTCCGCCGGAGTGGCGGCAATTCAAGCGGAGATCCGGCAGATTCGGGACGACGGGCTGGTCGGAATCGGCGAGCTTTCTCCGCACGCGCAAGCGCATGGCGTGGACGATCCGGTATTCTGCGCCGCGATGGCCCTGGCCGGCGAGTTTGGTCTGCCGGTGAATCTTCACGTGACGGATCCGCAAAGCCGCCCTTACGCCGGGCGGATCGAGACGCCGGGAAACGATTTCGTGAAACTCGCGCAGGCATTCCCGGCCACGACTTTTGTCCTCGCCCATTGGGGTGGAATGCTGCCGCTCCGCGATCGGCGGTTCGCCGCATTGAAGAATGTTTACTACGATTCGGCTGCGTCACCGCTGATGTATGACGCCGAGGTTTGGCCCCGCGCGCTCGCGGCGATGGGAACGGATCGCGTCCTGTTCGGCTCGGATTTTCCGCTGAACCTGTATCCAAAACTCGACGACGTTCCCGGGCTGGTGCGCTTCGTGGGAGAGGCGATGACGTCGGGCGCCTCGACCGACGTGCTGGCCGGCAACGCCGCCCGGTTGTTCAAGCTGTGA
>JBBQEG010000008.1:0-34925 GCA_038320495.1 Opitutales bacterium | reverse complement strand
AAGGACTGGCGCCCCGGACAGCGGATCATCGTGGAAAAGGCACCGACCTACTGGGATGCGGAGACCGTGCGACTGAGCGCGATTCATTTCTATCCGATCGAGGAGCTCAACACCGAGGAGCGCGCGTTCCGTTCCGGGCAGCTCCACGTGACCGAGTCGCTGCCGGCATCAAAGATCGACACCTATCGCTCCACTTCGCCGACGGTCCTGCGGATTGACCCTTACCTCGGCACGTACTTTTACCGGATCAACGTCAACCGGCCCTTCCTCAATGTCGTCAAGGTTCGCCGCGCGCTTTCGATGGCCGTGGACCGCCAGGCCATCGTCGATCACGTTCTCCGCGGAGCCCAGCGGGCGACCAGCGCGTACACGCCGCATGGAACCGGAGGCTACACGCCACCCCCCGGGTACGACACCGATCCGGTCGCTGCGCGAGCACTCCTGGCGGAAGCTGGTTATCCGGGTGGCGTGGGGGCGCCCACCATCGATTTGCTGTTTCAGACTTCCGAGAATCACCGCGCGATCGCGGAGGCGATTCAGGAGATGTGGCGGCGCGAGCTCGGCCTTTCGGTGCGACTGACGAATATGGAGGGAAAGAGCGCCCTCGATGCCCGGCGCACGGGCGACTTCCAGATCCTGCGTTCAAGCTGGATCGGCGACTATGCAGACCCGATGTCGTTTCTCGCCGTCTGGCGCAGCGACAGCGGCAACAACTACACCGGCTGGTCAAGCGACACCTACGATCAACTGCTCCACCAAGCCACCCGAACCCCTGCTTCGACCGAACGTCTGGAGATTCTCCGGCGCGCTGAAGCTCTGATGCTCGCCGAAGCGCCCATCATTCCCATCTACGCCTACAACCACGTGTTCCTGCTGCATCCTTCCGTCCGCGGCTGGCATTCCACCTTGCTCGATCACCATCCCTACAAGCACGTCTGGCTGGAATCCAATCCGTCCGTTGAAACCCGCAGATAACCTCATCCTTTTCCCGCACATCCCTCCTCCGTCCCGTCACTGCGGCCCAACCGCAACCGTCTCAGACTCCCTCATGTTCAACCGTCGCTTCGTTCTCCTCTGCCTTGCGGTCCTTTCCCTCGTGGCGTGCAAGAAATCCGATCCGCATTCCAGCGGAACTCCCGGTGCGACCATCCCCGGCAACCTCAGGATCCTCAATCTCGGCAACGGCGCTGAGCCCCAGGATCTCGATCCCCAGGTCGTGACCGGGGTCCCGGAAAACAAGATCATCAACGCCCTCTTCGAGGGTTTGGTTGCCTACGGTCCGAACGGTCAGGGGACAATCCCCGCAGCCGCCGCAAGCTGGACGATCTCACCAGACGGCCTGACTTACACGTTCGCCCTCCAACCCGATGGCAAATGGTCGAACGGCGATCCCGTCACCGCCGAGGATTTCGTCCGCTCTTACCAGCGGATTCTTACACCCAGTCTGATCGCGGAATACGCCAACAAGCTCTACGCCGTGACCGGCGCCGAGGAGTTTCACCAAGGGAAACTGGCCGACTTCGGCCAGACGGGTTTCAAGGCCGTCGATGCACGAACCCTGCAAATCACCCTGAAGCGCCGGACCTCTTTCCTGATCGAATCCCTGAAGCATTACGCGTGGTTTCCGATCCACCCCAAAACGGTGGAGAAATTCGGCGGGCTCGCACGCAGGGGCACCAAATGGACCCGCGTGGAGAACATGGTCGGCAATGGTCCGTTCACCCTCAAGGAATGGTCCATGCAACAACGCCTGGTGGTCGAAAAATCACCCACGTATTGGGACCGCGACGCCGTCAAGGTCGATCGCCTCGTCTTTTTCCCGACGGAGAACATCGAGACCGAAGAGCGGATGTTCCGCACCGGCCAACTCCACAAAACGAACGAGCTGCCACTCGACAAGACGGACGTCTATCGCCGGGAGCAGCCGGAGAGCCTTCGAGTCGACCCCCTCCTCGGGATCTACTTTTTCCGCGTCAACGTCACCCGCCCCCCACTCAACGACAAACGGGTGCGCCGGGCACTCGCGTTGGCGATGAACCGCGAACTGATCGTCGAAAAGGTCACCCGTCAGAACCAGCAGCCGGCCTACAACGCCTGTCCCCCGATGGAGATGTTCACCTCGCCCGTTCGCCTTCAGGGCGATCTGGCCGAAGCCAGGCGGCTTCTGGCGGAAGCGGGATATCCGGAAGGCAAAGGCCTGCGGCCGATCGAGCTGCTCTACAATACGAGCCAGAATCACAAAAAGATCGCGGAAGCCCTGCAACAAATGTGGCGCGTCAACCTCGGTGTGCAGGTCGATCTGGTGAATCAGGAATGGAAGGTCTACCTCGATTCGCAAGACACCCTCAACTACGACCTGAGTCGGGCCGGCTGGATTGCGGACTACGTCGATCCCAACACCTTCTTCGATCTCTGGCGAACCGGCGATGGCAACAACGACACCGGGTTCTCCAATCCCGACTACGATCGTATGCTGCAGGAGGCGCTGAACACCGCAAACGATGTCGATCGGATGGCCGTCTACGCAAAAATGGACGCGCTGCTGATGGACGAAATACCCTTCCTTCCCCTCTATTTTTACACAAGGACCTTCGCCTTGAACCCGGCAGTCAACCTACCGCAAAACCTGGTGGAGACTCCGAACTGGAAGTTCATCCACTTCAAGGAGTGACCCCTCCGGTGCCTGCCGTCTTGCCATCCGGCGGAAACGGCTGAAGTCTCCGCCCGCATGCTTCGTTTTTTCGCGTCGCGCCTGCTGCAGTCTCTTCTCGCGCTTCTCATCATCATCACGGCCACGTTTTTCATGCTGCGCTTCGTGCCGGGCGGCCCGTTCACGGCCGAAAAAGCCGTCACCCCTGAGATCCTGCGCAACCTGGAGGCCCATTACGGGCTCGATCAGCCCCTCTGGAAGCAATACCTCGACTACCTTGGCAGCCTCGCGCGCGGAGACTTCGGGCCGTCGTTCAAGTATCCCAACCGGACGGTGAATGAGATTCTGGGCGACAAGCTTCCCGTTTCAATCGAGCTGGGTTTCCTGTCGCTGGTGGTCGCGCTGCTGATGGGACTGCCATTGGGGATACTCGCGGCCATCCGAAGGAATACCTGGATCGACTATGTTTCGTCGTCCTTCGGCATGATGGGCATTTCCATTCCGACCTTCGTGGTGGGACCCCTGTTGGTGCTCGCGTTCGCAATTCATGCCGGGTGGTTCAATGCGTCCGGTTGGTATTCGCCGATGGACCGCGTCCTTCCCTGTCTCGTTCTCGGCATCGCCTACGCCGCCCCGATCGCGCGGCTGACCCGCGGAGGCATGCTGGAAATCCTGAACCAGGACTTCATCCGCACCGCCCGGGCCAAGGGAGCCTCCGAGCTGCGCGTGGTCTTCAAGCACTCGCTCCGGGGCGGACTCTTGCCCGTTGTCTCCTTCCTCGGCCCCGCCATCGCCGGCATTCTCACCGGATCCTTTGTCATCGAGACCATCTTCCAGATTCCCGGGCTCGGCCGCGAGTTCGTCAACAGCGCCTTCAATCGCGATTACACCCTCGTCCTCGGCACCGTCATCCTCTACGCGACGCTCATCATCGCGCTCAATCTGGTCGTTGATGTGGTCCAAGTCTGGCTTAACCCGAAGCTGAAATTCGAGTAAGGCGCCATGATTTCGCTGTCACCCCAAGACCTCCCTCCCGCGATCGTAAGCCCCGACGAACTCGAGGCAGGCACTTCGCTCTGGCGGGACGCGTGGCACCGGCTGGCCCGCAATCATCTCGCGGTCACCGGCGGTCTGATCCTCGCCGTGCTCGCGGTCGCCTGCATCGTCGGGCCCTGGCTCAGCCCTTACGGTTACGAGGAAACCAATCTCGACAACACCTTCGCCCCGCCAGGCGCCGCACATTGGCTCGGCACCGACCAACTCGGGCGTGACCTGCTCACGCGCCTGCTGATCGGCGGACGCATCTCCATCGGCGTCGGGCTGTGTGCGACGTTCGTCGCCCTCACGATTGGCGTGGTCTATGGCGCCGTCGCCGGCTTTTTTGGCGGCAAGACCGATGCCGTGATGATGCGTGTCGTCGACATCATGTACGCGCTGCCGTTCACGATCTTCGTTATTCTTCTGATGGTGTTCTTCGGGCGCAATATTGTCCTTCTCTTCGTCGCCATCGGCGCCGTGGAGTGGCTCACAATGGCGCGCATCGTTCGTGGTCAAATCCAGTCGTTGAAACGCTCCGAGTTCATCGAGGCGGCCCGCACCCTGGGCTTTGGCAATGCGCGCATCATCTTCCGGCACATGATTCCCAACATCCTCGGGCCGATCATCGTGTACACAACGTTGACCATTCCGGCCGTGATGCTGCTGGAGGCCTTCCTCAGCTTCCTCGGCCTCGGCGTGCAACCGCCCCTGAGCTCATGGGGTGTGCTGATCAAGGACGGCGCCGAGAAAATGGAGGAGTACTGGTGGCTTCTGGTTTTTCCCGGCACCGTCTTCTCGATGACACTTTTCTCGCTCAACTTCCTCGGCGACGGCCTGCGCGACGCCCTCGATGTGCGCGCCTCCAAGGACTGAGGCTGCCTCATGCACCGCTTCCGTCCTTACTTCCGCTATCTGCGCCCGCTGCGCCTGCACTTGGTGGCCGCCCTGTTCTGCCTTACCCTATACTCCCTCGCCAACGGCTTCGGCCTGCCGGCCGTCATCCCCGCGGTCTTCGGCCCGATTTTCGAAACGACCGAACGCATCCGGCCGCTGAGCGACATCGTTCGCCTCGCCCTGTTGATTCCTGCCCTGTTCCTCGTGCGCGGCCTGGCCGGCTATGCCGCGTCCTACCTCTTCCAGTTCATCGGCACGCGCGTGCTCGAGGCCCTTAGACTCGATTACTTCCGCAAACTGCAGGTCCTGCCCCTCGCCGCGTTGCAGAAACACCAGGCGGGCGACCTGACGTCGCGTGCGATCAGTGACGCGCAACAGGTGCAGAGCGTGATCACGGCCATGGCCAACGATGGCATCAAGCATCCGCTCACGCTGGTCTTCGCCTTGGGCTATGTCATTTGGAAGGCCCTCTCGATCCAGGGCGTGGGCCTTGCGATCGCCTGCCTCGCCGTGGTGCCACTGTGCGTGTTTCCCATCCGCTTCGTCGCAAAAAAGATCCTGCGACGCGCTCACCAGGCTCAGGCGCAGATCGGGTCGCTTTCGTCGCAAGTGACCGAGAATCTCGCCGCCGCCCGGGAGGTCCGCGCCTTCGGACTCGAGGAACGCGCGACGAACCGCTTCCGCCAGACCACCCACGCCCTGCTCACCGCTCAGCTGAAGATCGTGAAGTACGCCCAGGCGCTGAATCCTACGATCGAAGTGATGTCCTCCCTCGGCATCGCCCTTACGCTCGTCTTCGCGTACCGCAGCGGGGTCTCCCTATCCGACCTGATGGGCGTGCTGACCGCCATCTACCTGTGCTATGAACCGGTGAAGAAGCTCGGTTATCTGAACTCCGAGCTCAAGCGCGGCACCGCCTCCCTCGACCGGATCGAGGCCGTGCTCCACGCCGACGTCACCATCGCCGACCGCGCGGACGCCGTATCCATCGAACAAGTACACGGCGATCTCGTGTTCGACGAGGTTTCGTTTTCCTACCAGACAGGCGAACCCGTGCTGCGCGATGTTTCCATCCGCATCCCCGCCGGCACGGTCTGCGCCCTCGTCGGTCCGAGCGGGGCCGGCAAATCCACCTTCGCCCACCTTGTGCCCCGGTTCTTCGATCCCGTGTCGGGACGCGTCACGCTCGATGGACACGACTTGCGCGACCTGCGTCTCGCCGACCTGCGGCGCAACCTCGCGCTCGTTTCCCAGGATCCGGTGCTTTTCAACGACACCATTCTCAACAACCTGCTCATCGCGCGCCCCGAAGCCACGCGGGCCGAGGTCGAGGCGGCCGCAAGCGCGGCGTATGCGCACGATTTCATCCTCGGGTTTCCCGACGGCTACGAAACACTCGTGGGCGAACGCGGCGCCCGCCTCTCCGGCGGACAAAAACAGCGCCTCGCCCTCGCCCGCGCGTTTCTGCGCAACGCGCCGCTTCTCATCCTCGACGAAGCCACCAGCGCCCTCGACAGCGAGAGCGAAGCGTCCATCCAGCAGGCCCTTCGCACGCTCGTCGTCGGAAAGACGGTGCTCATCATCGCCCATCGCTTCAGCACCATCCGCGATGCCTCCTTGCTCCTCGTGTTCGATCGCGGCGCCATCGTCGCCCGCGGCAACCACAGCGAACTCTACGCCGCGAATACCCTCTACCGTTCGCTCTACGATCGGCAGCAGGCGCCCGAGCGTGGCGGGCGTTGAAACGCATGCATGTGCTTGTTTTTGAACCGGCGCGCGGCGGACATCACCTGTCGTTTCTAAGGTATACGGTTGAGGACCTGCTCGCCGGCGGGCACACCGTCACGCTCGCGTCCGAAGCGGGCGCGAGCCCTTCGCACGAGTTGAGCAAGGCCTTGGGCGATCGGTTGGACGCCTGCCGCTGGCAACCGCTCGACCAGGGGCTGGGCCGCTGGTGGCACGGCCGGCGGCTCGACGCCCTCGCCCGCGCCCAGGCACACGCCCGGGCCGACACGGTTTTTATCAACTGCCTCGACCTCATCACCTCGGGTCTCTTTCGCCGCGCCGCCCTCGGTCTGCCGCCGCCGGAGGTCCTTCGCGGACGCGTGAGCGGCATCTTCGTCCGTCCTCGCGTTGCCGACGCCCGCCTGACGGCGTCCTTCGGCGATCGATGGAAACGGCGCGGTTTCCTGCGCCTGCTTCGCGGAGGATGGTTCAAGAAGATCCTCGTGCTCGACGAGACGCTGCCGGCTTCCCTGGCCCGAGGAATCGATCCCGACTTGATTGCGGCCGTACCCGATCCTTGGGAAGGGAACTACGCAGCCAGCCAGGTTGAGGCGCGACGCAACTTGGGTCTGCCCGAGACAGGTTTTCTTTTTTTGCACTACGGCACGGCGAGCCCACGCAAAGGATTGCCCACTGTCCTCCGGGCCGCCGCCGCGCTGCCCAGGGGGCTGGACGCCGCACTCGTGTGCGCCGGTCGTGCAGGCGAAGGTCACGCCGACGAACTCGCGGCCCTCGTACAGCGTGGACGCGCCCATGTTTTCAATCGTTTCATCGCCGATGCGGAGGAGCCCCTGTTCTTCCGGGCCTGTGACGCCGTCCTCCTCGCCTACGAAGGCCACTACGGTTCGAGTGCCGTGCAAGCCCGAGCCGCCGCCGCAGGCAGGATGATCATCGCGTCAGACGAAGGCCTGGTCGGCCATCGCACCCGCACCCACCACCTCGGCCTCACCTTCCCGGCCGGCGACGCCCCCGCGTTAACGGCAGCGATCGCGAAAGCCACCACCCTGCCGCCCGACGCCTTCTCCCCCGGCCTGTCCGCCTATGCCCGCCACCACTCGCGCGACACCTTCCGCCGCACCCTGCTCGCCTCCCTCGCCCCCTGACCGTGCCGCCACGAGGCCCCCCCCGACGCGCCAGACGCCCGTTGTCATCTATTAAATGACAAGCGGCGCGGGTCGTGATGCAGAAAATCGGTCTTCGCCGATCATCTTGTCATCTAATAGATGACAACCTTGCCCGGTCCCACGCGGCATTGAGGGTGGAAAGTACGCGCGAGACGGGCAGGCCGGCCATCGTGCCGTCGGGGGAATCGAGCGAGACGTGTTTGTCGCCATCGGGTGGATACGGGGCGCGCATGCTGGCGCGGGTCGGGCCAAATAGGGACACGGTGCGTACGCCGAGGGCGGCCGCGAGGTGCATGGGGCCACTGTCGTTGACGACCACGAGCGAGGCGCGCGGGATCGCCGCAATCACCTCGGGCAACGTGGTCTGGCCCATCAGATTCGTGAATCGCCCTGAGTCGGCCGCGTCTGGCGACGGCAGGACCTTTTGGCCCGCCCACACCACACGCGCATCGGGATGGTCGGCGAGGAAGCGCCCGGTGAGCTCAGCAAAGCCCGGCCATTCGCGATCGGCTCCCCGACTATCAGGAAACATCAACACCGGCCCCAACCCGTTCACCGGGGCAAATGCGCCTTCGTGGCGAAACTCCGCCGGGGGACGAAACGCCACCCGGCCCGCGAGCACCGGGGGCAACTCGAAGAAGCGGCAGAACTCCAAAAGAATCGCCACGGAGTGCTCTCGCCACTCGCCCACCGGCAGCGCCACTGTTTCATGATAAAAATGCCTCGCGCCTTCGCGACTGTCGCTGCGACCGACCTTTCGCGGCGACCGCGCCGCCCATGTCATCAGGCCTGAGCGCGCCAGGCCCTGAAGATCAAGGACGAGGTCAAACCGTTCACGGCGCAGTTCACGTAGCAGACGGAAAAAGGCCCGAAGTCCTCCTTTGCGCGAAAACACGAAGGTCCGGTCCACCGTCAGGCAATCGCGCACGACCGGGGCAAACGCGTCCGCCACCACCCAACTGATTCGCAGATCCGGCCGTCCCGCCTTGAGCGTGGCCGCCAATTGCAGGCCATTGAGAATGTCGCCCAGCGAGGAGGGCTTGATGATGAGCACGTCGGTCATGGGCGCTGCCGTCGCGGCGGTCGCGAAGCGGATTGCCTCCTGCCTTGCCGTGCGCAAGGGTGCGAGGCAATTCCCATTTGCCCATGGCACCGGACGATCCCCCCACCTTCAGCAAGCTCGCCGAGGAACTCATCGGCGACCTGCGCGGCGTGGCCTACTCCGAACCGCGACGGCAAAAAAAGCGCCCGACGAAGGACCTGGCGGCCTTGGTGGAATCCTTGTTGCTCAAACACCAGATCGGCCGGGACTCCCCCGAACAGCGGATCCGGGAGCATTGGACGGAGATCGTCGGCTCGGCCAACGCGTCCTACGCCCACGCCGTCCAGATCGATCCCCGCGGACGCCTGCTGGTCCTCGTCAGCCATGCGGTGGTGCGCAACGAACTCTTTCACCATCGCCAGACCATCGTGGAGCGAATCCGAGAGCTTCCGGGCTGCGAACACGTAAAAGAGATCAATCTCCGCAACGGCTGACGCTTTTGCTGAAAAGTGGCGTCAACGCCTGCGGGAGCGAGAACATACATCGGCAAAATTAACGCTTGCTCCGCCTTGTGCCGATATGGGATACCGACGTCTTGCGTTAGTGGAATCCCGTCGGTTACGGGGTCCCACCATGACTGGTCCGGCATCCCGCCGGATTGGAACGGTGTCGCCGGCTGGAGTCGCGGGTTTACCCGGGACAAAGGCGGGTGGCACGGGGCCTGCAAAGGTCCCCTACAGTCGTGCCAACCCTCCAATAAACCATGTCTACCGTCGTAAAACCCGAAATCATCGCCGAATACAAAACCCACGAGAAGGATACCGGATCTTCCGAAGTTCAGATCGCGTTGCTCACCGCCCGGATCAATCATCTGACTGATCACCTGCGCACGCACCGCAAGGACTTCCATAGCCGCCGGGGTCTCCTTCAAATGGCCAGCCGCCGCCGGAAGCTCCTCGACTACCTGAAGCGGCACAACATGCCCAAGTACAACGAGCTCCTGCAGAGGCTGAATCTCCGCAAGTAACCCTTTTGCAACACGGGCGATCCGATCCGCGGGTCGCCCGTTGTCTTTACGACACTCGAGATCGCACCGGGACATTTCCGTTTGCCGCCAGAGCCCTTCGCTCCGCGGCGCCAAACGGGAATCTCTCGTGTCACTCACGAGGATGCAGGCTGGTTACCAGCCCAACCCAAAATGTGGCACGGCCTTCCGGCTGTGAGCGTTTCACCACCCGGCCGCCCCGATGGGCGCCCGCCACCCACCCCAGGCTGCCCGCTGCGTGTCGCGTGCGGCTGACGATCTATCCGCGACACGCTGTCCGCAGTACTACGTCATGAATCAGAAATACAACGTCACGGTCCCGGAACTCGGGATCACCTTCTCCACGGGCTCCATCGCCCAGCTCGCCCACGGCGCAGTCAATGTATCCGTCGGAGAGACCAACCTCTTCGTCACCGCCTGCGTCGCCCAGACCATGCGCGCCGGTCAGGACTTCTTCCCGCTCACCGTCGACTACCGCGAGAAATACGCCGCGGCGGGCCGCTTTCCCGGTGGCTATTTTAAACGCGAAGGCCGCCCCTCCGAGAAGGAGATCCTTACCTCCCGCCTGTGCGACCGTCCCTGCCGCCCTCTTTTCCCCGAGGGTTTTCTCAACGAGGTCCAGATCATCGGTCAGCTTCTCTCCACCGACCTGGTGAACGAGCCTGACATCTTGATGGTCAACGGCGCGAGCGCCGCACTCGCCATCTCGGAGATTCCGTGGGCCGGCCCGATTGCCTGCGTGCGCGTTGCCGAGATCGACGGCCAGTTCGTCGCCAATCCGACCATCGAACAGATGTTCGCGTCCTCCCTCGACCTCATCTACGTTGGCACCGAAAAGGACATGCTGATGATCGAAGGCTCCGCCGACCAGATGCCGGAGGAACGTTTCATCGAGGCCCTCGCTTTCGGTCACCAAGCCATTCAGCCGATCATCAAGGCGATCAAGGAGCTCGTCGCCCAATGCGGCAAGCCGAAGGCCACCTTCGCCCTCGTCGGCGCCACCCCCGAGGCCCGCGCCATCATCGAGCGCGTCGTTCCCGCCGAGCGCGTGTCCGCCGCCATCTTCGGTTTCGAAAAGGCCGTACGCTCCGCCAACGTCAAGGTGCTCAAGGAAGAAGCCAAGTCGGCCCTTCTCGCCGAACTCGGCGAAGGCAAGTTCACCGATGTCGACCTCAACGTCGTCTTCGAGGACCTGCAGTACAAGGCCTACCGCAAGACCGTGCTCGAACGCGGCGTTCGCTCCGACAAACGTGACGCCAAGTCCCTCCGCCCGCTGACCGCGGAAGTGGGCGTCCTTCCCCGTGTGCACGGTTCCGCCCTGTTCCAACGCGGTGACACCCAGAACATCGCCATCATCACCCTCGGTCCGACCAAGGAAGCCCAGGACATGGATGGCCTCACGGGCGGCGCGACTTCGAAGTCGTTCATTCTTCACTACAACTTCCCCCCGTTCTCCGTCGGTGAGGCCGGCCGCTTCATCGGTCCGGGCCGTCGCGAGATCGGCCACGGTGCTCTCGCCGAGCGCTCGCTCGTGCCGGTGCTTCCGCCGGAGGATGTCTTCCCTTACTCGATCCGCGTCGTCTCCGAGATCATGGCCTCCAACGGCTCGACCTCAATGGCTTCGATCTGCGGCGGCTGTCTCGCCCTCATGGACGCCGGTGTGCCGATCATCGCCCCCGTTGCCGGCATTTCCTGCGGACTCATGACGGAAATCGCGAGCGACGGCTCCATCGCGAAGTGGACCACGATCACCGACATCCTCGGTGAGGAAGATCACTTCGGCGACATGGACTTCAAGCTCGCCGGCACCACCAAGGGCATCACCGGCTTCCAACTCGACCTTAAGATCAACGGCCTGCCCTTCGAGATCGCCAAGACTGCGATCTACCAGGCGCGCGACGCCCGCGTCGAAATCCTTAAGGTGATGATGGCTTCCCTGCCCGCGCCCCGCAAGGACCTGTCTCAGTATGCGCCCCGCATCCAGACGATTCAGATCGATCCGGAGAAGATCGGTCTGCTCATCGGCCCCGGTGGCAAGACCATCCGCCGCATCACCGAAACGACCGGCGCTCAGATCGACATCGCCGACGACGACTCGGGCAAGGTGTTCGTCTATTCCAACAACGCCGAGGCCATGAATCGCGCCATCCAGGAAATCGACAGCCTCTGCGGCGCCGGCGGCGGTGGCGGGGGCGGCGGCAGCCCGATCGAGATGGGCAAGATCTACACCGGTCGCGTGACCGGCATCAAAGACTTCGGCTGCTTCGTCGAGTGCCTGCCGGGCAAGGAAGGCCTATGCCACATCAGCGAGCTCGCCGACTTCCGCGTACGCCGCACCGAAGACGTCGTCAAGATGGGCGACTCCATCACGGTGAAGTGCATCGGCATCGACGAGAAGAGCGGCAAGGTCCGCCTCTCGCGCAAGGCCGCCATGAAGGAACTCGAAGCTCAGAAGCAGGCCGGCGGCGAAGAAACGCCCGCGGCGTCCGACGCTCCGGCGCAAAGCTGAGGCCCTCTCTCTCAAGGCCGCGACCTCCGGGTCGCGGCTTTTTTTATGATCGGTCGGATCGGTCGGATCCGACTGATCCGACGGATCATCGATCCCGAGCTTCGTGCTTCCCGCGGCCGCCCGCAGTCGTTTGGCTTTGTTTCGTGAACCTCCTCCTTACCAACGACGACGGCGTCGAGTCGCTCTTCCTGCACGTGCTCGTGCGCGCCCTGCACGCGGAGGGGCACTCCCTCTTCGTGGTCGCGCCGCGCGCGGAGCAGAGCTGGATCGGTTGCGCCAAGTCGCGCCGCCGCCACGTGGCCTCCGCCGCGGTCGACCTCGGGTTGCAGGTGCCGACGTGGAGCGTCGACGGCACGCCCTCGGATTGCGTCAGCATCGCCCTCGCTCATCTGCTTCCACGCGACGTCGCGATCAACGCAGTCGTGAGTGGAATCAACGTCGGCCGCAACGCCAGCCTGGGGTTCATTCTCGCGAGCGGCACCATCGCCGGAGCCTGGGAGGGCGCCGTGCACGGACTTCCCGGCATCGCCTTCTCGCAGGATCTCACCCACGAAGCGTTCGAATCCTTTCATCGCGACACCCGCCGCCCGACGCCGGCATTGGTCGCTAGCCTGAACCACGCCGCCGATCACGCCGCCCGTCTCACGCCTACCCTCGTGGCGCAGACACCGCCGCAGTCGTTCATTGTGCACAACGTTAACTTCCCGCTGCCTTGTCATCCCGACAGCGAGATGCGGCGCACCGTGCCGGCCCGCGTCGTCGTGCCCGGCCTGTTCACTCCCGCGGCCGACGACGGCACGCACCGCTTCATCTTCAACCTCGGCAACGATCTCTCGCCCGCCGAACCACTCACCGATCGCACGGCGCTGGAAACCGGATACATCAGCCACAGTATGCTCGATTATGCGGCCATCGGCCGGTTACCATAAAAAGGAACGTCGCCGACAAATCCTCCGAGCGCGGTGTTATTTTCTCCCCACCGCGACCGCTTTCCCTGTATCACCGTCTTAACCCGCATCCGCAGCCATGCCCAAGACCATCCACGGCATCACCGTCGCGCACTTTTTCGAAACCTACCGTGAGAAGCTCAAGATGGAGCTCGTGATCGGCGAGGCCGGGCTGCATCGCCTGATCCGCGAGGGCTCCATCAACCGTCCGTCGCTCGCCCTCACCGGTTTCTTCAAGTATTTCGCCAACAAACGCATTCAAGTCCTCGGCGCCGCCGAGATGACCTACTTGAAGACCCTCGAACCGGCCCAGCAGATCAAGATTCTCAACGAAATCGTCGACCGGCACGTGCCGTGCCTCGTGCTCACGCGAAACTTTCATCCGACTCACGCCATGGTCGCCGTCGCGGGCGAACGCAAAATCCCAATCATCCGTACGTCGATGATCACGATGAACTGGGTCAATCTCGCGACCCTTTGCATCGACAACGAGTTCGCTCCCTCGTCCACCGAGCACGCCACCACCCTTGATATTCGCGGCATCGGCGTGATGCTTCGCGGGTCCAGCGGCGTCGGCAAGAGTGAGTGCGCCCTTGCCCTCATCGAACGCGGGCACTCGCTCGTGGCCGATGACCTGACGGTCGTGAAGGTGGTCGACGAGCGCGAACTCAACGCCAGCAGTCGCGCCCTCAACCGGGGCTACATGGAGTGCCGCGGCATCGGGATCATCAACATCGCGGAAATGTTTGGCGTGAAGAGCGTCCGCATGGACAAGCGCATCGACATCGTCGTGTCGCTTTGCGAATGGACGCCCGACGTCGTCGAGGAACGCACGGGCCTCGAAGAGAACTTCTACGAAATCCTGGGTCTTCGCCTGCCGCACATCGAACTCTACGTCCGGCCCGGCCGGGACATGGCCCGGCTCGTCGAAGTCGCTGCGCTCACCCAGGCGTTGAAGAAAATGGGGCACGATCCCGCCAAGGACTTCAACGACCGCCTGATCGCCTACATGTCGACCCAGCAGAACGAGGAGCCGCGCACGACCCGCCTGGGCGATGTCCGGGAGGAAGCCTGAATTTCATGACCCAACCCGCCCGCGCCGACGGCCGCCGTGCCGATCAACTCCGCCCCCTCACCTTCGAAGCCGGCATCGCGCCTCACGCCGACGGTTCCGTCCTCGTCGGCTTCGGAGCCACCCGTGTCATCTGCGCGGCCACCATCGAGACCAACGTTCCCACGTGGATGAAGCAGCAACGGGTGCCCGGCGGCTGGCTGACTGCGGAGTATTCAATGCTCCCCTACTCGACCCACGACCGGAAGCCGCGCGACATCAGTCGCGGCAAGCTCGACGGCCGCACCGTTGAGATCCAGCGCCTCATCGGCCGCTCCCTGCGCGCCGTGATCAACCTGCTCAAGCTTGGCCAGAACACACTTTGGATCGACTGCGACGTCCTTCAGGCCGACGGCGGCACGCGCACGGCGTCCATCACGGGTGCCTACCTCGCGGCCCGCCTCGCCGTGCAGAAGCTCCTCGACGCGAAGCGAATCGCTGAGAATCCACTGGGCGATTCCGTGGCGGCCGTGAGTGTGGGCGTTTGCGCCGGCGCCGAGTTGCTCGATCTTGCGTATGTGGAGGACAAGGACGCCGAGGTCGACTTCAACGTCGTCATGACCGGTCGCGGCCAGTTCGTCGAAGTCCAGGGCAGCGGCGAAGAGGCAACCTTCTCACAGGAGCAGTTGCACAGCCTGATCGCCCTTGGCCAGAAGGGCATCAAGGAGATCGCGAGCGCCCAGACGGCGTTTCTCACCAAGCAGTTGCTCGCTCGCTGAGCCTGCTCTCTGTAATTCAACCGGCCGCGACCAGCTTTGCCCGTCTCTGGCGGCGACCACGAAACTTAAGCCGCTCTAGGTTCGCTTCAGCAACTCGTCCACGATTGCTGCCCACTCGACTTCAAGGGTGCCCGAAGGCGTGGTCCGTCGCGCCCGTGTGTACCAGTATCCGGCGTTGCCAAGGTCGCCTTCCTTGCGATGCAGGTACGCGTGCACCCAGTCGCCGTCGCGATCGGAGGCTTGCTGGGCAACGGCGTGGGCTTTGTCCCAATCGCCCTGGGCGTCGTGCCAGAGCGCCTGCAGGGACAGGCTGTAGGCGGCGACGTCGGAGAGGTCTTTGAATTCTGCGGAAGTCACGCGTGCACTCTGTGATCGTGACCGCGCAAAGGCCAGAACGGAGTGCGGGTTACGTGCTTGAAACCATTCCCGATCAAGAAATCCCGTTCGACTTTCCGGCCAACTCCTTCGTCATGGAAACATGTCCGCCGACCTGGCCGAAACCCTCTTGAAACGATTGTCGTGGGATGACCTCGATACCGGCCACGTGCGCCAACTGGTGGCGATGGCCCGGGACGAGGATCTGAGCGGACTCGGTTTGCGCAAACGACCGAAAGTGTCCGGCGACCGGTCGACCGCCAGCCTCACCGGCACCGCCCGCGCCGGCAGCGCCCGTCTGGTGGCGCGTGAGGACGTAAATGTCTGCGGCCTGCCCTTGCTCCCGCTGATCCTGTCGGCCTACGAGGGCCGGGCGACGGTGCAGCTGCACACGCGTGACGGCGCCCGCGTCACCGCCGGCGCCGCCCTCGCAACCCTCTCCGGTGACCCTCGTACGCTGCTTTCGGCCGAACGCGTTTTGCTCAATTTTATCCAACGCCTGTCCGGCATCGCCACTGCCACCCGCCGTCACGTCGATGCCCTGGGTGAAGGTCGTACCCGGTTGATGGATACACGGAAGACCACCCCCGGCTGGCGCATGCTGGAGAAATACGCCGTCGCCTGCGGCGGGGGATGGAACCATCGACTTGGCCTCTTTGACCGCGTGATGCTCAAGGACAACCATCTTGCGCTGCTCGGCTTCGGCGGGCGTCGTGACGCCGCCTCGTCCGCCCTCGCCTCGGCCGTCGCCGCCGCGCGCAAGTCCGCCCCCGACCTGCCGGTGGAAGTGGAGGTCGATTCGCTCGAGCAGATTCCGGCCGTCCTCGCGGCCGGAGCTGATGTGATCCTGCTGGATAACTTCACCCCTGCCCGTCTCCGACGCGCCGTCGCACTGATCAACGGACGGGCTTTCACCGAGGCCAGCGGAGGGATCACGCTGAAGACCCTGCCGCGCCTCGCCGGACTCGGCCTCGATTTCGTGTCCACCGGCGCCCTCGTGCACCACAGTGTATGGGTCGACATCGGCCTCGACTGGTCCGCATGAACCACGCCGCGGAAATCGTCATCGTCCGTTCGCTGCTTGCCGCCGGCGACGGCTTCGTCTCCGGGACCACGCTCGCGCGCAGCCTCGGCATGAGTCGGGTCGCCGTCTGGCAGCACATGGAGAAACTGCGCGAGCAGGGCTTCGCCTTCGAGGCCGTGCGGGCGCGCGGGTATCGCCTCACGGCCTGGCCAGCCGAACTCAACGCCATTTTGCTGCGCGCGCAGCTTGCGCCCTCGGTGCGCGATTTCCCGATCGAGGTGATCAACGAGATCGACAGCACGAACGACGAGGCCTCGCGCCGCTTGGCCGCAGGAGCTCCCGCGCCCTTCGCCATTTTCTCCCGCCGGCAGACGCGCGGCCGCGGCCGCTTTGGCCGCACCTGGCACAGCGAGGCCAATGGCAATCTTTACGTCAGCTTCGGATTCCGTCCGCTGCTACCGCCCACGCGCATGCAGACGTTTACGCTCTGGATGGGCGCAAACCTCTGCGAGCTGCTCGCCAATTTCTGCCGGGCGGCCCCGTCACTCAAGTGGCCCAACGACCTCTTGTTTTCCGGTCGCAAGGCGGGCGGCATTCTCACCGAGGCCCGGATTGACTCCGATCAGATCCGCGATCTGGTGCTCGGTTTGGGACTCAACCTCAACTGCGCCACCGAAGCCTGGCCCGACGATCTTGCCGCACGCGCCATTTCCCTCGCGGAGCAGATCCGCGCACCGCTCGATCCCAACCGCTTCGCCGCCGCCTTGGTGGGACGGGTCCACGACGCCTACGAGCGGTTCGTGCAGGGTTCCTACCTTGAAACCTTTGCCGATTTGTGGAATCGCCACGACCTCCTCCGCGGTCAACCGGTCACCGTGATTCAAGGTGAGGAGCGCACCAGCGGCACCGCCGCCGGCATCGACGGCGAGGGCTCGCTCATCCTTCGCACCGCCTCTGGCCAAACCCGCCGATTTCGCGCTGGCGAGGTCACGTTGAGCAAGCCATGAGGCCGCCGGCCGCAAACCCTTGCCCAATCGCACGAGAACGCGGATGGACACCTCCGCAAATTGCGTTTGTCTAAGACCATCGGTCCCGACCGTTTCTCTCCCTGGTATCCTCCATGTCCGATTCCTCCCCCGCCATCGAAGTCAGCAACCTCGTCAAGACCTTTGCCGGAGTGGCGGCGGTGAGTAACATCAGTTTCACGGTGGCGCGCGGCGAGATTCTTGGATTCCTCGGACCGAACGGCGCCGGCAAGTCGACCACCATGCGCATCCTCACCGGCTTCCTGCCCGCGACCAGCGGGGAAGTCCGGGTCTGCGGCGTGCCCGTCGCGAGTCGCGCCAGCGAGGTCAAGCGCCTCCTTGGTTACATGCCGGAGAACAACCCCCTGCCCGAGGACATGCGCGTCGCTGAGTATCTGCACTTCCGCGGCCGCCTGAAGGAAATCGCCCGGCGTCGCCTCGGCGATCGAATCGATGAGGTGCTCGAACTGTGCGATCTCAAGCGCATGCGCCACCGCATCATCGGGAAGCTCTCCAAAGGCTACCGGCAGCGGGTGGGCATTGCGGAAGCCATCCTCGCCGAACCTCCGGTCATCATCATGGACGAGCCCACGATCGGACTTGACCCTCACCAGATCCTCATTGTGCGCGACCTCATTGCCCGCCTGCGCGGCCGCATGACGGTGATCATCTCCTCGCACATCCTGCCCGAAATCGAAATGACCTGCGACCGCGTGCTGATCATCAACCAGGGCCGGGTCGTCGCCACGGGCACGCCCGCCGAGTTGCGGCGCGACCTGTTGGGGCAGGCCCGCTACCGGGTCGAGATGGCGGGCAATGACGCCGATTTCCCGACCCTGCTCGCCCGACTCGAGCCCTCGCTGCGCGTTGCCTCCACCGGAGAGGCCGACGCCGACGGATTTCGGCACGTCACGCTGGTGACCGAACGCGACGAGGATCTGGGCGAGGCCCTCGTCCGTTTCCTGGCCTCCGACAACCGGTTCCGCGTACGCGCGGTCAGCCGCGAACACCCTACCCTCGAGGACGTCTTCCTCGCCGCCACGAAACGCAGCTGGGACGTCACCGACCGGCCGGGCGCCGGGCGAAAAACGTCCCTGCCCTTTGCGCGCTGACCCTGCGCTTTGCCGATGCGCCACCTGATCACCATACTCAGCCACGAAATCCGCATGCTGCTCGTCAACCCGAGCACCTACGTCGCGGCTGTGCTGTTCCTCGCCCTGATGGGCTTCGTCTTCACCAACATCCTCGAGGACTACAGCCGCATTCCCCAGGAAGCGTCGCCGGCCACAGGTTTTTTTCAGCTCTTTTTCCTGCCTGTATTTGTCCTGGTGCCGCTGCTTACGATGAAGAGCATCTCCGAGGAGCGGCGCATGGGAACGTTGGAGACGTTGCTGACGACCCCGGTGTCCACCGCCGAGGTGGTGATCGGCAAGTTTGGCGCGGCCTATGCGATGTACCTCGCGCTTTGGGCCTCGACGGGCGGATTCTTCTACATCCTCCATCACTTTGCCTCCGATCAACGCTTTCTCGATCCCGGTCCGTTGATCGGCGGGTATCTGTTCATCGCAATCTCCGGGCTTTTCTTCATCGCGCTGGGCATTCTCGCGAGCGCCTTCTCCCGCAACCAGGCGGTCGCCGGCATCCTGGGATTCACGCTGCTCTTCGCGCTGATCATCGGTCTTCGCTTTCTCGACGGTGTGGCGGCCCTCAATCACGACATGTTCGAGCCGCTGCGGGCCGCCATCGGATACGCGCAGATCTTCACCCACCTCGACGACTTCACGCGGGGAGTCATCGACACTCGCCATCTCCTGTTTTACGTCAGCGGCACCGTGCTGTCGCTGATCTTCAGCATCCTCGGCGTCGAGGCGAAGCTGCTCCACTCCTGACTTTCGCCGCATGTCTTTTTCGGAAAGTTTTCGCGCCGCCCGCTGGATTCGCACGCTCAATCTCGTGCTCCAGGCCCTGCTGTTCCTCACGTTCTTCGGGGGACTTAACTACCTGTCGTTGCGCTACGCCTGGCGCTTCGATTTGACCGAGCACCGGAGGCATTCGCTTTCACCCGAAACGAAGTCCTACCTCTCGACCCTGCGCCAGCCGGTGCAGATCTACGTCACGATCCCGGAGGACGACCCCGAGTTCCCCACGACCGCCCAGGCGTATCGTGATGTGAGCGGATTGCTTCGCGAGTACGTCTATGAGACAGAACGATCCGAAACCGGACGCATCGCTGTGCGGTACTTCGACGTGAACCTCCAACGCCGCGAGGCCGAGCAACTCGGTATCGACCGGGCCGATGTCGTGCTCGTGGTCAGTGCGGGTGGACGCCGGGTGGTCCCCATCGAGGACCTCTACGACATCAAGGATCGCAAACGTGAGAACTTTCGCGGCGAGCGCGCGATCACCGCGGCCATCCTCGATGTCTCCAGCCTTGAGCGAAAAAAGATCTATTTCATCGCCGGCCACGGCGAGATGAGTCCGGGCAACACCGATAGCACACGTGGGCTTTCGTCCTTCGCGGAGGAGCTCCGGCTACGCAACTTCGAGATTGCGCAGGTTGACCTGCTGCAAAACCGACGCATCCCTGACGACGCGGATTTGATCATCATTGCCGGCCCCGCGGGGCGCTTTGATCCGTTCGAGGTCGAACTGCTCCGCTCGTACCTCAGCACCGACGCCGGACGGCTCATCGCCCTGCTCGCCCCCGCCTCGTCCCACGGACTCGATCTTCTGTTTCGCGACTGGGGTATCCGCGCGGGCGACGATGTGCTCGTACTCGACACCGATCCGGAACACATCACGCAAAGCGGCGATCTGCGGGTGGGCGCTTTCAACCTTCATCCGGTCACCCAAACCGTCAACGACCTCGGCGCCGCCCTCATCCTCGGCCCAAGTCGCGTCGCCACCCAGGACCCGGCACTCGCTCCCGATGGCAGCCTTAAGGTCACCGTCCTCGCCGCCACCTCCGAATCCGCGTGGGGAGAGACAAATTACCGGGCCTCGAGCGCGGCGTACAATCCCGGCCTCGACCTCAAGGGACGCCCGGACGTCGCGCCGCCCAATCGACTCGGCCTGGTCACGGCGTCCGAACGCGTGATCCCGCCCAAGGACCTCCCCTTCAGCGTGCGCGGTGGCCGTATCGTCGTCTTCGGCAACGCCGATCTCGCGTCCAATCAGCGCATCGGCATTTTCGGGAATCAGTCGATTCTTCTAAGCGCGGTAAACTGGTGTCTGGACCGCGACACTCAACTCAACATTCCGGCACGGCCCGTGGAACTTTTTCAGCTCTCGCTCAGTCAGCAGGAACTGGCCCGCCTCCGTTACAGTCTTATGCTGGCCTTGCCTGGCGTTGCCGCGCTTTTTGGGCTCATTGTCTACTGGACCCGCCGCCGCTGAGGATTCCTATTCCGTCCTTTTTTAGATGCGCACCAAAGTCACCCTCATTCTGCTCTTCCTGAACGTTGCGCTGTTTTTCTTCATTTTCCGATTCGAGCGGGAATGGCGCACGGAGCAGGCGATGCTGGAATCGCGTAAACGCGTGCTCGGTCCCGAGGCGTCCAACATTCAGTCGCTGGAGATCAAAGGTGCGGTAGGCACCGAAACGGTTCGCCTCGAACGACGCGGCGACACGTGGAGCCTCACCTCGCCGATGGAGTGGCCGGCAAATCTGCACGCCGTGCAGGTCATGCTCAACGAACTGAAATTGCTTGAGCATGAAGCGACCTTCACGGTCGCCGACCTCGCGCGCAATGGCCAGTCCCTCGAAGAGTTCGGCTTGGAGACACCCCAGTTGAGCGTTACGTTCCGCGCCGGGTCTGTCGATGTCCCCGGCAATCTCGGTGAACCCCAGACATTGCGCATTGGCATTGAGACGCCCGTGGGCAACCGCCGCTATGTTCTCTCTCCCGACGGCACGCGAGTCCACGTCGTCGGCCGCAGCCTGATCGACAGCCTCCGGCTTTCGCCCGAGCAGCTGCGCGCTCCGACGTTTTTCACCATTCTCTTCTTCGAGGTCCGCTCCTTGAGCGTGCAAACCGCCACGCCCGCCAACCTGCGAACCCGCGTTCGCCGCGGCGAAGGCGATCGCTGGTCCCTCGAGAATCCGATCATCGCCCGCGCGAGCAAGACCGCCGTCCAGCTCACGATCAATCATCTCATCGGACTCGAGACCCGCAATTTTCTCGGCACGGAACGCGCCAACCCTGAACTCGCCGAACGCGCCGGCCTTGGCACGCGCGCCCTGCGCATCACTCTCGAAGGCAACAACCGGCGCGAGACGCTTTTGCTCGGCTCCGAAATCGGCCGCGTACCGGTCGACGGCGACCCCAACGCCGAACCCGACATTGAGTTCTACGCAAAACTCGAAAACGAACTGGGGGACCGCGCCCCCGTCTTCTCCGTCGCTCTGCCCGCGAGTCTTGTGAAAACCCTGCGCAACGCCCAAGTCGAACTGCGCGACCGGCGCATTCTCGATCTCGAGCACCGCACCATCACCGCTCTGTCACTCACCGCACCCGGGTTGCCGGAACTCACTTTGCAACGGCTCGACGCCGGACCTGGCGGCACTTCCTGGCAAATGATCCGCCGAGAGTCCGGCAACGGCGCGTCGACCGTGCCCGCCGACCGCGAGATCGTGGAGCGGCTCATTCTGCACCTCCAGGCTCTCACCGCAACCGAGTTCCTGACCGATGCGCCCGGCGCCCCCGATCTCGAATCCTGGGGCCTCGCCACGCCCCGTCAGGCGGAACGTGTCATCACCCTTACGCTCTCGGGCGGCCCCGACGCCGCTCCGGCCTCCGTCACGCTTCTGCTCGGGGTGGCTCGCGAAGGGTTGGTCTACGCCAAGCTCGCCAATCAAGACTCCGTTTTCCTGGTCGACCCCTTGATCCTCCGCGCCACCCCGGTTGTCCCGCGGATCTACCGCGAACGCCTGCTGCGCGAATTGCCCGCCGGCGCGCGCATCACGGGGCTGGTCCTGCGCCGCACCGCCGACGCCACCGCGCTCTTCGAACGCCAACTCGCGCCCGATGAGACGTGGGAGCAGGCCCTCGCCAGCGAAACGCCGGCCCGCCGCACCGCCCTGCTCGCCCTTCGCGATGAACTGCGCACATTGCGCGCCCGCTCCTTTGTGATGGACGGATTCCCTGCGACGATCCCGGTCAACGGCGAGGAGACCGTCTGGGCGTACCGCCTTGACGTCACCGTCTCGCTGGTCGGCGGCGATGGCGGCCAGGCCAGCACGTCCATCCTTTACTTCAGTGAACGCATGGGAGGATCCCAGCAACTCGCCGGCTCGGCTGATTTGCAGGGCGGCGTGGTCTTCGAAGCCAGCCAGCCATTGCTCGATGCACTCTGGACACTTGTCTACGGGCCCCGGGATCCCGGCGCCCCGGAAAGCTTGCCGCCACCTCCCCCACCGGCGCCCTAGGGTTCGCCCCTCGGTCGGTCCGGAAGCCTCGACGCATGAAACGTCTTCTCAAAGCCTGCTGGCAGGGCTCGCGTTTCTGTCTCGAATGCGCGGCGTCATTTGTTTTGTGGTCTCTTTGGCTCGCACTCGTGTTCCTGCTCGGGCTGCAGATCTACGTCGCGACGGCGCACGAACTCGCCGTGCCGCGCTTCGTGCTGCGCGAGATTTCCGAGCGATTCAGCGCGTCTGGCTTGCGCATGGATTTCGAACGCGCGCGCTTTGATCCCTCCGGTCGCCTGTTCGTCGAGGGAGTCAGCATCGTCTCGCTCTCGTTCGGTGAACCGCTGCTTTCTGCACGCAGCCTCTATTTCAGGCTCGATCCGTGGAAGCTGCTCCTGCGCGACGTCGACCTCACCGAGCTCAATGCGACCGGTGTGGAGCTGCGTGTGCCGGCGATGATCTCACCGACCGGACGCAACGAATCCGTCGTTCGCGACCTGCATGCCACCGTGCGATTCCGCGATGACGATCCCACGATGGATCTGGTCGAGGCGAATGCGCGCTACGCCAACCTCGTTGTTTCTGCCATCGGTGCGCTCACGCTGCCGGCCACCCGCCCAGGATCGCTTCCCGTTCTGGACGAAATCGTTCGCCACTATCTCCACCTCGTTCGCCAGTCGGCCCGCCTCGCGCCTGGACTCGAAGCCTTCGACGACCCTCGCCTGTCGTTGGTGTTCACGCCGGAGCCCTCAGGCATCGCCAGCGTGCAGCTGAGATTGCAGGCTGCGGAAGCATCCTTCCCGGCCGCCCGGTTCGGTCTTCCGGCCGCACTCCGCGTCGTCCACCCCGCCGTCGACGCCAGGTTTCCCCTGACCAAGGACAATCCCGTGAATCTCACGGTGCAGTTTCACGCCACCCACGCGGCGCTGGAAGGAATCGCCTCCACGGACAACGTGCGCACTCGCGTCACCGGCCATTGGATACCATCGACCTTTTCCATCGAGCCGCAAAGCCTCGTCCTGACCGCCTCCCGCGCACGTGCCGGTGGACTCGAAGGTTCTCCCGTCCATCTCCGATTGCGGCCGCTCCCCGGTGATCGTCTGCACGCCGAACTCGATCTGGCGTTGCTGGGAACGCCCTGGAGCCTCACGGCGGAAGGCGATCCCGCAACCCAGGAGGGCTCGGTTCGCCTGGCCGGCGACCTGCCCCGCGCCGTGTTCGAAACGATCGCGAGCCGGTTTGACGAACGACTCAACCGCCTGGTGCGGTACGACGAAGCTCCGGCGCTCGAGGCTGAAATCATTCTCGGACCGGGCGGCCGGCCCCTTCGCGCCACCGGCAACCTCCGCACCGGCCCGGTGGTGGCGCGCGACGTCCCGCTCGCCGGCGTCGGCGCCCGCTTCGCCTGGGAAGGCTCGCGCGTTCTGGTCGACGATATTGAGCTGCGCACGCCTGCGAGCGTCGCGCACGGGAGTTATTCCATGGATACGGAGACACGCGCCTTCCGGTTCCTGCTCAAAGGCGGATTGCAGCCGGCCGACATCGACGGCTGGTTCCGCGACTGGTGGCCCCGCTTCTGGGCGACATTCGACTTCTCACGCTCAATTCCCCGGGCAGACGTCGATGTCGGAGGAACGTGGGGGCGCCCGCAGGACACGACCGTCTTTGTGCAGGCCTCCGGCGGACCGGCGGGACTGCGAGGCGTATCCATCGACCAGTTACAGGCGCGGATCTTCATCCGGCCGGGCTTCGTCGATGTGCTGGACTTTCGCGCGGAGCAGGGCGACCGGAGCGCCCGCGGACAGTTTACCCGCACGCAGGATCTCGTCGCCGGCGCCTTGTCCTCGCTTACCTTTAACGTCGAGAGCAACCTTCCCGCCGAACCTGCGGCCATGCTCGCCGGTCCTGAGGTCGTCACGCTGGCCGAACCCTATCGTTTCACGTCTCCGCCGGACTTGAAGATTGTGGGGCGGATCGACGGCCCTGCCGCCCCTGGCGGGCCTCTGACGCGACTCTCGATTGAAGGCCACACGGGCACGCCGATGACGTTTCACGATTTTCCGCTTTCCCGCCTCGCCTTCGTCGCCGCAGTGAACGGTGAACGGGTGCGTGTCGAGAATGTCGTAGCGGGTTTCGCCGACGGTGAGGTGCGCGGCCAGGGGGAACTCAGCGGCCCTGCCGACGCCCGTCGGCTGGCCTTCGACGGGCAACTGGACAACGCCGTGCTGGGCGTCGCCATCCGCACGGTTGAGGAGTTTGCTGCCCGCAGCGCGGGCGTTCCCCCCGCCCCGCAAAGCCGCTTCCAGCAGCGGATCGCCTCGGGTCGCCTTGATCTTGCGCTTTCCGCGGAGGGTATGCGCCACGACCTCCGCAGCTTCCATGGGTCCGGCAACGCCCGCATCTCGCAAGCGGACTTGGGTGAGATCAATTTGCTCGGTGTGCTCTCCACGCTGATGCGTCGAACATTGCTGAACTACAGCACTTTGCAGCTAGACACCGCGCACGCAAATTTCGACTTGGCGGGCCCGCAGCTGGAGTTTTCCGAAATCCGGCTCACCGGTCCGCGTGCTGCAATCGATGCGTCCGGCACCTACAACTTTGACAGCAAGACCGTCGATTTCTCCACCAAAGTCTATCCCTTCGAGGAGAGCCGGGGACTACTCGGCTCGGCGCTGGGCACGGTACTCGCACCGCTCTCCGCGTTCCTCGAGGTCAAGCTCACGGGACGCCTCGACAATCCGTCATGGGCCTTCGTTTACGGGCCGACGAACTTCTTTCGCTCGCTTAGTGGCTCGGAACCGTCCGTGCCTATTCATACCCCAAATACGCCCCCATAATACCACCATTCGTGTGGAACTGTTTGGGTGGTGAAACTACGTAGCGGCGCAAGAAACCATTGCCGGGGCGAAACCGAAGCGCCTTTTTATCAGTCAACCCCATGCGTCGCGATTCCAGCCGTAACCGGATGTTTCGGCCAGAAACATTGTTTCTGGTTCTCGGATGGATCGCGCTGGGCATTGTTACCTTGGTCGGCACCTCGTGGATCGCTGATCTTCCTACGTTAGAACATGTTGCAGGCATGATCGCGCCTCCGCAGCCAAGCGGGCGCGCCGTGATTTTGATGGCCGGCCTCTTCACAGCAGGACTCGTACTTGTCCGTCGCTGCACCCCAATTCGTCACGTCGAATTAACCGCAGATGTGCCCGTTGCAGTGCTTGTCGCCGGCGTCTCCGCAGCGTGGCTCGCAAGGGACGCGCTCGTTTTCCGCTTTGCCTCCGCCCACGACTCATCCGCCGTAACCGCCGCCTCCCTCGCCGTTGCCTTGGGCGGCACGGCGGCGGGCGTCGCCCTGGCCGCCTGTGCGCACTTCATGCGACGCGCACGCCATGGTCAAAACGAGGCCCACGCCGAAGCGGCGAAACGCCAGCATGTCGAGACCCGCCTTGCCGTCGGCGACGCCCAGCTTCGTCTCGCGTTGGAATCCACGTCCGCGGTGCTTTTCGAGTGGGACCTGGCCCGGAATGAGCTTCGCTACAGCCCGGGCCTGCAAGCGATGCTGGGCTACGCTTCCACCGACATCGGTCCTCGTCCTGAGGATTGGAACGCATTGATTCACCCGCACGATCTTCACGCCTACACGCTCGCCGTCGGACGACAGGTCGCCGGCCACGAAAGCGTGATCGCGCCCGAATACCGGGTCCGTACTGCGGGAGGAGATTGGTGCTGGTTGCGCACACGGGCGCGTATCGAGCAACGCGACTCTGCCCAACGCCCCCTCCGCATTGTGGGGACCTTGCAGGATGTCACGGCCCAGCGGACCGCCGAGGCCGCGTTGCGCACGAGCCAGGCCGCGACGCGCAAGCTTTCCCTCGTCGCCAGTCGCACCGACAACCTTGTGCTCATCTGCTCGCCCGACGGCACCATCGAATGGGTCAATGACAGTTTCAGCCGCGTCATGGAATACTCCCTCGCGGAGGTCGTCGGCCGCAATCCGGCCGCGTTCATGATCGGTCCCGAAACGAGCGCGCGCACCGTCCGCCGCATCCGCAGCGCCATGGCACGCGGCGAGGGGCACAGTTGCGATGTGGTCAATTATTCGAAATCGGGGCGGAAATTCCATCTTCACCTCGAGATCCAGCCGGTGCGAAATGAAGCCGGCGAGGTCGAAACCTTCATCGCCATCCTCGCGGACGTCACCGCCCGCGTCGAGATCGAGCAGGCCCTGCGCCGCGCAAAGTCCGAGGCTGACGCCGCCTCGCGCGCAAAGAGCGAATTCCTCGCCTCGATGTCGCACGAGATTCGTACGCCGATGAACGGCGTCATTGGCATGACCAGCCTGCTTCTCGACACGGGCCTGACTCAGCAGCAACGCGATCACGTCAACACCATCCGCAGCAGCGGCGAACACCTGCTCGGCATCATCAACGACATTCTCGATTTCTCCAAGATCGAGTCCGGCCGCATGGAGCTCGATCACCTGCCGTTCGAGCTCTCGGCCTGCATTGAGGACACCCTCGAGCTCCTTTCCGACGATGCCTACGGCAAGCATCTCGAGCTGTCCTACGTCATTGAGACCGGTGTACCGCCGTGGATCTCCGGCGACATCAGCCGTCTGCGGCAGGTGCTCGTCAACCTGGTCAACAACGCCGTCAAATTCACTCCCGGCGGCTGCATTGACGTCACTGTGCGACACCTTCCCGCAGCCTCCCTCCCGGCCGGCCGCATCGTGCTTGAGTTCACGGTGCAGGATACCGGCATCGGCATCGATCGCGAGCAATTCGGCCGTCTGTTCCAGCCGTTCAGTCAGGTCGATTCCTCACACACCCGCAAATATGGCGGCGCGGGGCTTGGCCTCGCCATCTGCCACCGGCTCTGTGTGCTCATGGGCGGCTCATTCCGCGTCGAGAGTGCGCTCGGTCAGGGTTCGCGCTTCATCTTCACCGTCGAGACGGAGGCGGTGCGAGCTCCCGTTGGCAACAGTCTCCCTCCGACCCCCGAACCGCTGCGCGGACGCTCCGTGCTCTGCGTCGAGGACAACCCCGCAACCCTCCGCCGGCTCGAATTGCTTTTCCAGCAGTGGGGGGTGCGTTTCGTGGCTGCAACCACCGCCGCCCAGGCGCTCATGCTGTTCGACAGCGACCTTGATCCGACGATCGCCTTGGTCGATGTCGAGATGCTTTCCGGCGAGACTGGATCCTCCTTGGGCGCCCGTTTTGCCACCCATCCGCTGCCGGTATTGATGCTGCTGCCCTCGGGCTACGCTTCGGCGCAGACGCCCTTCCCCTTCGGCCGCCTGACCACCGTCGGAAAACCGCTTCGGACGCTCGCTTTCATCCGCAGCCTCCAAACCCTTCTGCAGATCCCGCCGGATCCCCCTCTCGCAGAGTACGAGGCAAGCACCATCCGTTCCCTCGCCGAGGAGATCCCGCTCAGCGTGCTTCTGGTGGAGGACAATCCGGTCAATCAAAAGGTCGCCCTTCGTTTTCTTGAACAACTCGGTTATCGCGCGGATGCCGTCGCCAACGGACTCGAAGCGCTTGCCAGCGTTTCGTCCCGCGATTATCAACTCGTCCTCATGGACCTGCAGATGCCAGAGATGGACGGCTTCGAGGCCTCCCGACAAATTCGCCTGATGCTCCCTGCCGATCGCCAGCCGCGGATCATCGCCCTCACGGCCAACACCCTCCAAGGCGACCGTCAGCTCTGCTTCTCCGCAGGCATGGACGACTACATCACCAAACCCATCAAGTCCCACGACCTGGCCGGTGCGATCCGCCGGCAATTCGGCGTCCACGAGAGCCATCTCCCGGCCTGATTCGTCATGCGCCGTCACGCCAGCGCCGCATCCCTCGGCCGTATTGCCGAAGAAGCCGGGGTTTCCCGCGCCACCGTTTCGATGGCTCTTCGCAATCATCCGCGAATTCCCTCGGCCACACGCGCCCGCGTGCAGGCGATCGCCACCCGTCTTGGATGGAAACCGAACCCGCTGCTCGCCGAGGTCATGACCGCGATCCGCGCGGGCCAGCCCCCGGCTGATCGCGTTACTCTCGCATGGATCACGGCCCACCCGAAGCGCGACGCCTGGCAGCGTGTGCCGTTTTTCCGACGGTGCTTTGAAGGCGCACGAGACCGCGCCGATGCCGCCGGTTACCACCTCGAGCACTTCTGGCTCGGCGACGCCGATGGCAACGCGTCGCGGCTCGGAGACATCCTGCTCGCGCGCGGCATCATGGGTCTCATCGTCGCGCCGTTGCCACATCCCGAGTCGATCCCGCTTCCGTGGGACAGGTTTTCCTCCGTCAGCGTCGCCTACACCCTGGTGGGGCCGCGTCTGCATCGCGCCACCGACAATCACTGCGCCTCCGCCCGGCTCGCGGTTGCCTGCCTGCACGCCACCGGTCGACGCCGCATCGGGCTCGCCCTCACCACCGATTATCATCAGCGGGTCAATGGCCTGTGGACTGCCGGATACCTGCTGGAAATGCAGGCCACCGGACTCGTCGACGATGTGCTCATTTACCGCCCCGAGGAATTGCACGAAGCCGCGTTGCTCGCCTGGGCCAGGCGCGCCCGTGTGGATGCGATCGTCGGCACCGAACCCGCCATCGCGACCTGGCTCCGCCGTGCCGGCCTCAAGGTTCCCGGCCAAGTAGCCTACGCAGATCTCAACCTCGCCACGACCGACGGAACGGTCGCCGGCATCTACCAGGATGCGACCAGCATCGGGGCCTGCGCGATTGATCTGCTCGCCGGACAATTGCTCCGCCACGAGCGGGGCCTGCCCGAGAAGGCGAAAACCCTTATGATCGACAGCCGTTGGGTCAACGGCTCCACCACCGCGCATATCGAGTTGGAAGAGGCCGCGCACGCGCCCTTGGCGACTTCCGCCTTGCCGTCGTTGCCCGTGCCCTTCGATTGAAAAGGGCATGGCGGGGCGCCGGGCTCATCCTACGCCCAGCATGCGGCGAAACGCCGCCTCATCGATCACCGGCACACCGAGGCTCCTGGCTTTCTCCAGTTTCGACCCCGCCTCTTCGCCGGCGAGAACGTAGCTCGTCTTCTTGCTCACGCTGCCGCTCACCTTCCCCCCCGCCGCCTCGATCTGCCCGGCGGCCGCTTCGCGCGTAAGCGTCGGCAAGGTTCCTGTCAGGACGAACGTCTTGCCCGCCAGGGCCGTTCCCTTCGGGGCATCCGCGACCGGCGCCGTCGGAGCAACCCCCAGCCCTGCCAACTCGGCGATCAGGGTGCGATTTCGCGGTTCATTGAAATGATCGATGATCGCGAGCGCCATGGTTTCTCCGATTCCTTCGATCCGGCTCGCGCGTTTCTCTGCAATGAAGTCGTCGTACTTGGCTTCGGCCAGCGCCTCCAGCCCGCGGAACACGCGCGCAAGATCCTTGGCAGCCGCCGCCCCCACGTGAGGGATGCCAAGCCCGTGCACGAACCGCCAGAGTTCGGCCCGCTTGCTCGTCTCGATCGCGGCAAGCAGGTTGGTGGTCGATTTCTCCACACTCTTTCCCAGCGTGAGCAGTTGCTCGCGACGAAGCCGGTAGATGTCGGGAATGCTTCGGACCCAGCCTTTCTCCCCCAGCACGTCGACCATCGCGATCCCCAGCCCGTCGATGTCAACGCACGCCTTGGACGCAAAGTGCTGCACACGCCGGCGCACCTGCACCGGGCACTCGTAGTTGGGGCAACGCAAGGCCACCTCTCCTTCCATCTGCACCACCGGCGTCCCGCAGACGGGGCATGCTTCGGGGTAAACGTAGGGCGCACACGTAGGACGGCGCCGCGCGGCATTCACGCCGATGACCGCAGGGATCACCTCGCCCGCTTTTTCGACATAGACGAAATCGCCCACCCGGATGTCCTTGCGCGCGATCTCATCGCGATTGTGCAACGTCGCCCGCGAGACGGTCGTGCCCGCCAGCAGCACCGGCGCAAGTTCGGCGACGGGCGTGAGCACGCCCGTCCGCCCGACTTGAATTGTGATGCCCTTCAGCTCTGTTTCCGCCCTCTCAGCCGCAAACTTGTAGGCCATCGCCCAGCGGGGGGCCTTCGAGGTTGCACCCGCTTCGCGCTGCCAGGGGATCGAGTCGAGCTTCATCACCGCGCCATCGGTCGCGTAGGCGAAGCTGTCGCGCAAACGATCCAACTCGGTCACCGCCGCCCAGATCTCGTCCGCTCCTCTCACCGACCAGTACTTCTCCACTGTCGGAAGCCCCCAAGCTTTTACCACTTCATGATAGCCGGACTGCGTCGCGGGAAGCACGGAGGACGGCCGCGCATAACCGAGCCCGTAAAGCACGATTTCCAGCTTTCGCGCAGCAACCTCACGCGGATCGAGCTGCTTGATGGTGCCGGCGGCAAGGTTGCGTGGATTCGCGTACAGCGCTTCGCCTGCCTCCTCGCGCTGGCGGTTGATGCGCTCGAACTCTGCGAGCGTCATAAAAATCTCGCCTCTGATCTCGATCACCTCGGGCACCGGATGCTCGGCAGAATCCTTGAGGCTCCGAGGCAACGTGGCGATGGTGCGCACGTTGGCCGTGATATCGTCGCCCTCGACTCCGTTCCCGCGCGTCACCGCGCGCACGAACTGCCCGCCTTCGTAAGTCAGGCTCACCGCAAGCCCGTCGATCTTCGGCTCGACCACGTACGCGAGTGCCTCACGCCCGAGCAGCCTCACCAACCGGGCATGAAACTCGCGCAGTTCCGTCTCGGAGTAGGTGTTGTCGAGGCTCATCATCCGCTCGCGATGGCGGTAGGTCACGAACCCTTCGGTGCGATCGTCGCCCACCTGCGCCGTCGGGGAATTCGCCGCCAGGAATTCCGGAAAGCGCGCTTCCAGCTCGGCGAGCTCGCGCTTCATCCGGTCGTACTCGGCATCGGTGATCTCGGGCATCGCCTCGCGGTAATAGCGCGCATCGTGACGCTCGACCTCGGAGCGAAGGTGGGTGATGCGCGCGGACGCCTCTGCGGGTTTCATGCGACAGGTTCTGACACGTTGGATGCCGCCGATTTAACCCGGCGTTGCTTCCGGCGGACAAGCGGCATTTCCAGAACGTTCCGATAAATCGTCCACTTCGCATATAGCCAGACCGCCAGCGCGGCCCCGGCCGAATCCGCGACCCAGTCCGCCAGCTCGACAAAACGACCCGGGGTAAAGCTTTGGTGCACCTCGTCGATCGCGCCGTACGCCGAGGCAAACACCACGGCCCACCCGATGCCCAAACCTCCCCACGTCCGAAGCGACCTCACCCGCGCGAACAAGGTGCCGAGCAGCCCATACACCAAAAAATGGACGACTTTGTCGAAGTGTGGAATCTCCGGCCCACCCACGACCGGCCTCGACGAGGCCACGGCAATCGACGCCATGAGCGCAAGCGGCCACAGCCAATCGGTCCAACACGGGCGTTGTTCAGGCAAAGTCGTCATCGCTGCCCGCGTCTAAGCCGCCAGACCCCGTCAGGTGCAACTCGTTTTAGAAGAAATCGCGGGGAAAATGGTCGGGCTGGTGAGATTCGAAGCAACCGAACCACCGACGCAAAACGCGTTGGACACGTTGTTAACAAAGGAAACACCGTGTCAGATACACAAAAACAGAACAACCGCCCCGCGCTGTCGGTCGGCGAACTCAGGCAGAAACTCGCTCAGGCCGACGCAGCACGCCGCGAATTGCTCGCGCAGATCCTGCTCGGCTTTAGCGGCGATATCGGGCCTCTGGTCGCCCTTCTCGTGAACGAAGCCCACGCTTCGACGCTGTCCACTCTGGAAGCGCTCCTCTTGGAAACGGGGAACCAATAAGCCGAGGGACGGGAAGGTGATGCTTCGGAAGCGCCCAGCCCTGAGGGCTGGCCCGAAGCAAGGCCGTGAGGCCGGTCACCGTCGCCCGGAGCCAACATGACACGCACCCCATGCAAACGCCGGCCGGAGGGCCTCGGCTCGATGCACGCGCAGCGTGCGCGAGCCAGGCCAACGGCCGGCCGGACATGCGCTCGAAAGGTTGGTACCCTTGGTAAATATACGGATATAACTTCCAACCTTCACGATGAACAACTTGCGCAACATTTACACTTTGGCCTTTTCGTTCGTCGAGAAACTCAGCAACTATGCGCGAAACAGGAATTTAGGAATCAGGAACAAGGTTGGTCAATTAATACGGGGGCGTTTTGCCCTCTGTCGGCAAACTGGTAGTCAAGAGCCGAACCCTTAACCCACTGATTAATTATGAGTCCTAATAAGCCTGACGGAGACTCCGAAGGTCCCGTCTTACGTTATCGCGATGGTCGCATGGGCGCCGTCATCCCATCCACTGCGGGCCGACGGCCGCGCTTTATACCTCTTCCTGTTTCAAGCCGGCGCGTTGCGTACTGGCTGAGAAAGAAGCGCGTGCGCGACGCTGCGTTTGAAGAGGCCACCACCTACGGCTGGGAAACTCCTCAGATTAATCCGAAGACCACGCACGCTCTGCTCGCGAACCTGCTCAAAGATTACCTCGCCTTTCTTCGCATCCAAGGGCGTTCCGAAACGACGCTGAAGGTCTATCGATCCAGCATTGGCGCGCTCTGTCGCAAATGTGGTTGGCGTCGAGTCCGGGAAATATCCGCGGCCTCCTTCCTCCGCTGGCGTTCGTCAATGCCGCTCAAGCCCCGTTACGCCGACGCCGTTCTTGTCCACGTTCGCATGTTCCTAGACTGGCTCGTCTTCACGGGGCAGGCCCGGGAGAACGCCCTCCGCACCGTCCAGCACCTTGTCGACCTCAAGAAATCCACGAAATGAATACACTCTCGCCCACTCCCTTCTCCCTCCGTCCTTCGTTCGGTCAGTTCCTCACACTCGATGAGGCCGCCGCCATGCTCAACGTTTCCAAGCGCACGATCATGCGCGAGATCGCGCGCGGAAAGTATCCTCGGCCCGCAAAAGTCGGTCGCACGACCCGGACCACTCTGCAGGACGTTGAAACCTACGCCGCAAGCGTGCGTCGCTGATGTGGTCCCACGTCTTCAAGCCTCGACGCTCCGGCAAGGTCGGCAAGTTCTGGTCGGGCAAGGTCAAGCTGGACGATTGGTCTCGTGCTCGGGTCTTTGCCCTGGCTGTCACGCAAAAGGAAGTCGCCGAGGAAAAGCTGCGCGAGATCGTGCGAGACCTTGAGCGCGAATCCGTCGGCCTGCCGCCGATCCATGCCGCGAAGAAAGCGCAGCGGACGCCGATTGCTGGCCCGCTGGCGGCATTTCTGGCAGATGTCGAGGGCCGGGGGCGGTCCGTTGCAACCGTGCGCGTTTATCGTGTCGTAGTGGGCCAACTCTGCAAAGCCTGCGGCTGGGTCACGGTCGGAGACGTGAGCGCGTCCAGTTTCGACGCTTGGCGATCCGGCGTCAGTCCGAAGTACGCGAACAACGCCCTTGGCTACGCCCGAACCTTCTTCGCGTGGATGGTCAAGCGGCGTCACATGGTCGCCGATCCGTTCGCCGACGTCGAAAAGATCAAGATTCGCGAGGACCGCGGCAAACGTTTCGCGCCCTCAGTTGACCAATTGCGAAAGCTCCTTGAGACGGCGCCGGCGCACCGGGCACTGGTGTACCTCGTCGCGCTCTACACCGGCCTTCGCCGCTTCGAGTTAAATGGCATCACGTGGGGTGATTTCAACCTTGACGGCGAATCGCCTAGTTTCCGGGTCTCTGGCTCGATCGCCAAGAACGGTCGCACCGTGACGTTGCCGCTCCGGCCCGAGGTCGTCGACGCTTTGCGCCGTCATCGTCCGGAAGCCTGTCAGCCGTTCGAGTGGGTTTTCCGGGGCCGCGTGCCCAACACGCGGACATTTCGAAAGGACGCCACGGCAGCTGGGATCTCCGTCGTTGACGAGTACGGGCGGCGGTTCGATTTCCACGCGTTGCGGACCACGTGCGCAACGCTTATGAGCGTGGCCAACGTTCCGCCACGGGTTGCAATGGAGTACATGCGTCATAGCGAAATGCGGCTGACCATGAAGACGTACACCGACGCGTCCCGTCTTCCTCTTGCGGCCGGTCTGTCGTTGCTGCCTTCGTTTGTCTTACCGGCCGAGGGTACACAAAAACGCACACAAAGTTTAGGCAAACAGGGGCAAAACGGGGTCTCTCGTGACACCTCGGGACATTTCCTTGCCTCCTCTGAAAATTCCGTAAGTGTCTCGTGCTGTCCGAGTCCGGCCACTGAAGCCCCTTCAAGTGAAGGCGGGGAAAATGGTCGGG
>JBBQEG010000007.1:0-35137 GCA_038320495.1 Opitutales bacterium | reverse complement strand
CCGCCCGCCCTGGCGGGTGACGATGGAGGACGGCGCCGAGGCCGATGCGGTGGAGCTGCTCAGTCAGTTTCGGCAGCGGGCTCAGGCGCGTTTTGGCGGTCGCGATGCGGAGACGGATTCCGTACTTGGTTTATGGATGCGGGTGGAGCAGGGGCTGGTGTCAGATCCGAAGCAGCTGATGGGGCTGGTGGATTGGGTGACGAAGTTGGAACTCTTGGAAACATTTCGACAGCGGGAGGGTTTGGCATGGGATGCACCCTGGCTGGAGTCTCAGGATCTTGAATACCACCAGATCGATCCCGCCCGGAGCCTCGGGCTCGCGCTCGCCGACCTTGACGGACCGTGGGCACTCGATTTGGAAAATCCGCGTTCCCTGATCGACCCGCCGATGGACACGCGCGCGGCGGTGCGGAGCACGCTTATGCGCCGAATCGCCGACGCGGGCGATCCCTACGAGATCGACTGGCATCGGGTTGGATACGGTAGTGCGGAGTCTGTGTTGTTGCTCGATCCCTTCCAAACGGAGTTGGGCCGCTGAAAGTCGCCGGCAACGGGCGTGGTCGGTGCAAGATGTACTGGAATGTATATGAGGCGCGTCACTGCTGCCCGATCCCCTTGAACCGGAAATGGTGTTGGGCGGGACGAGATTGACCCCCTCCGGGACATTGAGGGTTGACCTGTTTTTTTCCTGGATCCAACTTTTTAACGGTGCCCGCATGCGACACTAAATTCCTGCGCCCCCGTTGCGAAGCAACGCGGATAGTAATACTTATCTTGCGGTCGATATACGACCGGAAGCCCTAACCCAAACCCCCGATGATTGCCATGAATACTCTGAATTCTGCCCTTGGCGCTCTGCTGCTGACTGTGTCCACTTCCGCACTCTTTTCTCAAGTGGCTCCAGCTTCGGCTGTTCCCGCCACGCCGCCGCCGGACCCCGGTGAACGCGTGATGCTTGATCCCTTTGTCGTCAGTGAGGACGATAATGTTGGTTACTCCGCCAATAGCACGCTCGCTGGCACGCGCATCAATACTGCGCTCCGCGATGTGGGTGCGTCCATCAGTATCATCACCCCGGAGTTTCTCAACGATACGGCTTCAACCAATATCGGGGAACTTCTTTCCCTCACAACCGGGACCGAGGTGGGTGGAGTGTACGGAAATTTTGCGGGTGGCAGTCAAAGCAATGGTCGTCCCGACCAATCGGAGAGTCGCGAAAATCCCCAGGGCAACCAGCGCGTTCGGGGCATTGGCCCTGCCAGCAACACGAGGGATTTTTTTCTCACCGATATCCCGTTTGATTCCTATAACACCTCGCGGGTAACGATCAGCCGCGGACCCAATTCCCTCCTTTTCGGCATCGGAAATCCGGCCGGCATTATCGAAGCGTCGCTGCAAAAAGCGCAGCTCAACGAAAATCGCAACGAAGTCTCCGTCCGCTATGGGTCCAATGAATCCTACCGGGCGTCGCTTGATTTGAACCGCGTGCTCGTGAGAGATCGCCTGGCGGTCCGCATTGCCAGTGTTGGCGAGCAGAACAATTATGATCAGGAGCCGGCGTTCGACCGCAAACGCCGCCTCTTTGGGGCAATCGAGGCCATTCTGCGTGATGGAAAGCGCACTCCGCTCTTTGGTAAGACTACCCTGCGGGCCTCCGGCGAAATTGGCGACAGCCAGGCGAACCCTGTCAACGTGATCCCGCCGCTCGATGCGTTCAGTATCTTCTTTCAGCCGCCTGATCCTGCGCTTAATGATATTCCAGGCGTCACCCTCGATGCGGCCCTAACACCGGGCAACCCGCGCTATATCTATGCTCCGCGCGTCACGGTCGACAATCGCGGCAACGCCAGCGCCATCCCGCAGAACGTAGGTGGCTATTATGGGGTCCCCTATTTCATTCAGATTCCTCTCGTCTACGACACCCCGGGACAATCGGCTCCGGGCTTTGCGAACTCGAATAACCCCGCGCTAAACGGTATCGCCGGTATCATGGGCCGGATTCGCTATGCGAACAACCCGAACCGTCGTCCGCCCGTCGATGTCATTTCCACTCGCTCCAGTTACAGCTTGCTGTCCGGTTTCGTGACGCCGTCCTTGCAGAACCGGGAAATCTTCGACTATCGCAAACGGCTCATCTCTGGTGGGAGCAACCGCATCGAGCAGGATTTCGATGCCTTTAACGTCGCGCTTACCCAGGAACTCTTCGACGGTCGGGGCGGTTTTGAACTCGCGTACGATCGCCAGACGACGCGCTCCAAGCGCTCACTCCCGTTTTCATTCGGGCAGAACGGGGCCGGCAACGGGCAGTCCGACATCTATATCGATGTCTCCCAGTATCTGAGCAATGATGAATCAAACCCCAATGTCGGCCGTCCTTTTATTCAGCAGCTCGGGAGCCAGGATCGCCGGCAGGAGCGCGATCGCGATTCGTTCCGCGCCACCGCCTTCTATCGTCTCGATTTCGACGAGCAAAAGAAAACGTTCTTCGGAATCCCTCTTGGCAAACATACCTTTACCGGATTGTTCAATACCCAGGAGATCGATGCCCGCACGGAGTCATACGACCTGTCGTGGGATAGCGATCGGCGCAATCTCACCACGGACGTTTTTCAAGCCGGGCTCAACAGTTCGTTTCGTCGTTCGCCCGTCATTCTGCAGTATGTGGGTCCGTCTGTCGTGAATGCGGGATCGATCGACGACGTTCGTATCACCACGCCGTTTTCGGGCGCGATTCCTCGCGATGGCGATACCCATCGCGTCACGTTTTTCGACTTCACGACCAAGCAACTCGTGACCGACGATCTCTCCATCCGCCGCTACCTCAATGGCGGCTCGCTTAGTCGCCAGAAGCTCGAGTCAAAATCCCTGAGCCTGAAAAGCGATTTTTTCAACGACACGATTATCGGTGTCATTGGCTGGCGCTGGGATAGTCTCAGAACCTTTTCCAACGAGAACAATACCCGGCTGCCGGATGGCACGCTCGACCCGAGCTTCCGCCTCGGTGACGACGTTGATCTTGATGAGGACGGCCGCAACTTCACCTGGAGTGTGGTGGGCCGTTATCCCGAGCGGGTTCTCGGGCGGTTGCCGTTTGGACTGGACCTGAGCGCCTTTTATAATGAGTCCGGTAATTTTAACCCGGTAAATGTCCGCACTAATCTCAATGGAGTGATTATTGATACTCCCGCGGGTGAAACCAAGGAATACGGCGTTCTCGCCGAATTTTTCGACCGCCGTGCGTCACTTCGTTTAAATTGGTTCAAAACCCTTCAAACCAATTCCTCCAACAATGCCCAGGGAGCTACCGGGCAGGTCTTTAATTTCCCCAATTTCCTTATCAACCGCTATACCACCGCGCAAACTCAGGGGATTGAGTTCGCCACTATCCCCGGGGTTACTGCCGCCGGCTACAATTCATATCAACAATTATACAATGCACTTTTCCAACTGCTCCCCGAGCCGGCGAATTCATTGAAGAATCTGCGGTTTGATGCGAGTGGTAATCTCCAGAGCGATGGGCTCCAGGGACTGACGGACACCAGCGACCTTACCGCTCGCGGGTTTGAAGCCGAGTTGGTGGGTAATCTCACCCGCCGCTGGCGCGTTTCGTTCAACGTCGCGAAACAGGAGACGGTGCTCAACGGTTCTGCCCGTTTGACCAAGCAGGTGGCCGATGCGCTCTTTGCCAACTTGGGGAAGTTCAACCTGCTGGGGATTGATCAGGGTCCCGCGCTCCCGGAACGGCAATCGACGGCCGAGCGCTTCGCTAGCAATATCGGCACTCCGCTCGCGGCGACGGTCGCTCAGGACGGGGCGGTTTCACAGGAGCAGCGCAAATGGCGCGCGAATTTTGTCACGACTTACGACTTCCGTGATCTGGAGGTGCCAGTGCTGAAACAAATGAGCCTGGGCACCGCTGTCCGCTGGCAGTCGAAGGTCGCACTCGGCAACCCTTTCCTGACCGGAAACCGGCTGAAGGAAAAGATCGTGGAGACGAATCCCAACTATACCAACATCAACCAAATTGCAGACAACGACCCGATCATGGAGTCGCAGTTTCCTGATCTGGCGAATCCGTATTACGGCCCTGAGGAGCTCGCCGGAGATGTTTGGATCAGCTATCGCCGGAAGATTTTCAAGGACATCGATTGGCGGCTGCAGCTCAACGTCCGTAATGCCTGGGGCAACAACGATGACATACCCGTCACCGCCAATCCGGATGGCACTATTGCCGTTATTCGTATCCCGAACGAGACCCGCTGGCTTCTCACCAGCACGTTCAGTTTCTGATCGTGGAGCGTGCCTGAAGGGCCGGGCAGGCGGGCGAACAAACCGCGTCTCCCGGTCCTTATAGGCACTGCGGCGGCAGGCTCCCCACCGGGTGAGAACTACCTGCCGATGCAGCGTCCTGATTAGTGTGCGCCTCGCGGGCCCGACTAAGCTTCAGCAAGCCACTGACGGATTTTCTCCTGGGCGATCGGTTGGCCGAAGAGGTTGCAGTGATGCACGCCGGTGAGGACTTCGTGATGGATGCCGGCTGGGAGTACGACCTTGGTGTCGGCGGGCACGAAGGCGAGAACCCGGTCGCTCTTCAAAAACGCGGGCAAGTTCGCGGCCTCCGAGGGCGGCTGGCCGAGGCACCACACGTTCTTGGTGTTGACGACGAGATCATTGCCGTCGCGGAAAAAGCCGTCGATCGCCGCATCGATCCCGGCGGACTTCGCGGCCTGCCAGAGGGCCTTGAGATTCGGGACGAAGGGCGACGGTTCGAACTCGGCCGTCACGGCTGCGTGCCGGATGCCCTGATCAGGATCCGCCGCTTGCAAGCGTTTCAGGAACGAGTCCTGGCCAGCCATCAACGGATTCTGCGCGAGAATTCCGGGAATACTCGACATGCCACGAGCGACCGCGAGGCGGGCGAGCAATCCGGCGAGCCGGCCAAACGTCCGCGCATGATCGACACCCGTGAGATTGATCAGAGTGTCGGCCATCGCTCCCCAGTTTTTGGGATTCGCGAGATCGGTGCCGCAATTGGGCGTGCCGAGAAAGATCAGGTTTTTCACGGCTCCGGCATGCGGGAGCAATTCGCAGAACGCCCGTGCGACCAGACCGCCGCGGCTGTGCGTAATAATGTCGAGTCGCTTTCCTTCCAAAAGTTCGGGGGCGAGCCGGAGCAGCTCCTGCGCGAGCAGCTCGGCGTTTTCCAAAGGATCCTTTGACAACGTCCAGTGATCGAAGCCCAGTACCGCGCGGTAGCGTTGTTGCGCCCATTTTATAAAAACGGGGCCAAAGCCTTCCACGGGCGAAGCGGTCTTGCTGAACGTGCCGTGAATCAACAGGAGAACGCGGTCGTTGTCCTTGGTCGCCTTGGGCAAACCGACATCGGCGAGTGGACGCATCGTGGTGCCGTTGATCGACAACAGTCCCTCCACGGGGACCTCCTCCCGATCGTATTCGCGGATGAGGCCAGTGAGGCCGTCGTCGAAGCCGCTGATGATCCAGCGACCGATGACGCGCACGATGCCGCGTTGGGCGGGCAATTGGCGCCGCACGGCCGGATTGGCGAGCAACTGTGCGAAGTCAGATCCGGGCAAGCCGTCGTACGTGGCTTCGCCGCCGCGCGTACCGGCCGTTGCCACCTGGCCAGGCTGGCGAATGCGCCAGCGACGCAGGCCGGCCTCCTCGATCAATTCGAGTGCCGGGCCTTCGGGTGCTTCGGTCGCCGGGCCTCCGCGAACGGGGCCGCGGCGTAAAACCACGGGATCGTCGACCCAGTCGCGGAGAACTTGATCCGGCGCGTGCAGCAACGCGGGCCGCAACCCTTCGAGGCGCGGCTGCGGCCGATTGCGAACAGGAGCCGCTTCGCTCCCGCGCATGGAAGGAACGGGGACGTTGCGGCGTTCGCTGCCGGCGAGGGCTTGGAACATTTCCTCGGTGGCGTCACCGTACAGCACCAGGCTCGCCCAGCCGAGACTGGCCCAGGCGCCGGTGTCATCGCCGTCCGTTTCGGATGGCGTGGCGATGCGGCGGGCGCCGGCCTTGGCACGGCGCAAGGCTTCGCCAAGTGAGGCGCGTTCCGAGAAGAGTTCGTGATAAAACGTGAGGGCGATCTGTTGTGCGAGTAGATCGTCAATCGGCCAGAGCGGAGCAATGAACGCGGCGACACCTTCGTTGATACAGGCCGTGGCGAGCCCGAAGACATTGCCTTGATATTTGATCGCGCGGCTTTCCATCGCGGCTTCGCAGGCGTTGGCATAGATGAGCCATGGCGGCGCCGGGTGTTCGGAGAGCGTATTGCGCAGCTCGAGCGCCCACAGTTTTCCATCGCTCAATAACCAGGCGCTGGTCTCGGGATCGTCGGCATCGAAAACTCCATGGCCGGCGAAATGGACAATATCATAATCACCATCGCGGAGCAGCGCGCGAAAATCGGCATTGGTCACTCGTGTATGAATATGCGCGTCGCGCACGGGATCGAAGTCGATGACTTCGCCCATTTGCTCTTTCAGTTTGAGAAAATAACCGACGACTTGCTCGGCCTCCGCTTGGGCGCCGGGCAGCTGCGTCCAACCCGGTGTATCGAGCACCGGATCGCCAATCACGAGGATACGCACGCGTCCCTGCCGGCGCCGGGGCACGCGGCGAGCCAGACCGGTGGCCATGAACACCTGCCGGCCCATGGCAAAGCGTTCGCTCAACCATTCGCCGCGGTGGTGCATGAGTTCCCACGGATACGCCATGAGTTCACGTGGGATCTGGAGTTGGAGATGGACCTGGCCGCTGCCGACATCGTCCTGACAGATTGCGCGCTCTTCCTCGAGGGTGCGTCCGAGCGATTGCAGAATATCGTCGCCCAACAATCCGCCCACCGCGCGCAGCCGGCGGAAGCCATCGCGGGTCATGACCGGAACCGAAAGCAGATCCTCAAGCTCGCGCAAGGCGCGTTGCATGAGTTCGGGTTGGACGCGACTGAGCTGCTCGGTGATCACGGCGCCGCGATTCGCCGACTCGAGTCGCAATAGATAGTGCTCTTGATTTGCACCGGATCCGGGCAGCGGATTTCCCCGGCCATCGCGCGTGCCGCGACGTTGCTCGAGGGAGAGGGTGAGTGCAGGCGCTGGAGCCATCGGGCGGAATTGTTCGCGCAGGCCCCAGATGACCGAATCGGCCCCGGTGAGCCGACGCAGCACGTCACGCCGCGTGCCGGCGCCACCGGTCGCGAGCAAGGAGCACACCAGTCGCCAAAGCGCGCGGGGATGGTGCTGGATCAAGTTGGCAGCACCGAGCAATGCCGCCCAGTGAATCCGAGTATGGAAGGCGAACGCCTGATAGCTGGGGCTCATCAGCTCATCCAGCTTCGGTGGCCGATAGAGTGACACGCCGGACCAGCGCGGCCAGTGCGTGGACAACGCGTTGTCGGTGACCGCGGCAATCACCATCCCAGGTCGGGGATCTTCGGTGCTCGACGTCGCGGAGGCGAAGATGGAGTCACCGAGCAGCATGGACGCGGCCTGGCGCGCTTGACGGGCGAGTCGACGGGCGAGATCGCGGGATTCTTCGAGACGCTCGAGATCAAACTGCCGTTCCTGGGCGAGCGCGGGCAACGAACTGCGAATCGCCTCGGACAACGCTGCGTCCAAATCACGGGCCTGTTCGGAGGCGTTGGCGAGGGCGCGGGCCTGGTCGGGGCCTTCGCTTAGAAGCTGCAGGCGCCGCCGAATGCCCTTCTCGATGGAATCGTGCACAGTCTGGCCGGCATCGGCTGGACGGTTCGACCGCAAGGCGCTGCGCAGCAGTTGAGCCCGGCCGCTGCTGGCCAGTGGGGCACGTTCCAGGACGGTGGCGACCGCCGCGCGAAAGCGCTCGAATTGCGCTCCGGACGTGCGCTTCAGAGTGGTACCGAGCCAGCCTTGCGATGCTTCGTCCGCCATCGCATCGAGCAACTGCGAGAAAATCACGAGCAGGCTGCCGGCATCGTAGGAGTATTTCTTATCGATGTCTTCGTCGTGCTCGAAATACGAGACGAACAAGCAGCGGGTTTCCCAGATCAGACCCTCGCCGAGCGCCTGCATCAAACCGATGCAAAAGGTGTCGAGCGCGCGGGCGAAGTCGTCGAGCCGGCGTAGGTCGAGAGCGGATACGGCGCACGGATAACCCGTTTTCTCCGCCGCGTAGGTTTTCGCGATGGCCGGGACGAGCAATTGCGCGAGGTCATCCGTGCCGAGATTCCCCTTGGCATCGCGAATGCCATCGCGCCAGGCATTGAGCACGGCGGTGAAGTTCCAGCCAGAGCCCGGAACGGAGGTCTGGGACGAGAGCAGCACCTGGACCCTGCCCTCGAGTTCATAAGCGAGCTCCAGAAACTGGATCCGGCAGCTGTCGATCGCGAGGAGCTCGATGGCGTCGCGACCGAACTCGGCGAGGATCCCGCGCATGACGGCGCCGATCTCGACGACATCGAGAAAATTGCCATGGGACTCGTCGCGACAAATGGTGAACACGCGTGATTTCGCGTGATCGGCGCCTGCCCCTCCGGGCGCGGGGTCGAGGGCACTGACGCCGCTCAGCACGATCGCGGTGCGTTCGGCCGGACAGACCGACAGGCCCCAGCGAAGAAAATCCGAGAGCACTGCGGGGTCCCCGCTATCGATCTCGCCCAGGTGTTCGTCGGGCTCGGTTTTCTTTTTGCCGTGGGGCGGAAGAAAATAGCGGGTCGCGCCTGACGGGCTGTCGTGTTGGACCGCGATTGCGAGTTCGGCACTCGAACCGGCGGCGAGAACCTGGTTGAGGTTGGCCCGCAACTCGTCCGCGAGGTACTCCACGTCACCCGCGATATAAATAAGGACAGCCCAGGGGGTCTTGCTCGCGGCAATCGTTTTGCGAGCGGTCTTGTGGGCGCTACTGGCGGAACGGCGGCGCGCCGTGGCGCGCGGAGAAGGACGAGTCGACATGGCAATTGAGACGATGAGGAGAGGAGAGGAGTGCCGCGGCCACCGGGCGCGGGTATGATGCTTTGAGGGGGGAGCCTCGGCGCAGGTTACCGTCGCAGCATTGGTCCACTCATGCGAGTCAGAATAAAGGCTTGCCGCGTTACAGACGGGAATTTTTTTGAAATTGAAAATTGCGCCCGAGTTTAAAGCCGGCGCGCTCCGCCGCCGGTGTAACGATCGCGCGAAGACGCCTGACTCGAAGCCAAAAGGATTGCATGGCGCACGGTAAATCCGGTTTAGTCTCCTCGGCGGTCGTCCTCACCCCTGTTCGTCATGCCTCTGTCTTTTCTATTCCCCCCGGTGCACGTTTCGCTTTCCTGCGTGCCCCTCAATCACTCCCGCCGACCGGCAGGCGTTATCGCCGCTTCCGACGCGTTTGGCTCCCGATTGAGCGTCCCTCCTGAGGCCACGATCAGTCGCGATCGTGCCGAGCTTGTTGTCCCGATTAGATTAAGCCCCACTCCTAATGAAATCACTATTCCCATCGGTGTATATGATCCGCCTCCTGATGATGGCGTTGGTGCCTTTCGCTACGATCTCAGCCGCTGAATCGCCCGTCACCGGCACGGTCGAGGGCCGGATCCTTAACGCTGCCAGTAGCGATTTCCTGGAACGCGTGCGTGTGACCATTGAGGGCACCTCCCTCGAAACCTTTACTGATACGTCAGGTTTCTACCGCATCCCTAATGTTCCGGTTGGGACCGCACGCGTGCGCGCGTTCTATACCGGTTTAGTGGCGCAGACAACTCCTGTGGCCGTGAAGCCGGGGGAAACGGCGATCCTCGATTTTTCCCTTTCGACGCTGCCTCAGCGTCCAGGAGAAAGTCGGCCAGGCGAGGTCGTCACGTTATCTGAGTTCCTCGTGAGTACCTCACGCGAAATGGATGGCGCCGCCATTGCGATCAACGAGCAGCGGTTCGCCTCGAATATCAAAAGTGTCGTCTCCACCGACGAGTTTGGAAACGTGGCTGAAGGCAGCGTCGGGGAGTTCCTCAAGTTTCTTCCGGGCGTCGCCATTGAGTATGAGGCGGGGGCGCTCGCCCGGGGAATTTCCATCAACGGCGTCCCGTCGGAGAACGTTCCAATCACGGTGAACGGCTTCACCATGGCCAGTGCCGGCGGAAATAGTGGCACCGCTCGAGGCGTGCAGATGGACATGACCTCCATTACCAGTACGTCCCGCATCGAAGTGGTGTATTCCCCCACGCCCGAATCGCAGGGCAATGCCCTGGCCGGGTCGGTCAATATGGTCCCACGGAGTGCCTTTGAGCGTTCCCGCCCGGAGTTCAAGGTGAACGCGTATGTGATGATGCGGGACAATGCCCGTGATCTGGGGAAAACGCCGGGGCCGTTCGAGGCCTCGACGCGCAAGGTGAAGCCTGGCTTCGACTTCTCCTATATCAGGCCGGTCACGAAGAATTTTGGGTTCACCCTTTCCGGCGGTCATTCGGAGAATGGCACGAAGGAGGAGTATATTCAAAACACCTGGCGTGGTGTGAGTGCGGCGACGAATGGAGCGGCGTTCCCGCACACGACGCCCGACAAGCCGTACCTCACCAATGTGGCCGTGCGCGACGGGACCAAGCGGGCCGCGCGCTCCTCGTTTGGCGCCACGGTTGACTACCGGGTTTCGCCCAACGATCGGTTGTCATTCTCGTACCAGCATTACTATATCGATTTCCTGGTTTTGAATCGCACGATTACCTACACCCTGAACCGGGTGGCGGCGGGGTTCACGCCGTTTGCGGTCAGCAGTACGGCGGGTCAGGGCCGGCTTCAACTCGGGAATGTATATCGTGACCGACGAAACTCCACCGCGACGCCGTCCCTGGTCTGGCGGCACGATGGACCAGTCTGGAAGATGGAGGCGGGAGTCGGCCTGTCGCTCGCGCAAAATACATTCCGGGCAGTCGACAAGGGCTATTTCAGCAACTCGACCGCGCAACGGAGCGGCGTAACCATTGGGTTTGCGGATATATTTTATCTGCGGCCCAATACCATCACGGTCACCGACACTGCTGGAAGTCCGGTCGATCCCTATAATATCAATTCGTATGCGGTCACGCAGGTGACATCCAATCCGGTGACGAACCATGCCACGCAGAAAGGGGCCAATGCCAGCATCGCCCGCGACTTCTATGGCAATGTGCCCTTGACCTTGAAAGCGGGCCTCGATTTCCGGCAGGACGAGCGCGACCAGCGATCGGCCAATTACGCGTATTCGTTTGTCGGGGCGGATGGCAAGTCGACTACGACTCCGCTTGGCAGCGATGATGGTGCGGCGCCGTTTTTTGCGCCCGGCTACTCGCAACGCGAGATGCCTTTTGGATTTCCCCGGGTGCAGTGGCTCGATAATGAAAAGCTTTGGTCCTACTACCAGGCCAACCCGTCCCGCATCAACCTCGATGCCAACACGGAATACCTCTCCTTCGTCAATGGCTCGAAGTACGCCAAGGAACTGGTCTCGGCCGCCTACGTTCGCGGGGATCTGCAGTTCCTCGATCGACGGCTGAAGTTGATTGGAGGCGTGCGGGCTGAGCAGACCAATGTCGAGGCGCAGGGGCCGCTGACGGATCCAACGCTCAACTATCAGCGCAGTGCCAATGGCAATGTGATCATGGTCAACGGCACCCCGGCGCTTAAGGTGCCGTTGAGCGATGCCTTCGGGGTTTCGCGGCTGACGGTGCTCGATCGTGGCGCGCGGGCGGAAAAAGAGTATCTCCGTTGGTTCCCCAGCCTGAATGCGAGCTTCAATGTGCAGGAAGACCTCATCGCGCGAGTGGCCTATTATCATTCGATTGGGCGGCCAAATTTCAATCAGTACGCGGGCGGACTCGACCTCCCCGATGACGAACTTCCGCCGAGTTCAAGCAATGTCATCTCCGTGAGCAACGCGGCCATCAAGCCGTGGACCGCGAAAACGATCAGCACCCGGTTGGAGTATTACTTTGGTGGCTTGGGGCAGGTCTCGGTGGGAGCGTTCCAGCGCGATTTCGAGAATTTCTTCGGAAATACCACCTTCCGTCCCACGCCGCAGTTTCTCGCCTTGTACGGGCTGGATCGCACCACCTACGAAGCGTACGACGTGTCAACCCAGCATAACATCACGAGCAACGTGCGGATGTCCGGTTTCGATGTCAGCTACCGGCAGGCACTGACCTTTCTGCCGCGCTGGGCTCAAGGCGTTCATGTGTTCGCGAATGCGGCGTCTCAGCGGACGGAAGGCGAGGCGTCCGCGAACTTCGCGGGGTATATACCGCGCAAGGCGAGCTTCGGGTTTAGTTTCGTCCGTGAACGCTATAATTTTCGAATGAATTGGAGCTATCAGAGCAAGAACCGGCTGGGCGCCATTTCCGGTGGAAACAGCATCGAGCCAGGCACGTTCAACTGGCAGTCGAAGCGGGTGTTTCTTGATATCCTCGGCGAATACAATTTTTCAAAGCGCTTCGGGGCTTACTTCACTCTGCGCAACGTGGGAGACACGCCGGACCAACGCGAAGTCGAGGGGCCCAGCACTCCGTCGTATGCGCAGTTTCGCAGTCGCGAACTTGCAGGTTCACTCTGGACGTTCGGTCTAAAAGGTACGTTCTAGGATTCCCTCCCTGCCGCGTGCGAAGCGCGGCGCAATCCTCGGTGAACCCCAGACCATGACAACTTCTCCCCGTCTCTTGTTTTTAGCGGCCTGGCTCGTTCCGGCGGCGCTTTCCCCTGCCTCCGTGTATCAGGGCAACGGAATCAAAATTGGTGAGGTGACCGCCAGCTCGGCCGTAATCTGGACCCGGCTCACGGCCACTCCCGAGGCGAACTGGACCGGCACGCCGTTCCTCGCCCCGTCCTTGGACGGCAACCGGGAAGGGGCGAACCTCGCTACCTCCGTGGCGCGGCAGTCCGGCATGAGCGCGGCGGCCGAGCGAGCGGCGAAGGCGGCTGGCGAGCAGCCGGGAGCAATCTCGCAGGCCGAACTTCGCGACATCGTGCTCCAGGCGGACTGGCGGTCGCAGCTTCCCGCCGGCCGCACGCTCGCCGACATGCACGGGTCGCTCTCCGGCGCACCCGGTGCGGTTCGCGTCGCACTTACGCCGGTCGCGGGTGGAACGCGGATTGAGACGCCCTGGTCCGCGGTCGATCCGCAGCGCGATCACATTCGACAGTTTGAGGTGGCTTCCCTGACGCCAGGCACGGCGTATCGTGTGAGGGTCGAGTCGCGGGACGCCCAAGGCTCAGCCGGGGCAACGGTCGAGGGAAGTTTCCGCACCGCCGCCGGTGCCACTGTTGCTTCACCGGTCAGGTTCAGTGTGGTAACTTGCGGAGACTATCCCCGACGGGATGACCCGGTGAACGGCCATCGGATCTACGATACCATGAGCCGCATGAAGCTCGATTTCATGGTGCATACCGGAGACGTCGAATACTATGATAAACCGGATCCGTGGTCCACGTCGGCCGAGCTGGCGCGCTTAAAATGGAACCGGTTGTTTGCGCTGCCCTTTCAGCGGGCGTTCCATAACCAAACGCCCGTCTATTATACCTACGACGACCACGACATTCTTAAGAATGACTGCTGGCCCGGTCAGACCTTTGGTGCGCTGACGTGGGACGAAGGCGTGAGAATTTTCGCCGAGCAAACGCCATCCTCGCCTCGCCCGTATCGGACTTTCCGACACGGTCGGGATGTGCAAATCTGGGTGATCGAGGGACGGCAGTATCGCAGCGCGAATAATACACCGGATGGTCCGGCTAAAACCATTCTCGGAGCCGAGCAGAAAGCCTGGCTCATGCGGACGATCGCCGCTTCCGACGCGACGTTCAAGGTGTTGCTCAGTCCTACGCCGATCGTGGGACCGGATCGGGGGAACAAGAACGACAATCATGCCAACACCGGCTTTAAGCATGAAGGGGATGAGTTGCGCCGATTTCTCGGCGCGCAGCAGAACCTCGTGGTTGCGTGCGGCGACCGGCACTGGCAGTATTTTTCCATCGACCCTGTCACGGGCACGCGCGAGTTCGGTTCCGGGCCTTCGTCCGACGTTCACGCGGGTGGCTATAAACCGCAACCCGGTGACGAGAAGGTGCAAAAGTTTTTCCGGCTCCAAGGCGGGTTCCTGACTTTTGCGACTGAAGCTGGAACGCGGGGGCCCGCACTATTCGTCCGTCACCACGCGGTCGATGGCGCCATTGTCCATGAGGTGACACTTGAGAAAAGCGGAGAGCTCAACGTTAGTCGGCTTCCCTGATCCAAAGCGGGACGCATTTTAACATTATATTATGGCCATGCTCACTGATGGGCCCTTCCGCGCGACTTTGGTTTCCGCATCAAACGCGTTCAACCGCGACCCGAGCCCGGGGTTTGGGCTGCAATCGCGTTCTATCACTTCGAAGCCATGGGCGGGAATAGTGCTAGTCACTGCGCTGTTCCTGAGCAGGTCCGTCGCCGCTCAAGCGGTTTGGTCACGTCATATCATCGATAACTCCTCAAAAGGAGCGGACGGGGTCCGCCTTGCGGATGTCAATGGGGATGGCCTGCTTGATATAGCCACCGGCTGGGAGCAGGGCGGAATTGTTCGCGCTTATATCAACCCGGGGCACGCCCGCGTGAAACAGCGATGGCCCGCGGTTACGGCTGGTCCGGCGACCAACGTGGAGGATGCGGTCTTTGTCGATCTCGACGGTGACGGTGCCGTCGATGTGGTGAGCAGCTGTGAAGGCGCCAGCCGCTCCATTCTCTTCCATTGGGCGCCGCGCGAGAAGCAGGGATATCTGGATGCGGATGCGTGGCGGACCGAGGCTTTGCCGATCGCTCAGGATAGAACCAAGTGGATGTTCGCGGTTCCAGTTCCGCTTGATGGTCGGAACGGTCCTGACCTAGTCGCTGGCTCGAAAGGGAGTAAGCCCGGGGAGGCGACGATCGGCTGGTTTCAAGCTCCCGCGAATGCCCGGGAGCTCAACGGCTGGAGCTGGCATCCGCTCCGTTCTGCCGGATGGATCATGGGTATCGAGGTTGTGGATATGAATGGAGACGGCGAGCTGGATATTGTTTTCACCGATCGTTTCAACGGCGCCCGCAGCGGCTGTTACTGGCTGGAGAATCCGGGAGTTGGTCCACTGCCGGATCGCGCCTGGAAGGAGCATCCGATCGGTGTCAAAGGCCAGGATGCCCTTTTCTTCGGTCTCACCGACCTGGACGGAGATGGTCTGCTCGACATCGTGGTGGGGACGCATGAACCCAAAGGAACCGTGCCCGCGACGTCGCTGTATTATCTGCGCCGGCTTGACCATGCCGGCACCCGTTGGGCCGAGCGCAAGATCCCGCTGCCAGCAGACGCAGGCCTCGTCAAGTCAGTGACCGCCGGTGATATCAACCGGGATGGAAAGACGGACTTGGTGGTCAGTTTTGTGCAGGCGAAGGATAAGTCCGGGGTGCTTTGGTTTAGTCATGACGGTTCGCCTTTCACGGGTCGGTGGACGTCACATCCCCTGAGCGGACCTGAGGGCGTGAAATACGATGGGGTTTCGTTTGTGGACCTCGACGGGGATGGAGATCTCGATGTGATTACAACCGAAGAAACCGCGAACCTTGGGGTCATTTGGTACGAGAATCCAACCATGAAAGCTTCATGAACGCTCAGGCGATATCATCCGGAATCCGAAAGTCGTGGGCCTTGGCTCGCACATCGTCCACGGGGGCGGCGATCGCCGCAGCTTGTATTATCATATCATCAGTTCAGGGAGCGCAACCGCCCGATCCACCGCCCCACGCGAGCGTCGGGAGCCGCCTGGTCCCGACGGATGTGGATTGGGCTAATCCGGTTTATAAAACTGATTTCGACGATGCTTCGATCCTGCGGGATTGGCAGCTGGAGGGTGGTAAACGCGTGAGCATTCAGAATGGAAAGCTCGTCCTCGAGAGTGAGCCCGGCGAGCGGGGCAATCACCTGGTGTGCTGGTTGAAAACCGAAGCACCCGCTGACTTCCTACTTGAGTTCTCGGTCAATCCTCTCACCCGCAAAGAAGGGCTGAATATAGTATTCTTCAGTACCCGGGGGCACCAGGGCGAAAGCATCTTCGATCCCGCGCTGAAGCCGCGTACGGGCGTCTTTCGTCAGTATCACAGTAGTGATTTGAACGGCTACCATATTTCGTATTGGGCCGGCGATCGCAGCACGGCCAACGTGCGTAGAAACGCCGGGTTCAAGCTCGTGGCGACGGGCCCGGATCTCGTCTGGGGCGCACCGGAGGGTAAGTCTCAAATTATCCGCTTATATAAACGCGGCGGTACCCTCCGCCTCATGGTCGATGATATTGTTTCGGTCGCGTTCGACGATGACGATAAGGCGCACGGGCCTGCTTGGACTCATTCCGGTTGGATTGGCCTGCGCCAAATGGGTCACACGGTGCGGTGTGAATATGATTACGTCAGAGTGTATCCATTGCGCCGCTAGCCCATGGCGTTTCAGCGACGCGAAAACCCCCGGACCAACCTGCAGCCCGATCGTGAAAACGAAGAAAACCAAGCCAAGCTCACGCGTGAATTCCAACACGTGATGATTTACCGTCAGCCCGAAATGCGAGCAGATCAGTCCGGCAAACAGGACGCCGGACACTCCCAAGCTGACCCCCATTACCCGCAGGTGCCCCAGCGCCAGCCCGGCCGCGATGACCACCTCAATGGCAATGATCGCGTGAGCGACCGAATCTTCCTGATAGAGTGTGATTAACCAGTCCACGGTTCGAAGCGTGAGATGAAAAGCGAGCCAACCGGGATAGCATGGCCGTTGCCAGCCTCGCGTTCTATTTTCGCAAGGTGGTCAGTCCGCGTCGTTTTCGTCGATCGCTCTCCGGGGCCGCTCCCCAGAGTCGCGACGCATCCTGCGCCTGATCCCGGCGTCTTCTGCGTGCCCCCGACCGTTTAAAACCGGAACAGCTTCTGGGCGTTTTCGAAGAGCACCTTCCGCTCGACCTTCTTGTTGGGCGAAAACGCGCGGATCTGGGCGATCTGGCGCGCGCCGGAACACACCGACGGTTCACCCGTGGGATCGTTGCAGTCGCTGCCAAATAATAGCTTGTCCTGGTGCCGGACGAAAAAGCCGCGCGCGTGTTCCGGGTCGCGCTTGAAGGCGCTTTCCCCGGAGCCGGCGGAGAGATCGGCGTACATGTTCGGGTAATCGCGGAGATAGCGGTCTGTCAGTCCTCCAGCCGTCACCTTCCCTTTCGGGTAAAGATTCTGCTGACTATTGACATTGTCGCGATCAATATTGGCCCACCACGTCTGCGCGTGGCCGATGAAGTTCACCTTCGGGTACTTCGCCAGCATCGTGTGAAAGCGATCGAATCCGTGATTATAGCTTCCGACCTGCCAGTGCAACAGGATCGGGACATTATAAGCTTCAGCGAGTTTATAGAGCTTCTGCATTGCTGCCGAGTCGCATTCTACGCCGAATTTCTGTTCGCCAATAATAACGGCACCAAGCTTCAAGTATTTCTCGACCACTTGGGGCGCGTCTTCGAGATCGCTGACTTCGTTGGCGCCAAAGGCGAACTCAGCAGGGTACTGGCGGGCGAGGGCCATGGCGTCGTCGTTGCCGCTGACGGTACCATCGAGCCCATTGGCGCGTCCGTTCAACGTTGAGCTGCGGGCCACCATTCGGCCGGCGGGAAGCAGAATGGTTTTCGTTGCGCCCATGCCCCGTTGATGGGCGATCAGATTCTCGTGACTGCGTGCGGCCATGATCTGTCGGAAAGCCGCATCCCGTTTACCGCCGTAGTTGGTATGCTGGTGAATATCGATGATGGGTTCGACGGGAGTCGACGCGCCAAAGGCAATTGGCGCGGTGGCGACCACGGCGGCCGCACCAAGGATAAAATCCCGCCGGGAGAATAGAAGGGGCGTAGTCATAGCGTCCGTGTGATGCCACGGGACGAAGCGAATGGGAAGCCGAACCTCGGCGTCCGTTCGCAACCGGCGCACGCAGCTTCGTCAGCCGTGGAGTGAGGGAGTCGCGACCTCCGCCTGATGCGGCCCGGTCGCGTGGTCGCCGCAAAGCACGGGCTCGCAAGCAAGAGCGCGAAGCGTGGGCCTTCCGGCAAACCCGATCCGCCGGCGGGGGCGGTTGGATTAACTCCGTCGTTTCGCCGCCTTCGAAATCTCGCGTGTCACTTGCTCCTGCGTGACTTGCGCTTCGAGTTTCGCGGGTGCCTCGACGTACTCTACGCCTTCGCCTTCGTTCCAAGGGCCGCGGAAGTCTCGTTCGCCATTGCCGTTGGTCCCCGACGAGTCGTTAAAGAATTGGTTCCACCAAACCGGGCGTGGGCGGGATTACACCGATCGAGAGCGGATCCTTGCCCATGCTATCGAGCGCGGCCATAAACGCGCGAAGATGGGTGATCTCGCGGGTCATCAGAAATTGGAGCGCGTCCTTCGTGCCCAGGTCATCACAGAAGTCGATCAACCGTTCATATACAATTTTGGCCCGTGTCTCCGCCGCGATGTTGCTGCGTAAATTGACATCAAGCTCTCCCGTGATCTACAAATAGTCCGCTGTCCAAGGGTTGCCTTGGGAGTTGTGCAACGCGACTCCGCCGCCGCCGGCGATTGCAATCAGCGGATCGGCTTCGACAGCACCGCGGGACTTCTTCGCCTTCATGGGCTTCAGATGCATGCGCGCAAGGGTTCCAATGATTTCCAGGTGGCTGAGCTCTTCGGTCCCAATATCCATGAGCAAATCCTTTCTCGCCATGTCCTCGCAGTTGAGTCCCTGAATCGTATATTGCATGGCAGCGGCGAGTCCGCCGTTGGCACCGCCGAACCTGCCAGCGTGTAAGCTGCGAGCGTTCTGGACAGAAGCGGTGGCAACGGTGAAGTTAATGTGATGTTGCCACCGAAATCGTCGCATTTCTCGCGACGGTGCATCCGAATTTCGAATTGAAGCACTATCGGCCCGCGATGTCGCGCCTGCGTCCGTCGATTTATCATACCATGCTGGCGGCGCTTCATATAACCTCGATCCACGCTCGGAGAACCTGAACACCGAGGTTGGGCTTCTGCTTGAAGATGAAGCGTTCGCGGCGGAGCTGCTCCGCGAGATTGAAGACGATATGCGCCCGGAGAACAGCTGGACGATCGGCCGGCGATCGCTCCCGTTGCGGCTGGAGGTGGTGAACAGTCTTGTCGACAGCCTCTTATCACTGAGTCCGATCGACCTGTGGCCGGTCCAGAACACGAGTAGCTTCGAACTGAAGGCCGGAGCCACCCCGGTATCACCGGAGCATCCGGCCTTTCACGACAACTATATTGAAGTGGGCTCCTTTCCCGGGACGGAAGGCCTGCTCTCGCAAAAGGAAATTCTGACGCGGATTTATAAAGCCGTCGGCTCGCCGCTTACGCCGATTTTACAACTGCCAGATCCTGGGTCCAGCACACCTGCCACACGCTGACCTCCATCGTCCTCCCTTAAAAAGCGCTCATGATGACTTCGGCTAATCATGCCCAGGTGACGGAAATGAATGGATTGCGCGTTCGGCGGAAGTGGCTGACGGTTGCGCAACGTTTGGGGAAATAATTTTATGCGTAGAATATTTTTCTTTGTCCTGACCTTGTGGTTGGTTGCGCCGTTGGGCGCACAAGTAGACGGTAGAATTCAGACCACGGAGAATCGGTTATCGGCGATCGAATCGCGCCTTTCACGGATCGAGAGCCGGGTCCGCTCTGCCAGCGCCACAGGGGCAGCAGTGTTTCTTTTCGGAGCATTCTGCGCGTTGTGGGCGCAGAATACAGGGAGGAACGCGTGGCTGTGGTTCTTCCTCGGGCTCTTCTTCAGCGTGATCGCCGTGCTCGTGCTGCTCGCGAAGAATTCCAATGACATAGATGGTCGCAATCCCGAAGGCGGCCGACGGCCATTCAATCTTCAGGATTTTCGACAACAGTGAGAGAAGAGCCGGTCGAACTGAGACAAGGTGGAATGCGAGGAGCCGCGGATCGCTCGCTCCGGATCTTCATCCGTCGACCATCATTTCAAAGCCGCCGTAGATCATGCGTTCACAGTCGAACGGTAATTTCTTTGGGTCCATGTCCGCTGCCAGACGCGGATCGTTCATCGCTTTCGCATTCACGCGATCGCGATGCGCTCGGGATTTATACATGATCCAGGCAAAGACCACGGTCTCTCCCGACTTGAGTTTGAGCTGCTGTGGAAACGGCAACCCGAACTTGACCATCAAGTCGTCGCCTTTGCATTCCCGATATTCCAACGCGCCATGCTCGCGCCAGATCTTCGCTGCCTTTTGCGCCATGCGCCGATAAGCCGGAAGTTTCTTTTTCGAGACGGGCAGAACAAATCCATCAACGTATTTGGGCATAGGAGAGATTCCTTTAATTGCGGGTTGAAGCGTCTCGAGATAACGCGAGATGTGAAGGTAGCGGGGTAGAAAGATCCAACCGCGACCACGGACTACAACTTCATCGTATTGAGGTCGAGAGCCTTCCTCGCGAATTGCCGACCGCGCGTGACATCTGACGACGCGGAAAACCCGTTGAAATTTACCCCGTTCACTACCGCTTGCGCCCGGCCGTAAAAAGCTAACAGTGGATGAGTCTTCACGGAGCTTTTTCCCTTTTCATGATCACCCCTTTGCGTTCCCTGCTGGCGGCCACCGTTTTGGCGGTTCCGGCTGGCCTTGCTGCCGCCGATTTGCCGGTGTCGTTTAATCGCGACATCCGGCCGATCATGTCGGACACGTGTTTCCATTGCCACGGCAACGACTCGGAAACGCGTGAGGCTGGACTCCGCTTTGACCTGCGGGAGGAGGCACTGAAACCGACGAAGAACGGCGTGGTCCCGATCGTGCCCGGCAAGCCCGGCGAGAGTGAAATGATCTTCCGGATTTTCGATGACGTGGAGCCGATGCCGCCCGACGATGCGCACAAGAAGCTGACGCCCGCGCAGAAGGACCTGTTTCGTCGATGGGTGGCTGAAGGGGCGGTGTACGAGCAGCATTGGGCTTACGCACCCTTGGCCAAGCCCGCGCTTCCGCCGGTTGTCGGATCCGCAGCCTCGTCTTCATCCTCAGCCTCATCCTCCTCCGCGTCGGCACGACGCCACCCGGTGGATGCCTTCATTTGGGCGAAGCTGGCAGAGAAGAATATCGCCCCTTCGCCCGCCGCACCCAAGGCCCAGTTGTTGCGCCGCCTGTCGCTGGATCTCACCGGGCTTCCGCCGACGCCGGACGACGTGGCGGCGTTCCTCGCCGACACCTCGCCGCGGGCCTATGAGAAGCAAGTGGAACGTTTGCTCGCCTCGCCGCATCACGGGGAACGCATGGCGGTGTGGTGGCTCGATATTGCGCGCTTTAGCGACACGGTGGGATTTCACGGCGATCAGCAGCAGCGCATTTTTCCGTATCGCGACTACGTGGTCGCAGCGTTCAACGCCAACAAGCCGTTCGATCAATTCACGATTGAGCAACTCGCGGGTGACTTGCTGCCGCAGCCGACCACCGAGCAGATCGTGGCGACCGGCTACAACCGCCTCAACATGATGACGCGTGAGGGCGGGGCGCAGGCGAAGGAGTATCTCGCGAAGTATGGGGCGGAGCGCGTTCGTTCCGTCGCCGCGGCCTGGTTCGGCAGTACGTTTGGCTGCGCGGAATGCCACGACCACAAATTCGATCCGATCAAGGCGAGCGACTTCTACGAGCTGCAATCTTTCTTCGCCGACGTAAAACAATGGGGTGTCTATAGCAGCTACGCCTACTCTCCCGTGCCCGAGCTGGAAGGCTTCAATAACGATTATCCGTTTCCGCCGGAACTCGTGGTCAAGAGCCCGTATCTGCTCGCGCGCAAACAGCGTCTTGAGGCGGACGTCGCGGCCCACCAGCGCGTTCTCCGCGATCAGGTGCAGAGCGGCCCGTTGGCGTCGGCCTTGGAAACCTGGATTAGCGAAACCCGCGCCTTGGTCGCGGGAGCCGCCTCCGTCTGGCAACAGCCGTCGCTGAGTGCCACGCTGATGAAAGGGAATCAACCCGTGCCCGACGGGATCGTACCCGTCTCGGATGAGCGTGCGATCCAATTGCCACGCGCGCTTGCTCGCAATGAACCGCTGCGCCTCACCGTGGAGCCTGGTGTGGGCCGCGTGGCGGCGCTGCGGTTGGAGGTGGCTGGTTCCTGGGATGGGGCGCCAAAAACGCGTCGTACGGCCAACGAAACCCTCCGGCTCGCCGCCAGCGTGCGCGAGGCGGATGGCAAGCTGCGCAAACTGGATTTCGTGTTCGCCGATGCTACGTCCAAGGAAACCCGATACGAGCAGGGCACGGATGTTCTGGGCATCACTACAGGTTGGCGCCTTCCGGTCGTGGCCGCGGAGAGTGGCGCGAGCGAGAGTGGAGTATGGTTGCTCGCCACGCCCCATGTCTTCACGGCGGACGAGAAACTCGTGCTGACCATTACCGGTGATACCACGCCGCAGCTGAGGGTTTTCACCAGCCCAGTGGCGGCGTCTGATCCTCTGCAGGTGGGATCCGCGGAATTGCGGGGCGCGCTTAACGTCGATGCGGCGAAGCGCACGTCCGCACAACAGGATTTGCTCATCGAAACCTGGCTGCTGAGTACGGGCGCGGACCGCCCCGCCTTCGAACAGCGTCACGCGCTGTACGCGCAGATTCGTGAAACCCGCGAGGGTCGGACGGCGACGCTGATCACCGAGGCGATGTCGCCGCTCACGGTTCGCGTGCTACCCCGCGGCAACTGGCTCGATGAAACCGGTCCGGTGGTTCTTCCGTCGACGCCAAGTTTTTTGTCGGGCCGGCTCGAGAGCACGGCCGAGCGGCGCCTGACCCGACTCGATCTCGCACACTGGATTGTTTCGCCTGTAAATCCGATTACGGCGCGCACGGTGATGAACCGGTTGTGGTCGATGTACTTTGGCAGTGGCCTGAGCGGCGTGATCGACGACCTGGGTTCCCAGGGTGAACCTCCGTCGCATCCGGAATTGCTCGACTGGCTCGCGAGTGAGCTGCGAGAAAAGAACTGGGACCTGCGACACATGATCCGGCTCATGGTCACGAGTGACACCTATCGCCAGAGTAGCAGCCTGCGTCCGGAGTTGCGCGACGTGGATCCGGCGAACCGGTTGCTGGCCTCGCAAAACCCGCGCCGGCTCGAGGCGGAGTTCGTCCGCGACAATGCTCTCTTCATTGCCGGGGCGCTCAACCTCCGCGATATTGGCGGTCCCAGTGCGAAACCGTATCAGCCGGTTGGTTACTATGCGGCGCTGCAGTTTCCGGATCGCGAGTATCGGGCGAGCCAGAACGACGAGCAATGGCGGCGTGGAGTCTATATGCACTGGCAGCGGACCTTTTTGCATCCGATGCTGGCCAATTTCGATGCGCCCTCGCGCGACGAGTGCGCGGCGCAGCGGGTCGTCAGCAACACGCCGCAGCAGGCGCTCACGTTGCTCAACGACCCCACCTTCGTGGAAGCCGCCCGCCTCTTCGCGGCTCGCATCGTCGCCGCTGGCACCACCGATGCGGCCCGGCTGCGTCACGCGTTTCTTCTGGCGGTCGCGCGCGAACCGAAGCCCGCGGAGCTCGCGTCGTTGCAAAGCTTCGTCGCCATTCAGCGGGAGCACTATCGTGCCAATCCGGCGGACGCGGAAAAGCTGCTGCGCGTGGGCCACACGCCGCCGACCGCCGGTGATCCGTCCGAGCTTGCCGCGTGGACCAGTGTCGCGCGCGTTATTCTTAACCTGCAGGAAGTCATCACCCGATACTGACGCCCCCGACCATGCCACGCTACGATCCCACGACTCACGCACTCAGCATCAACCGGCGCGCCTTCCTGCTCCAGAGTGCTTACGGCCTCGGCGGCGTGGCTTTCTCGCTGCTCGCTCAGCGACTCGGTGCTGCGAACACCGCAACGCCCGCCTCGCGACCACCTGGTTGGAGTGGAGCGCTGAATCAGGCGCATCTGCCCATTCGCGCGAAACGCATTATCTTCATGTGCATGGCCGGCGGGCCGTCGCAGTTCGAGTCCTTCGATTGGAAGCCACAGCTCAAGGCGCTCGACGGCCAGCCGTTTCCGGAATCGTTCACGAAAGGCCAGCAACTCGCACAGCTGCAGAACACTGAATTAAAAGCGCGAGGCGCCTTCACCGCCTTTAAGAAGCACGGGCAATCGGGCACCGAAGTGAGCGAGTTGTTTCCCCACATCGCCGGGATCGCCGACGACCTCTGTGTGATTCGCTCGATGCATACGGAGCAGATCAATCACGACACCGCGCATGCGTTCATGAACACCGGCTCCATCATCAAAGGCCGGCCGAGCATGGGTTCGTGGATGCTCTATGGCTTGGGCTCCGAGTCGCAGGATTTGCCGGGGTTTATTGTCCTTACCTCGGCCGGAAAGCTGGGGCTGCAACCCATCTCCGCGCGGCAATGGTCAAGCGGCGTGCTGCCGAGTCGGTTCCAGGGAATTCAGTTTCAATCGCGCGGTGATGCCGTGCATTACGTCGGCAATCCCGATGGCGTTTGCCAGAGCACGCAACGGCAAGTGGTGGAGGAGGTCAGGCGGCTCAACGGGATGTTGGCCGAGGAGCGTTACGATCCGGAAATAGCGACGCGCATCGCGCAGTACGAGTTGGCGTTCAAGATGCAGACCAGCGTGCCCGAGCTCACCGATTTGAAAACCGAATCGCAGGAGACGCTCGATCTTTATGGAATCAAAGAGCCCGGCGACGGTAGCTTTGCTTCAAACTGCCTGCTTGCCCGCCGACTCGCTGAGCGCGGCGTGCGCATGATCCAGTTGTATCATCGGGCGTGGGACCATCACGGCCAGTTGGAACCGGGCATGAAGGCGGCGGCGATGGATGTCGATCAGAGCACCGCCGCCCTGATCAAAGACCTCAAGCAACGCGGCATGCTTGAGGATACGCTGATTCTCTGGGGCGGGGAATTTGGCCGCACGCCGATGGGGCAGGGAACGGGCCGCGACCATCATATTCTCGGCTTTAGTGTCTTCCTCGCGGGTGGCGGCGTGAAGGCCGGCACGACGTACGGTTCGACCGACGAACTCGGTTATCGCGCGCTGGAAAATCCCGTGAGCGTCCATGATCTGCATGCCACGATGCTCGCGCTGATGGGCGTCGATCACCATCGGTTAAACACGAAATTCCAGGGCCTTGATGTTCGGCTCACGGGCGTGGCAGGCGAAGTGGTTAAAGGCATTATGGCGTAAGACGCCTGAGGTGATGCAGACATTCCTGTCTGCTGGTGCATGGGACGGAAAGAACAGACAGGAATGTCTGTAACACCTCGGAACAAAACACCTCGGGAACATAACACCTCGGAACAGAACGCCGCTTGCCAGGACCGCGACTCTGGATCACGCTGGCGCTCCGAGTATCGCCCCATGCTCTCGTTTCTTCGTTCGCTTTTCCCGGTATTTTCGGCGCCGCTTTTTTCGGTGCTGGCTTCGCTGGTGCCACCCAGCGCGAGTGCCCAGTCGCTGGCGTCAGCAGCGCCGATCGATTTTGCGCGCGACATTCAGCCGATCCTCGCGGCCCGGTGTTACGATTGCCACGGTTTGGAGAACCCGAAGGCCGGCCTGCGCCTCACGTCTCTACAAGGTGCGCTTGCCGGCGGCGAATCCGGCGACCCGGCTCTGATCCCGCGTAACAGCGCCAGCAGTACGCTGATTCAGCGCATCCTGACCGACGACGAAAATGACGTCATGCCGCAAAAGGCGGATCGGCTTCCCGCGGGCGAAATCGCGCTCCTCCAGCGGTGGATCGAAGAGGGTGCGCTTTGGCCGGAAAATCAGAAACACTGGGCCTATATCAAACCGGTTCGGCCGGAAGTGCCCGAGCTCGGTGATGCCACTCGGGTGGTGCGGAATCCGATCGATCGCTTTGTGCTCGCGCGACTCGAAAAGCAGGGCCTCGCGCCTTCGCCGGATGCGGGGCGCGCCCGCTGGCTGCGGCGGGTGTCGCTGGATCTCGTTGGTTTGCCGCCGACGCCCGACACGCTGACTACGTTTCTCGCTGACTCCGGCGGTGCCGCGTACGAGCGCGTGGTGGATCGCCTGCTCGCCTCGCCGCAGTATGGCGAACGTTGGGCGCGGCCTTGGCTCGACCTCGCGCGATATGCCGACTCGCACGGGTTTCAACGCGATGACCTCCGCGATATCTGGCCGTACCGCGATTGGGTGATCCGCGCGATGAACGCGGACATGCCGTTCGACCAGTTTACGATCTGGCAGATTGCGGGTGATCTGCTCCCCCCGCAAGGCGTGGCCGGGACGCCCGCGCAACTCGATCCGCTGATCGCGACGGGTTTTCACCGGGCCGCGCCGACCAACGTTGAAGCCGGGACCGATCAGGAAGAGGGGCGGATTAACCAAGTGTTTGACCGCATCAATACCACCGCGGCGGTGTGGCTCGGCTCCACCTTGGAATGCGCGCAGTGTCACAATCACAAATACGATCCGTTCGCGCAGAAAGAGTATTACCAGCTCTTCGACTTCTTTAATCACACCGTGCAGGAGACGCAGTTTGCCACGCCCAAAGCGATGGCCACGTTGAAGTTCGTCGGGCCGTACCTCGAGATGCCGGACCCGGCGCAGGAATCCGCGCGACAAGCGTTGCAAGCGCAGGTGAACGAACTCGATGCCCCGACTCGCGAACACACCGAACGACTCCTCGCCGGGTATGATGAATGGGAAAAAGCCGCCGCGCTGCGCACTGCACCGGACGCCGGCACGCTGCCCGCAAACGTCGTCGCCGCCTTACGGGCGCCGGCCTCGGAGCGAACCAGAGCGCAAACCACGCAGCTCCGGAATTATTATCTCGGTCAGGATGAAACCCTGAAGGAGTTAAACCTTAAGAAAACGAAACTCGTGGCGGACCTCAATGCGCTCAAAGGACCGCAGACGCTGGTCATGCGGGAGATCGCCTCGCGCCGGCCGACGGCGTTGCTTAATCGCGGAAGTTTCCTCGATCCCGGCGAACCCGTGCAGCCGGGCACGCCGACGGTGCTGCATCCGCTGAACGTGGCGCCGTCTCCGGGTGCACCGTCGCGGCTCGATCTGGCACGCTGGCTCGTAGATGCGGAGAACCCGCTGGTGGCGCGCGTGACGGTGAATCGCTGGTGGGCGGAATTCTTTGGTCGTGGCATTGTCACGACCCTCGAGGATTTCGGCATCAAAGGCGATGCGCCGACCCATCCCGAACTGCTCGACTGGCTGGCCGTGGAGTTTATGGAGAGCGGTTGGAGCATGAAACACATCCACAAACTGATCGTGTTGTCCGCGACGTATCGACAAAGTTCACACGTCACGCCCGAACTGCTGGCGCGCGACGACCAGAATAAAACCTATGCGCGGGGGCCGCGGTTCCGGCTGGATGCGGAGACGATTCGTGACAACGCCCTCGCGGCTGCCGGTTTGTTGAGCCTGAAGCAGGGCGGCCCGCCGGTGCGGCCGTACCAGCCGCCGGGACTATGGGAGAGCAAAGTGGGCGGCGATCGCGTGACGTACGATCTCAGCACCGGCGAGGATGCCTGGCGCCGCGGACTCTACACGGTTTGGAAACGGAGTTCGCCGTATCCGAGCTTCGTTAACTTCGACGCGACAGCGCGCATTGCGTGCACTGTGCAACGGTCGCGTTCGAATACGCCCTTGCAGGCCCTGACACTGCTGAACGACCCCGTTTATGTGGAAGCCGCGATGGCACTGGCGAGGCGAACGCTCACGGAGCGGCCGCACGCCTCGGCCGATGAGCGGATCCGCTATGCGTTTCAGCTTTGTCTCACGCGGGAACCGACCGTAGCCGAAACGCGGATACTCCGAACGCTGCTCGAGCAGCAAACCGCGACTCAGGCGGTGAAGACGACTGCGCCCATGCCGGTGAGCATGACCGGGAAGTTCACGTTGCCGCCGCAGATCAGTGCGGCCGAGTTCGCGGCCTGGCAGGCGGTCGCGGCGGCGTTGTTGAACCTCGATGAGATGATCACGAAAGGCTGACGCATGAACCTCTGGGAGCAACATTGGCAGAATGTCACGCGGCGCACGTTTCTAAAACGCTCGGGGCTGGGCCTTGGCGCGATGGCGCTGGATACGCTGCTGGCTGGAGGGCTTTTCGCGGGCGAGGCAGGAGCGGGAAAGGCGAATCCGCTCGCTCCCCGTTTGCCGCATTTTGCTCCCCGCGCGAAACGGGTCATTTATCTGCACATGGTCGGGGCGCCGTCGCAGCTCGATCTCTTCGACTCGAAGCCCGCGTTGCAGAAATACGACGGCAAGCCGTGTCCGGATGAATTCATCCGGGGTAAACGCTTCGCGTTTCTGCGCGGTCATCCGACCATCACGGCTTCCAAGTACGCGTTTCAGCGTCACGGCGAAAGCGGCGCGGAGATCTCCGAACTGCTGCCCAACCTGGCCAAGGCGGCGGATGAAATCGCCATCGTCCGCTCCTTGCAGACCGATGAGTTCAATCACGCACCGGCGCAGCTCTTCTTGCACACCGGCTTTGGCCGGCTGGGACGGCCGAGCATGGGCTCGTGGGTCACCTACGGGCTCGGCTCGGAGAATCAGGATCTGCCCGCGTATGTGGTCATGCTGTCGGGGCCGCTCGCGGGGGCGGGGACGAGCCTGTGGTCGTCGGGTTTCCTGCCGAGCCTGCATCAAGGCGTGCAGTTTCGCTCGAGCGGCGAGCCGGTGTTGTTTCTCAACAACCCCGCCGGCCATTCCGCGACCGATCGTCGCCAGGTATTGGATACGGTGCAACAGCTCAACCAGGCGCAACTCGCGGAGGTGGGTGATCCGGAGATCACGACGCGGATCAGTCAGTACGAGATGGCGTTTCGGATGCAGACCTCCGTGCCGGAGTTGATGGATATCTCGCGGGAGTCGAAGGCGACGCTCGAGCTCTACGGAGCGGAACCGGGAAAGGCGTCGTTCGCGAACAACTGTCTGCTCGCGCGTCGGTTGGTGGAGCGGGGTGTCCGGATGGTGCAACTTTACGATGCGGATTGGGATCATCACGCCGACCTCGCAACGCGGTTGCCGCGCAAGTGCAAGGACGTGGACCAAGGCATGGCGGCGCTCGTGCTGGATTTGAAGCAGCGCGGTCTGCTTGATGACACGCTCGTGATTTGGGGAGGCGAGTTTGGGCGGACGCCGATGGCGCAAACCGACTCGGGCACCGGCGCCACGACGAAGCCCGGCCGCGACCATCACAAGGAAGCGTTTACGATGTGGCTGGCCGGCGGCGGCGTGAAGCGCGGTATCAGCTATGGCAGGACGGATGACCTTGGCTATAACGTGATCGAGGATCCGCTCCACGTGCATGATCTGAACGCCACGGTGCTGCATCTCCTCGGGATGGATCACGAGCGCTTGACCCATCGCTACCAAGGCCGGGAATTCCGGCTCACCGACGTTCATGGCAAGGTGGCGAGTGGGTTGCTGGCGTAGGCTCTGACGTCGGGCCTGCGCTTTCGCACGGCCGTTCGTACTCTGGCTTCGCCGGTGTATTGCCGCGCGGAGTCGTCGGCCACGCCGTCCACAATCGGCGTCTCTACAGCCAAACCTGACTCCGGCTTTACTTTTTCTTCTTCGTGGGTGGCGGCGGCTCGGCGCGCTTTGGGTCGGAAAGTAAGCGGGGCTGTCCGTAGACCTGGCCGGGATCGTTGTTTTCGCGCATCCACGTTTCCACCTCAGTCCGCATGGCCGCGAGACGCGCGGCGTGCTTGGGATCGGCGGCAAGGTTCGTGATTTCGGTCGGATCGGCGCGCAGGTCGTACAGTTCTTCGGCGGGTCGCTCATGGTAGCGTTGGACGATGGCGGCGGCGGCCGGATCTTTCTTCGCTTTTTCGCGCCAGCTGTTGAAGTAGGCGGTGTCTTCAACGAGATCGGTGTGGGTGGAAAAATAGAACTCCGGATGCAGGTTCCGGATGTATTTCCAGCCCTCGTGGCGCACGCTGCGCGACGGATAATTGTTCATCCGGCCATCGCTGCTGTGGGTCGTGAAGATCCGATCCCGATGCTCCTGCTTCTCGCCGCGTAACACGGCCGCAAACGAGCGTCCGTCTATGTCGCGTGGCGCCGTCGTGCCGCCGCCGACTTCGATCAACGTGGGCAGAATGTCGATCCAGCTCACGACGGCGTTGGTGCGCGCCCGGGCTGTGATGTGGTCCGGCCACACGGCGATCATCGGCGTGCGAATGCCCGCGTCATATAGGGTCCATTTCCCAAACGGCCACTGGGCACCATGGTCGGCGGTGTGGAGGAAAAACATGTTCCGGCCCAGGACCTGGTTTGCCGCATCATAGACATCACCGAGTTCCTGATCCATTCGCGCTACCGCCGCGTAGTATTTCGCGCGGTTTTCGCGGGTTTCCGGCGTATCGACCAATGAGGTCGGAAGCTGCACCATTGTCGCGTCGTAGCCTTCGCCGGTGGCCGGCCACGGTACGTGCGGCCAGTTCGAGCCAAAGAAAATACAGAGCGGGCGATCACTCTTTCGTTCGCGCAGCCATTTGATTCCGTTCGGGATCGCCACGCTTTCATGAAATTTATCGTGAGCGAAATGATCGAAACCATAGTCGCGCGTGTGCTGATAATGGGAAACTTTGCCGAACGCGACGACCTCATAGCCGAGTTCCTGCAGGTAGGCCGGCAACTTCTTGATTTCGGGGCGCGGCTTGGAGTGATTCGCCTCGGCGCCATTCCGGACCGGCATCAGACCCGTCAACAAAGCCGCGCGACTGGCGGCACAACTGGGCGAGACGACGAACGCACGATCAAAAGTAAGACCGGCTTGCGCGAGGCGATCCATGTTGGGCGTCTTGATGTCCTTCGCGCCATAAACCGAGGAATCGAGGAGGCTGTGATCATCCGAGAGAAAAATTACCAGGTGCGGGCGCGTGGCGGTCGCCGCCGCGAGGGAGTGCGCGAGCAGCACGAGGGCCAGGCTGAGAAGGCGGGGGAGTGGCATGATTTGGGGTGGGCATAGACGCACGTTCGCGCCCCGCATCCATGGTTTAGTCTTTGATGATCCAGTCGGTGGGCGCTTTGAAGCCACTGCGGCCTTCCGCGTACGCGGCGACGCCGGTTTTCTGAAGTCGAGCGAACTCCACGAGGTGCTGGCGCAGGCGCGCCACGTGCGCAGGGTGTTGCGCGGCGAGGTCGTTGGTTTCGCGGGGGTCGTCGATCAGATTGAAGAGCTCCACCTTGGTAACGGACTCGCTCGATGGAGTGAGCAGGGAGGTGCCGCTCAACACCAGTTTCCATGGGCCGACATTGACCGCCGCATCCTCCCGGGCTTGCGGAGCGATGAACGAAAACCACGGGCGCTCGGGAGTGGCTTTCTCACCGCGCATGACGTCAAGCACGTCGATGCCATCGAGGACCGGTTGTGCAGGGGCGCTTTCGGTCTTCGCGAGCCGTAGGGCTGTCGCCATTACGTCGATATAGCCCATGGGCTCCGCGCAGACACGTCCGCCTTTCAAGCCGCCTGCCGGCCAGCGCACGGCCGCGGCGACGCGGATACCGCCTTCATAGACCGAAAATTTTCCATCGCGCATGAGGCCATTGCTCGCGACGGGGAGATGGCCGCCGTTGTCGCTGAAGAAAAGAATGAAGGTGTTGTCGGCGTCCGCCCGCTTCGCGATCGCGTTGAGCACCTGACCGATCGCTTGATCCATCGAGTCGACCATGGCGGCGTAGGTGCGACGGTTGCCCTGGCGCTGGGGGTAGCGCGCCAAATCGTCAGGCTTGGCCTGATACGGCGAGTGAGGTGCGTTGAAAGGCACGTAGAGAAAGAACGGCTGGTCGGCGGGTGATTCCTCCACGAAGCGCACGGCCTCGCGGGCGAGGAGATCCGTCGCATAACCTTCCTCTTTCACGGTTTCGTGGTTCCTATGCCAGTCGACCTCGCCTTCGCGAAGGTGAGTGAAGTAATCGAGCGCGCCGTTGTAGTGTCCGTAGAAATGCGTGAACCCGCGTTGCGGCGGCAGGAAGGCGCGTTTCGAATGGCCGAGGTGCCACTTGCCGAAGATCCCGCGGCGCGCGTAGCCGGCGTCCGCCAGCGCTTCGGGCAGCGTGCGTTCCTCGAGCGGCAATCCGTGATTGGACCAAGGCGGGATCACCGTGCGCATGATGCCGTGGCGGATCGGCCAGCGGCCGGTGAGCAAGCCGGCTCGCGTGGGGGAGCACACCGGGCAGGCGTAAAAGCGCTCGAGCTTCACGCCGGTTGACACGAACGCGTCGAGATTGGGCGTCTTGATGTCGCTGCCGGCATAACCGAGATCACCGCGGCCGAGATCGTCGGCGAGGAGAATCACGATATTGGGCGCCCGAGCCGGAGACGTGGCCGCGTGTCCGGGGAGGTTTAATCCGGCGAGGGCGAGCAACACCGCCGAAAGAATGCGCGAAAGGCGTGAAGCGGAGGGGGGAGTTACTGACGTCATGGGAAAGTCACTACAAAGATAATCGATGCAATCGGTTCCGCGGTCGAAAGAGCGGTCGGAGGTCACAGGGGGCGGCCGCTCGTCCTGATTCGCGGACCATCCAAAGAGTGGCGTTGGAGAGAAGAAAGGAAAGGATTGGCTGCACACATTCGGCTGACGATTTTGCACCTGAGGCGAAAGCGAAGATCAGCGCGAGGGCATGCCCGGAGAGAGAGTTCGACGTTGCGCGGGCGCGAACTCCGCGACCGTCGTGGTAAAAAAAGAGGGAGGGTTCGGGTCCTATTCCCACGCCCTGAAGTTCTTGGCCGCGAATGGGGAGGAAGCGTCTTCGACTTCGCGCTTTTGGTTTCGTTGCGTCCGTCGCGATGAAATTGGTTCGGAGTTGGGGTTTACCGGCTGGATCAGAAAAAGTGTGACAAGTGGTTGCGGGGGATTGCTCCGCCCGCGGAGTTGCGCTCATCCTCGCAGGGATGGCTCACGAAGAACGTTTTGCTCGCCTTCAACTCACGCTGCCGCCGGCGCCACGCCCCGTGGCGGTTTATCGCCCGATAGTGGTGGTGCAGGGGTTCGCGTATGTCTCTGGTCACGGCCCGCTGCGCACCGACGGATCGCTCATCATCGGGCGAGTAGGCGCGGACTTGAATCTAACCGAAGGCCATGCCGCGGCCCGGCAAGTCGGACTCGCGATTCTTGCCACGTTGCGCGCGCATTTTGGGTCTCTCGATCGGGTGAAACGCGTGATCAAGGTGCTCGGCATGGTAAACTCAGCCCCGGACTTTTTCGATCACTCGAAGGTGATCAATGGATGCAGCGAGTTGTTTGCCGAGGTCTTCGGCGAAGAGGATGGGATCGGCGCCCGCAGCGCGGTCGGCATGGGACCGCTCCCCGGTAATATTGCGGTCGAGATTGAAGCGATCTTCGAGCTCGTCTGAGCCCCGAGGACAACGCTCCGCATTCCCTGCAACTGCTGACGCCGACCGAGATGATGAATCTGGATACAGCGTGGATGCGGGTGGAGAACGAAGCAGATACGCCTTCGCCGGCGCTGCTCGTTTATCCGGATCGGGTGGACGAAAACCTTCGGCGGATGATTGCGTTGGTGGGAGATCCCGCGCGGTTGCGTCCGCATATCAAGACTCACAAGCTCCCGCAGCTGGTGGCGCGGCAGGTGGAGCTCGGCATCACCCGGTGCAAGTGCGCCACCCTGGCTGAGGCAGAAATGGCGGCGGGCGCGGGCGCCACCGATGTGCTCCTGGCGGTGCAACTCGTCGGTCCAAACGTGGGGCGCTTCATCCTGTTGATGCAGGCCTTTCCGCACGTCGCTTTTTCGACGGTGGCCGACGATGCCGCGGTACTCGCGCGTTTGAGTCAGGCGGCGGTGAACGCGGCGCTCACGATCGAGGTGCTGCTCGATCTCGACCTCGGTCAGCACCGTACCGGAGTGGCGCCGGGGGCCGAGGCCATGACGCTATATCAGAAAATTGGATCTCTGCCGGGCCTGCGCCCGGGCGGTCTGCATGCGTATGACGGCCATCTTCACCAGAGCAATCCGGTGGAGCGAACGGCGGCGGCCGACGCGGCCTTCGTCGGCGTGACGGCGCTGCAGGCGGAGTTGGTGCGGGCGGGACATTCGGTGCCGCGGGTCGTCTGCGGAGGAACGCCGACGTTTCCCATCCATGCGCGGCGAACGGGGGTCGAGTGCAGCCCGGGTACCTGCGTGTTATGGGATGCTGGATACGGGGAAAAGATGGCCGACATGGAGTTTCAACCGGCGGCCGTGTTGCTGACGCGGGTGATTAGCCGGCCGGCTTCAAACCGCCTCTGTCTCGATTTGGGCCACAAAGCCGTGGCGAGTGAAATGCCGCATCCACGCGTAGTGTTTCCCCTGTTGCCAAACGCTCGGGCGGTGGGGCATAGCGAGGAACACTTGGTCCTCGAAACCGAGCGTGCGGCCGACATTCCCGTTGGCAGTGTGCTCTATGGGATTCCCTGGCATATTTGTCCGACCGTGGCGCTGCATGACCGCGTGCATGTGGTCCGAAACGGATGCGTCGTCGAGGAGTGGCCGGTGGTCGCCCGGGCGCGACGCTTGACGCTGTAGGAATTGGAATGCCTGGCCTCATGCGCACTTTTTCTCCCGTCGCGTGCGGCGTCACGGCCTGCACGATCAATCGGCCTTGATGATGACGTCGCCCCTTTCGCTCCTGCTCCTCGCGGTCGCCGCCATTGCGATGTTGGTCGCGCTCGTCACGTGGCGTAAACTCAACCCGTTTCTCGCGCTGTTCCTGGCGGCGATGCTGGTGGGTTTGGGCGCGGGGATGGCTCCGCTCGCAGCGCTCAAGGCTTTTCAAGATGGTGTGGGTGCGACGCTCGGCGGGATCGCAGCCGTGATCGCACTGGGCGCCATGCTGGGGAAACTGCTCGCGGAATCCGGCGGAGCACACGTGCTGGCGGAGCGGTTCAGTCGCTTCTTTGGTCCGTCGCGCGCCGTGGCCTGCATCGTGGCGCTCGCGATCGTGGTGGGCTTGGTGACGTGGTTTACCGTGGGTTTACTCCTGTTGCTGCCGATTGCGATTTCGCTCACCCGTGAGTCGAAGCGTCCCTTTCTTTTGCTGGCGATTCCGTTGGTGGCATTTCTTTCGGTGATGCACGGACTCACCCCGCCGCATCCGGGACCGGTGGTGGCCATCTCGGCG
>JBBQEG010000006.1:0-35682 GCA_038320495.1 Opitutales bacterium | reverse complement strand
GCCGGATGGGACGGTCCGCTACTTTACTTCGGCCTCGCGGCCAACACCGCCGCCACCAGCGAAATTGTTTCTCCACCCTTGCAAGGCCGCGAAGCCTTCGCGCTCGGGGTGCGAGCGAGCAGGAACGGGCGGCCCGTGATCCTGGCGACGGGTGCAGATATGCGCGGTGCGATCTACGCCGCGTATGCGTTTAGCGAATACATCCTCGGCGTCGATCCGTGGTGGTTCTGGACGGACAAGGAGCCGACCTTCCGCGCGAGCATCGCTGTGCCCCCTGGCTACAACCTGCCCGTCGCCGCGCCCACCTTTAAGTATCGCGGTTGGTTCATCAACGACGAGGACCTGCTCAACGGCTTCAGTCCGGATCCGCTGCGCGAAACTATCTTTTCGAATTCGATGCTGGATCGCATTTGCGAGACGTTGCTCCGCCTGCGCGGCAATATGCTCGTGCCCGCGACGTTCGCGTTTCCCGACGAGCGTTGCCATGAACTGACCGCGCGCCGCGGTCTCATCATTGCCCAACACCACATTCTCGTGCTGGGCCTCAATACCTACCAGTGGCCGGAGGAGGTGCCGTTCTCGTTCACGAAACACCCGGAGATTTTGGAGCGCTACTGGCAGACCTGTATCGACACGCTCAAGGACAAGGAGGTCGTCTGGAGCGTGGGCTATCGCGGTAAATTCGACCGACCCTTCTGGGTCGACGAGCCCGAGATCGCCACGCCGCAGGCGCGCGGCGAAGTCATCTCTCGCGCCATCGCGAAGCAGGTTGAAATCATCCGCCGCTCCCAACCCGACGCCGCGATCATCGCCAACATGTGGGAAGAAGGGGCCAACCTTTACCGCCAAGGCGTGATCACGCTGCCGCCCGGCGTCGCGCCCGTGTGGCCCGACGACGGCACCGGCCTCATGCGCGAGAATGGTCTGGCACACATCCTCGGCGTGACCGGGATTCGCGACGCCGCCGCGCGCAGCAGCATCCATGGCGGGGCCGCCGCGATCCCGCGGAGGCGAAGACCAGACGTTGCGAGTGACGGGGACGGGCCTGAACGGGCGAGGTGTGGTTTATCGTGGGCATGGGGACGGGGCAGATATGGCTTGGGTGTTTCAACGGGGGCCTTTTAGCCGGGAAAGAAACAGGAGGAATGAAAGTTTGGCTGGGGCGTCGCAGAAAACTTCTCTTCGTGCCTGAGTAAGCCATCCCGGCGCGCGCGCAAGGGCGGCGCGAGTTAGCGTTAACTTGATTTGCCGGCGCGGCTGTGCTGGCCTCTCGAGCCATGACCACGCGTGAATTGGCCCGGCGAAGCGGCGTCTCCTCCGCAACGGTGTCCCTGGCGCTGCGCAACCATCCGCGCATTTCGAAAACCACGAAGACCCGCATCCTCCGACTCGCGCAGAAGTACGGCTACGTGATCGACGGCCGAGTGTCAGAGCTGATGGGAGCAATTCGCATCCACCGCGCCGACGAGCTGAAGGGTTGCCTGGGCCTCATCTCGCTCTATCCGAAGCAACGCCCGTGGGAAGATCCGACGCGCAACTATCTCCAGCGGGTTCGCGTCGGCCTGAGCGAACGCGCGCAGGAGCTCGGCTATCGCATCGAGCCGTTTTGGGTGCGCGAGCCGGGCGTGAGCGCCGAGCGGCTCGCCGCCATCATCGAGGCGCGGGGAATCAAGGGGCTGCTTTCGCTGGGCGCCCCGGAACTGGAGGACGAGATGCCCACGCCCCTCCAGAAATTTGTCATCGTCACCCAGGGCACCAGCATTCGCACGCGGCTGCACCGCGTCGTCAGTCATTTCTCTCAGGATGCCAACCTTCTGCTCACCACCCTGAAAGAGCGCGGCTATCGGCGACCTGGCGCGGTATTGCAGCAATATCAGGACGGTCGCAACTCACACCAGATCTCCGGCATTTATCTGTATTTCTCCAAGTATGTTTTCGACGAACTCGATCTTCCCATTTTCTACGCGACCCGCGCGCCTGACCCGGTGCTTTTCGATCAATGGTTTCGCGCCTACCAACCCGATGTTCTGATCTACAGCGAACAAACCCTCTTCGCGGCCGCAATCGGCGCCTACCTGCAAAAACGCGGACTTCTGGTGCCACGCGATATTGGGCTAGCCCTCCTTGCCAGCTCTTCCCATCCACCGCACCTGAGCGGTGTGCATCAAAATCTGGAGCAATTCGGCCGGAGCGCCGCTGAGATGCTGGTGAGCCACCTCCAGCAAGGCCGTCACGGGTTGCCAGGTACGCCGACAGTAATCTCGGTCGAGGGCAACTGGATCGAGGGGGAAACGCTGCGCCCGGAGGCTTAGCCCGCCCGCTTTGCGTGGATCACCCGCGACGTTTCCGCATCGGGGGTCATGGGCGATGCCACCGCGGCGACCTGCGAGAAGGGTGAACGCTGGCTGAAACACGGGGCTAACTGTCTGGCGACCGCAATCGTGGCTGCCTACAATTGAAGGCCGCACTCCATCAATAGCGCTGGCGGTCGTGGTTGGAATCAAAGGCGGCGGCACACGCAAACATGCCGGGGCGGACGCTGGGACGCACTGAAAACCCACGATCGCCGACGCCTCACTTTGATTCGCGCTTCATGGATGGCCAACGCGAAATCCGATCAGTGCGCGGGTCCGGCGACATGCTGGGTTACCTGGCTGCGCGATTTCGCGCTGCTCACGATCACGGCGAGGCGCAGGTCGCCCAAACCGCCGGACGCGCCCGTGCTTCGAACCCCGTACGGATACGTCGCGCCATCTCCTGATTTTCTGCTTCGCCCCGCGGCGGCCGGCCGTTCAGCTTGAAGAGCTAATTGTGCACGCTGTTCACCAGAAACGTCTCGCCCGGGTGGTCTTGTTGGCCTTTGCGGGTTTCTGCGCGGTCTGGCTGCTGACGCTCGATCATCGGCAGAAGATTTCGACGAACGTGCTCGATCTGATGCCGGCGGCGGAGCAGTCGCCCGAACTTGGGATCGTGCGTGGGTTTGCCAACAACGTGCAGGCGCGTGTCATGCTTTTTGCGATACGCGACCGCGCGACGCCGGAGGCTCCACCCGTTGCGGCCGCGCAGGCGTTCGCCCGGGCGTTGGCCGCTTCGCCGGCGTTCGCCGAGGCCGTGGTGATGGGTGACTCGGCGGCGGGCGACGCGCTGGGCCGTGAAATCTTTGAGCATCGTTTCGAATGGCTGTTGCCGTCATGGTTGGGTGAGCGGGAGCGCGAGTTCGCCCTCACCGGCCAGTCGCCGGAAACGTTCTCCGCCTGGTTGGCTGGCCGCGCGGCGGCGGAGCTCGAAACATTCCTCAGCCGGCCCGAGGCGACCGCGCTGCAGGAATTGTTGCCGCGGGATCCTCTGCTGCTCGTGCCTGCTTTAGTGGATCGTACGCGCCTGCTCGGGAGCGGAGGTTCGGCTGCGAAAGGGCACGCCCTGGTGTGGGCACGAATCATGCAATCACCCTTTGCCGAAGCCGGCCAAGGCCCGGTGTTTGCGGCCATCGATCAAGCGATGAGCAGCCTTAACGCCGGTGCTTCGGGCGGAGGGTTTGAACTGCAGTGGACCGGGGTAAACCGGTTCGCCGCGGCGAGTCGCGCGCGCATCCAGGCGGAGATTGCCTGGCTTAACCTCTTTTCGGTGGCGGCGGTGCTCGGCATTAGCTGCGTCTTTGTCCGACGTATCCATAAACTGCTGCATCTCGTGCCGGTCATCCTGCTGTCGATCGCGGGTGCCTGGACGATCTCGACGATGCTCTTCGACCGGCTGCACATCCTCGTGTTCGTGATTGGTTCGCTGCTCAGCGGGGTCGCGATTGATTATGGCTTCTACATTTACATGCAACTGCCGCGCCGGTCGGACGAGCCGTATGCCGAGCGCCTGCGCCGTATTTTAAAACCGCTGCTGGCAAGTTGCCTCACCACGGCGATCGGTTTCTCGCTCCTGCTCTTTTCGGAACTGCCGCTGATCCGGCAGATCGGCGCGTTTGTATCCGTGGGCCTGTTATGCGCACTCGGGACGGCGATCCTTTATTTCGCCCAGTTGCCGCAGTCGTGGCTCGAAACCCGGTCGTTTCCCGGGCTTGATCGCCGGGATGCACCGCCATGGGCTCGCTCGCTCGCGCGGGGCGGGCTGGTGGTCATGGCGGTGGCCGCGGTGGCCGGCCTGCTGCGCGTCTCCTGGCACGATGATGTGCGGGAACTTGATCAGCCTGCGACGGAACTGCAGGCCAACGATGCCGCGCTCCGCTCGCTCTTTGGGGAATCGCCGGGCCAGGCGGTTTATCTGACGCACGGGCCGACGCTGCCAGAAGCGCGTCAGCGCCTCGAGGCGTACTTGAATCATCAATACAGGACGGAGCCGCAGGCCACGACTGCGAGTGCGGGGCTCCTGCTGCCGACGGAAGTGGACTGGCGGGCACTGCCCGCGCGGTTGGAGTCGTTGCCAACCTTTGCCGCGGAGTTCAACGCGGCCCTGGAGCAGCGCGGCTTCACGGCCGAGGCGTTCGCACCCTTTTTCGCGGCGTGGAATGAAGTCCGCGTCAACCCGCCGACAGGTGATTATGCAAAGCTGGCAGCGAAGGTGGGAGAGGCGCTGACGGGTCCGTTGGCGCTGTTCAGCAACACGACGGAAGCGCCCTTTTGGTTTTTGACCATCGTCGATCCGGCTCCGACCACGCCGCCGCCGCCAGACCTGTTTACGGTGGGCCTTAACCAGCTGCAGTCGTTGAATGATTTGTTTGCGCGTTACCGCTGGTCGGCTCTGCGCTTGAGCCTGGTCGGTCTCGGGTTGTTGATCGTGAGCGTGTTTGTAATCTATCCTCCCCGTTTGGGTCTGCGCATCGCCCTCGTTCCGGCTGCGTCCTGCCTCTTCGTATTCGGGGCGCTGGGACTGCTCGGGCAGCCGCTTAATCTTTTCCATCTGCTCGGCGCCTTCCTCGGCGTCTGCCTCTCGCATGACTATGCTATTTTCTCGTCGGAAAACGCGGCGGCGGGACTGGCACCGCCGGTAGCCGTGCGGCTCTCAGCGTGCTCCACCGCGGCCTCGTTCGGCGTCTTGGCCACGAGCGGAATTCCGGTGATCCATGCCATGGGCGTGACGGTGTCCTTGATCGTGCTGACCGCGCTCGCATTCGTGGAAGTCGAGTCTCTCGTTCGTCGTACCGCATGAGCTCAACCCTGCTTGCGTCCTGGATGACCACCGTGCGCTCGGCTCCGGCCGCGATGGCGGTGACCGAGGTTGCGACGGGATTGAAGCATTCGCGCGCTGACCTCGATTATCGGGCCGAAGCGTGGCGCGAGGCTTACGGCGGGGGCCTTGCGGGCAAAACCGTGATGCTGGCTGAGCCGAATGGTGCCGAGTGGTTTCGCGTCTTCCTCGGACTGCTCAAGTCGGATGCGACGGTGGTTCCACTGGATCCCGGTGAGCCGCTCACGACTCAGCAGGAGACCGCCCGCGTGTTGCGCGCCGCGTGGCTGTGGAGTGGAGGACAGTTGCACGTCGTTGAAGCGGGGGCGCCGCGGCGACGGGATAGCCGGCGCCTCATTAAGTTGACCTCCGGCTCGACGGGGCGGCCGCGTGCGCTCGCCTTCACGGATGGCCAGATGCTCGCCGATGGGGCACAGGTCTGTGCGGGCATGGCCATCCGCCCCGACGACGTAAACTTCGGGTTGATTCCCTTTGGCCATTCGTACGGCTTGGGCAATCTCGTGCTGCCATTGCTGATCCAAGGCACCGCGATCGTGTGTGCTGCGGCTGCGTTGCCTCATGCCATGGCGGCCGCGATCGCGGAGTGGCGGCCGACGGTCTTTCCCGCGGTCCCCGCGTTGCTGCAGGCACTGGTGGTTTCGGAGATTGCGGCGGAGCGGCTCGCCTCGCTGCGCACGATTATCTCGGCGGGGGCGCCGCTCTCGCCGGACGTTGCGACGGCGTTTCGCGCCAAGTTCGGCCGCCCCATTCACAGTTTCTACGGTTCGAGTGAAACGGGCGGCATCACCTATGATCGCACGGGCGAGGCCGCGCTGACGGGTCGAAGTGTCGGCACGCCGCTTCCGGGAGTGCGCCTTGTATTTGGAAAACGAGGACGGTTTACGGTGGAGAGTGCCGCCGTCTTCACCTTGGGCAACCGGCGTCGGGGCGAAGGCGGCTGGGGGGCGTACCATCCCGCTGACATCGCGGCGCTGACGGCCACCGGCGAACTGGTCTTGTGCGGGCGCGCGGGGCGCTTCGTGAAAATAGCCGGTCGCCGTCTCAATCTCGGGGAAGTGGAGCGCGTGTTGAAATCTCTTCCCGGTGTGCGGGACGCGCTGGTGGCGCCGCATGGAGTGCGGGCGGATGCCCTGGCGGCCGTCGTCGCCAGTGACGAAACGGGAGCGAGCGTGCGGGCGCAGCTGCGCGAGCGACTGGCGCCCTGGAAGATCCCGAAGAGAATCATCGTGCTCCCCGCGTTTCCTGTCACCCCGCGCGGCAAGACCGACGCGCGCCAGCTCCGCGAACGATTGGCCGCGGAGTAATTAGAATCTGAATACAGGGCTCCGCCTTCGGAGAAGTCGGGTTGCCCTGCCGTCGGGCCGCGACCGGCTGTCAGTGCACGATCGTCGCCTCAACCTCGACGTTAAGAGCGGCGCGGCAGATATCGGCCTGCAGGTAAATGACTACATCCGAAGGCTGAAGCAGCGCGCGCTCGAGGTGCGTCCTGGCTGGGGCGAAATCGGCGGCGTGGCGCAAATACACTTTGAAGTGGCGCGCGACCAATCCCTTGGTGGTGAGATCGTCACCAAGCCCGGCGGCCTGCGACATCAGGCGCAGGTTCTCGATCGTGCAGTCGATTTGTTGCGACAACCGGCCCGGCGCGATGGTTTGGTGGCCCTTGATGGCGGACGTACCCGAGATGAAAGTGTAAGTGCGCCTGTTGGCGCGCACCAGGGTGGCACGGGCAAAGCTCGGTGCCCTCGGGCCGTACTCGGGTGGATAGCGATACGCGGGCGTTTGCTCGGGGTTCTCAAGATGGGTCGGTGCGGTCAGGCCGGCGACGAAGACGACCTCCAGGTTTGCGCCGGCGCATCCCACGGCGGAGGCGGCGGGTAGCCGGGGTTCAAACGTGTCGCCGAGGCAGGCTTCAAACGCGAGGGAGCGGCCCTGGCAGAACGTGCGATAGTGCTCGTGGCCGGCCGTGTGCGCATTGATTTCCGGCACGTAATTCCAAATGCGATACATGTGCTGCCCTTGGGTGGCTGCAAAAATGCGGCGATAAAGCGATTCCGTACGCGCGGAAAGTTCGGCGGGGACGAACGCTTCCCGGGCATGGCCCAGAAGAAAATCACCGGCGCGGAAGAGGCGAATGCCTGCGGACGCGGCGAGCCGGACGGCGTCGCCAAAAATCTCCTCGGCGGCCACTCCGCCCAACCAGGGTGCAGGAATCTGGAAGAGTGGATCCGACGCAGCCGGTCCGTCCCCGAATCCGATTTGGAACGGGCCGCTACTCGTGGTGCTCAACGGGTTCAGAGACCGCATGCTCGACAAGACCGTTAATCGCAGCGTCGGGTTCCGCCCCACGCCCAAGCTGTACGCTCAATCGGGAGGGGAATACGAAGAGTCGCTGCGGGATGCGTCGGGACGCGGTAGAAATCAGAAACGAAGAGGACCATGGGAGAATTCAATAAGTGCCGGAAGAGAGCGCGGGCAACCGACGGGGTCAATCTGCAAGACGTTCGTAAACCAGCTTGCGAAGCGGGGACGTCCGTTCGGAATCGAGGTGGACCTGCCCCGACGACGCTTCCGTCCAGAAAGCTCTTCCGCTTTAAAGGATTTTTCATCTTGATGCGGGCGGCCCCGAAGCGAGGGCGCTTCTTTTCTTATGCGTCCATTCCCAGTGTCTTTTTTTAATTTTCCGTCTTCCCGGCAAGCCGGCTTGCCGTCCCCGCCGTGGGCCGGACGACGCGGAGTTCATTCTTCCGGAGAGGAAGGGGCGTCCGCGGGTCAACCCGGGTTGGAATGACTGGATCGGATCACGACGGTTTTCGGCGCCTTCCGCCACCGCCCAAACTGGCCACGGGATGGCCTGCGCGCCGCATTCACCGGGTGATCATCGCGTTGGCGGTGCTGGCTGCCCTGGCCGTGCTAATTGGGTTGGCGGCGGGTCGCTTCGAATGGAAAGTGGGAATGGAGCGAGTGATCACGGAGCTGCGCGCCGCGGGGCCGGCCCCGTTTTTCGGCGCCATGGCGGTCCTGCCGGGCTTGGGGTTTCCCCTTTCGGCTTTCCTGGCAGTGGCCGGTCCCGTGTTCGGACCCACGATGGGCGTGGGGCTGGTGATTGCCTGTGCCATCGCAGCGATCACGGTCAACGTCGCGTGGTCGTATTGGGCGGCGGCGCGCGTCCTCCGCCCGGTGGCGAAATGGATCGTGCGGCGGCTGGGTTATGGGTTGCCCGAAATCTCATCCGGGACCGCCTGGTCCGCGATCCTGATCCTGCGCATTGTGCCCGGGATACCGTTCTTCTTGCAGAGTCTCCTGCTTGGCCTTGCCCGGGTGTCCTTTGGGCCGTATCTGCTGGTTTCAGTGCTGGTGCCGGCCGCTTACGTGATCGCGATGATCACCTTGGGCGATGCGCTGATCCGCGGCGACCGGCTCGCCATGGCCGGCGCGGGGGCGATATTTTTTGTCGCGGGCGGTATTATCCATCAGGCGCGTCGCTATCTTCTCCGCCGCGCGCGGAAAACGGTGCAACCGGCTGAATCTGGAAAGCCACTTCAGTGAGTTCGGTGGGAGGATTCGCGGACGGACAACCGCCGGAGAACGCCCCTTCCGATTCAGAACTTCCAGCTCCAGCCCAAGGTGAAACCCAGCGCGTCAATTCCCGGATTGGGGTCGGTCTGCCCGCGGTTGGAGAGATGATGGAACATCATGCCCACGGTCATGCTGGTGTACTCAGAATTTCGATACTCGAAGCCGACCCGGGCAAACCAGTTGAAGGTGAAGTCCTGACCTTGGGCGCCGGGCACCGCTTGGGAATCCAGCCAGCCAAATCCGCCGCCGGCTCCGCCATAGACGCTCCACGTGCCCGATCGATTCCACCATTCCACGGAGGGGGAGGCCGCCAGAGCGAGATAGTGTGACTCCGGGCCTTGCTGCACCCAGGTCCCCAGAAGCGTGAAACGATGACGAACGGCGAGACGGCCGGAGCCAAGTTGCCAGCCGAACGCTTCGCGGGATCGCCAGGAAAGCTGCGTGGGGACGAGTCGATAGCTAAGCGGCGTATTCACTCCAACCTGCCAGAGCAGGCCCGTTTCGACGCTGACCGCACGGTCCTCCCATGGGCGGAGTTCCGTCGCCGCTGCCGGTGAAAGCGTGCCGGCAAGGAGGAGTGAGAGGGCTCCGAGCAGCGACGTGAGCCGACGGAGTTGGGTTCCTGAACGGTGGGTTTCGACGGAGTGAGCGGGGGAAATTACCATTTGCATAAGGATGTGACGTGCGCCGCGGAACCATCACGTGCCCAACCATCGAGCTGCGCCTGATCTTTGAGTTGCTGCCCGCGCGCGCGGGAAACGCTCGCGAAGATGTTTCCGCACTCGGGCAGGGCGGTCATGTCGCCCCAAAGTTTCTCGAATTGAGCAACTGGATACACGTCCTCCTGACCGTGTCCCCAGCGCTTCTTCACATCCTTCAGTGTCACGTATGTGGGAAGGCGCGTCGCAAGCGTGCGGATCGCCGCCGACGTGCGTCCGACATCCGCGAGATCGCCGCGCGTCAGGCCCAGCAGAGCGAGCAGCCGGTCGATGTTCACCCAGCAGGAGTTCGTGCTGTAATAGGTGAGGGCGAACTCGTCTTCCTCCCGCGGGAGGGCGAGCCCTTCCACCATGCGCAATCGGCCATCCACCCGGGCGAGCCCGCCGCCATGATCTTCAATCCGGCGCGGAATCACTTCCCAGCCGAGCGTGGCATCCGAGCTCTGAAACCAGCCGACGAGGGCCGGGTCGAGCGCGGCCCCCAGTGTATCCACATTGTGGACGAACAGGGTCTGCAGCTGCGGCTGGGCGACGAGCAGGCGGGCGAGCGTGCCGTTCTTGATCAGGTTGGGTAGCTCGAACCAGTGTCCCACGGGATGCAGACATTGGCCCGGGACGTTGTCGGTGTAGTCGCTGCCTTCACCGACGCTTTGCGCCCAATTCAGCAAGGCGGCGCGCACGCTGTCGCGCATCTTCTCCTTCTGTTCGTCGAGTTTCTGCTGCGCGGTTTCCTCCCATGCGAAACGCAGGTCGCGCGCAGTGGGGACCATGCGTAGTCCGATCGACCGGCCGGGTGAAAGCCAGACCGAGCGTTCCCAGGCGTCGCCGCAGCTGGCACGCAGGACCTGCTCGATCGGAATATGGGTGAGATAACTCGTAGTGAAGACATGCGGTACGGTCGTCCCGTATTCGTCCGCCGTCCGGCGTGACTTCGCCAGATGCACGTCGATGAAACTGCGATGCTGGCCCGCGAACTTGGCGAAGGGATGCAGGCCTTTCGCCACGCCCGCGCCTTGCGTCCAACGACTGCCGACGCCGGCAGCGTAGGTCACAACTGCGATTTCGCCGCGTCGGAGTGCCGCCTCGCCGGCGCGCCGGAAATCCGGGCTGCCTGCCGCGGTGGCGGGATCGAACAGCTCCCGGGCCGCGACGTCTTCGATGTGGGTATTCGGCGGCAGTCGGTTCATCGCCAGGCCAATGCGGCCGGCCCGCAGGTCCGCCCGAATCTGTTCATGCTGGGCGCGATCAAAGCCGTTTTGATCCAGCAACTCGTCGAGCCGTTGCGCGGTTCGACCGCTCGAATCGCCCGAGGGCAACATGCGGTCGAGCAGCGTCGGCAGCGCTCCGCTAAACGCCGGATTTGTCCGCGCCGCGCGGGTGAATTGTTGCAGGTCGCCTCGTTCGCGGGGCGTGAGATCCCGCGCGGCTCGACGAAGCAGCGTCGGGACGGTGTGTTGATAAAATCCGACCGGAAGCAAGGCGTCCGATCCGTGCAGGAGCGTCGCCACCGAGCCATGCTCGTTGATTGCGAAATCGTAAACGACCGGGTCCATCGCGAACGGAAGCGAGGTCTCCAATTCGCGTTTAGTTGTGAGCATGATCTCTTGCAAGCGCGCTTGCGCTTCGGCCCGCCGCTCCGGAGCAAAGATGAAACCCATGCCGCCGCCGGACATCCCGCCGAGCATCCAGAAACCCCAGAAGTCGCTGCCGAATGCCGCGCGGGTCCGTTCGATGAGTTGCTCGGTATAACGGTTGCTCACCCACGGAATGATGGTTTGCAGCGGACCGAAAAAGTTTTCCGTCAACGCTGCTCCGAGGCCGCGGATGTCACCGTCCGCGAGCTTCGCCAGGATATCGTCCAACGTGGCCACGGCTTTGAGTCGCGAGCTCCATTCGGGTTCGCTGCGGAGGAGATATTTCTCGGTGGCCATCTCGAGGATGGGGCCGACGTTCTGGGCCATGCCGCCGTGCACGAGCACGAGCGAGTCCTGCAGCTTCCGGCGGGCCGTATCCGGAATTCTGTCACGGCCAAGCAGGGTGTGGCGCGGGAGGAGGCGACCGCGGCTGACGCCGTACTCGGGATCACCTGGCTCGACCGGGGCGCCTTCGATTAATTTGATGCCGGGCCAGAGTCCACCGGAGTCCTGCCAGCCTCCGCCGGATCCGCCGATCCATTCGCCCAGAATGGCGCGGGCGGCGACGATGCGTCGCTCCGTTTCCTGCATGGGGCCGGTGAGCGACTGGATCTGACTGGTCGCCCGCATACAGACGCCAATCAGCGCACCGAGGAGATTCGTGGATACGGCGAGACGTGATCCCTTGGGGATGCGGTTCACGTTACTCACGAGCTCGAACCCGCGGCCGGGTCCAAACATTGCGGCCAATAATTCGGCGAGGCTCGCCCCCGAACGCTCAATTCCCGGCGGCACCAGACCCGCCGCGATAACGGCCGCTTTCAGCAGCCCGAGATAATCGCGGCCGAAATCGAAGACATCATCGAGCGTTGTGAGGCACGCGGACGCCTCGAGATCGACGCTGGCGAGGCGGATCACCGGTTCATCAATGACGCGGAAGCACGCTTCGACCGGCGGGCTTGGAGCGGCGTCGCGGCCGTGCACGCCGAGATCGATGGAGACATTGAGCACGCGGGCGCCCTCCGGAAAATCCATCCCGAGGAAAAAAATATCGCTCCAACCGCAGTGCGTCAGGTCCATGCGCACGGGCGTACGCTCGCGCAAAAGTGGATACGGCGCATCGGCGTTCTCGCGCGTGACCAACTCGCGGCGCACGCGCAACGATTGGTCCAGCGGATGGCCGAGGCGAAACATCCACGCGTTGCCTCGCGTGGAACGAACGGTGCGGCGAACCTGATCGGCGAGCGTTTGAAAAGCCAGGGCGTGGTGCGCGGCGGCAAGGGCGCTCGAGAGCGTTTCGCTGGGACCGTGGGTTTGTTGCGCGCTGAGGAAAAGCCCGATCGCCTCCTCGAAGCGGCGCTCCAGCAGGTGGCGAAATCCCTCGTAGGGCACGCGACCGGTGCGCACGAGGTCGGCGCGGGCGGGCAGGTGATACCGGTGAATCGCGGTGATGAAGAACAGCGCGCGCACCCGCTTGTAGAGATTGCTTTCCTTCCGGCGATACGCGTCCAGCGCGTCGGCCGCCGTGAGCAATTCCGCGAGGGAACGGTCGTCGCACCAGCGATCAATGGGGAGATCGCGCGTGGCGGAATCGTCGGAGGCGATGATGTCGAGCAGCGGGACTTGAGCCATGGCGAACATGTCGCTTAACGGCTGCGGGAGGACAGCTTTGCCGCGGCCTGAAGCTATGATGGCGCTCATGTGTTAGCCGGCTCGCGCACGGCCAGGAGCTCGACCAGTTGCGTCAGGACGCGATCCCGATCACGGCCGGAAAGCGAAAGTGCGAGTTGAGCGAAGAGCAGTCCGTAGGGGGCGCCGATATCGAAGCGGCGACCAGCGACATTGAACGCGAGATAACGGCGGCGCGCGGCGAGCGTGTGCAGAGCCGGCGAAAGGCCGAGGGGAGAGTCGGGCGCGGCGGCTTGCTGCTCGTCGAGGATGCCGAAAATATTGGGTTCGAGCACGTGCATGCCGAAGAAACAAAGGTAGAGCCCGGCGCGCAGGCCGGGAACGATCAGTTGCTGCTCGGCGAGGGTGGGCGTCGGCTTTTCAATCACCGCTTCAACTTGATACAGCGGGTGCGCGCCGCCGACGAGTCGGCCACCGACCGCACCAAATGATGTCAGCTGGCTTTCGCGGGTGGGTTGCACGGCGGAGACGGAAGCGTTTTCCGCCTTCGCCACTTCGATGAGTTGACGCGCGCAACTCGCGGTCGATTGAGATACGTGGAGGTGATCGCCGACGAGATGGAGAAAGGGTTCGTCGCCGACAAAGGGCTGTCCGCGAAGAACCGCGTGGCCGTAGCCGCGCGACGTTTCCTGGACGATGAATCGCACGCGGGAGCGCAAGTCGCCGCAGGCCTCCGCATAGGCGCGTTCGTCGCCGGGACAAACGACGACGGCGAATTCGTCGATGCCGGCCCCGGCGGCTTCCTCGAGCACCACCTGCAAGGCGGACTTCGTCTCGCCGGCTTGGTCGATGAGGGTTTGGAGCGGCAGCGTGCGCTGTCGCGGATTGGCAGCGGTGACGAGGACTTTGCGGATTCTCATGAGCTGGACAGCAGACTGCGGACCCTGAGCGGAGTCCCACCCGCCGTCCAACCTGAAACAGTAGGCGATTTCCTGGCTTTCCCAAGCGCAGGGTCGGCTGCGGGCTTAGGGGAGGGAACAAGCCTGCCGCGGAAGTCTGATAGTATAAAGTGAAACAGACATTCCTGTCTGTCCTCAGTCATCCGAATGACGGAACAGGCAGGAATGCCCGTATCACTTTAAAGCCGCCAACCGCAACGCCGACGCTCGCGCGCACTCAAGGACCCGCGACTTAGAAGTTCACGCCGGCGGTGAGCCGGTAAGTGCGGCCGGTCTGCCAGACGGCGCCGTAGAACTTGTCGTCATCGGCGGCGTTGGCGACGTTGAGCTGGAAGTTCGTGTTGTAACGTCCGACTTTACGGCGGTAGCCCATGTTGACGTCGTAGATGAAGTGCGAAGGTACGAGCCGGCGGTCGACGGTGATGTCACCGGTGGCGGTGCTGACCGAGATCAGTTCGGCCTCGCGGCGGCCGAGGTACTTGCTGGCGAACATCACCCAGGTGTTCTTCAGGACGCCTTGGGACACCTCGTAGCGCACGAAGGCGGCGCCGGTGTATTTTGAGATATCCGTCGAAGGTTTGCCCAGGTAGCGACTGGAGCTGCCGCCGGCGTTGACGAAGCGCTGTTGGGCGGCGAGCCGCAAGGGATCCGGATTGGCCGGTTCGGCAAACGGCTCGATCGTGGTAATGCGTACATCGTTCTTGGATACGCCCACATTGAAGCGCAGGTTGCGCATGGGAACGTAATCGATCTTCAGGTCGAAGCCCTGGGACTCGGTGGTCGTCTTGACGAAGGCTCCGAAGCCGGAGCCATTGGTCGTGCCGGTGGGGGCAACGAGAAGGTTTTGCACGGCGGCGCCGAAGTTTACCGGGCGGTCGTTGTCGGACATCGTGAAGCCCACGAGATTGACGAGGAGCTTGCTCTGGAAGAGGTCGAGGCGGACACCGCCTTCCATGTTGTTGACGACGGCGCCTGCGAGTGGCGTGCCGTTGCCGTCGTACGCGGAGTAGGCTGGGCCGACATCGATCGAGCTCATGGAGTTTCCATAAACGCGCAGCCATTCGAGAGGCAGCCAGATGGCGGTGAAGCTCGGGGCGGTATTTCGGACCGGTTCAGGACGGCGCACGCCGTTGGGCGTGCCGGCCGGACTGCCGGCGGGCGCAGGGCCCGTCCACAGATAGTTGCCGTTTACGTCGTAAACGATGCCGCCCCGGTCATTGCGGGTATCGAAGACGCCGATGATGGTTTGAAAGCGGTTTCTGAAAAAGCTGCTTTGCAGATTGGCGTACAGATTCCGGTCCCAGAAGTATGATTTAAGATAGGAGGCCTGGGTGCCGATGGCGGACTCCGGTCCCTGGGGATATTGATTGATTACATCGTGGTCCCAGCGCTGGACCGAGGTGAAGTCGCGCGGATCGCGGAATCGGCTCAGGATGACATCATTCGACAGGGCCGCCCAGCGTTGCGTGGCAGGGTCGGCGGCGTTGTTGGCGTTGCCGTAATAGAAGTTCTGATTCGGCGCGTTGTTGCCGGAGGTGAGCGGGCCGTAGCTGATGCCGGTGATCATTCGGTGTTTTACCGGACCGGTATCCACTTCATAATACAGTTCGGATTTCCAGGTAGGGCGGACCGTGCGCTCGGCTTTCGAAATATTATTCGGGCGAATATCGAGGACCTGCGGTTGGGCGGTGCCGGCGGAGGGCCGGAGCAACGCGATGAACCGCGGGTCACTGCGGATCCGCAATGGGATCTGGGCGTCGTTGGCGTTGCGCAGCGAAATATTGAAGCTTCGCTGGTGGACGTTGATGTTTTCGGCGTTGTATCCGCCCCACCATTGCAGCTTGTCCGTAAAGCGATGATCGATGCGATAGGTGTGCACGTAGGTGCGCTCCTGGCGGAATGTGTCCGGTCCCTCGAAGCGGAAGTCGCGCTGATTAGGGGTGGCCATTACCCGGGCGGTGCCCGGGCGGCCCGCGATGAAGGTGCCGTACGGCGTGCCATCGGGAGCGAGGGTGTTGTCGGTCAGGAAGAAGTTGCGAATGTTGTCTCGGGTGTTGAAGCGGGATTCGACCGACGCGAGCAGGGTCGTTTTTGGTCCGATCTTCACGGTGAGCACGGGATTCATCACGAATGTATTCATTTCATAATACATCGCGTTGCTCTTGCTGGTGAAGTACGAGAGCGGCAGGGCGAATCCAATCCGGCCTCCTTTGTCGAGGGGGCCTGACCACATCATTTCAGTACGGCGAAAGTCGAACGACCCGAACGTCTGGGCGAAGCGGGAGGCGGGGCGGCTGCCGGCGGCCACGCTGGAGACGTTGACGACTCCGCCGGTTCCTCCCTGACCATAGAGTGCGCCACCGGGACCCTTGATGATGTCAACGCGGCTGACGGTGATTGGGTCCATCGGCACGAATCGGCGGAAGCCGTCCTTGTTCGAGGCGGCCGCGATGCCGCGGATCAGAAGCGTGTTGTTTTCCGGGTTGTCCCGACTGCCGCCGGTGCCGCCGGCTGTCGTGTCAAGCTGGATTCCACTGACATATTCGAGAGCATCGCGGACGTCCAAGGCGCCGACGTCGCGGAGGAAGCTCGTGGTGAGCACCTCGATGTTCATTGGGAGGTCCTTCACCGGAGTATTATAACGCGTGCCGGTGGTGGTATTGGCGGCGCGGTATTCGTCGTCTTTGGTGGCGTTTACTTCAAAGACGCTGAGCTTTATGACGTCTTTTGCGTCTGGCGTAGTCGGCCGCGGTGCGGCGGGAGCCTGCTGGGCGCGGGCGAGGGGAGTCACGGCCAGTAAGGCGGTGACAAGGATTAGGCGGGGTGTTTTCATGGTCGGAAATCGAGAAAGAGCACGGCGGCCGCGCAGGCCGGCGGGGCCGAGTTAAGTCCAAACGGGGTAAGTTGCAGACTTCGGCAGCTTTTGGGATGGCGAAAGACGCGCAAACCGTGCTTTGGTTTACGTCAACGTCATGAGTATCCGTTCGCTCGCTCGAGAGTTGGGAGTGTCGCCAACGGCCGTTTCGCTGGCTTTGCAAAACAGCCCGCGGGTATCCGTGGGACTCAGGGAGCAAGTGCTGCGCGCGGCGAAAGCGAGCGGCCATGTACCGAATGCGAAATTGGCGGCCCTGATGAGTGAAGTACGGCGATCGGGGGCGCCGGTCTATCGCGCCTCGATTGGTATCGTTTCGCTCTTTCCCGAGGAGCGACCGTGGATCGAGCGTCCGCTGTATTCACATCTGGGATTGGTCTATGAAAGCGCGCGGCAGCGAGCCGAGTCCCATGGCTATAAAATGGAGGCGCTTTGGGTGAAGCGGCCCGGGCTAAATGCGGCCCGGCTGCGTTCGATTATTGAAGCGCGCGGTATCCGTGGTCTGCTCTGCTTGGGGAGCCTTGATCCGGAAGAACATTTTCCACCGGAGTTGATGATATTCACGATTGTTACCTATGCTGCGAGTATTCCAGATCGACTGCACCGGGTGATGAGTAACTTTGCGGCCGACGGCCGGATGCTCTTCGACGAACTGCTGCGACGGGGCTATACTCGCCCGGGGCTGGTGATTCTGAACTCGGGAGACCGGCGGACGGATCATCTCTACTCGGCGACATTTCTCAGCCATCAGGAGCGTCGCTTCAGTCCGCCCGCGGTACCGGTCCTTCGTGCAGAGCAGTGGAATGAACCGGAAATCGATATTTGGTACACCCAGCATCGACCGGACGTGATCGTGCTGCACCAATATGAAACCTACGTCGCGCAGCTGATGGCGTGGCTCGGGCGCAAGCGCATTGCGGTGCCGCGAGATCTGGGCGTGGCGCTTTTGGACAAGAATCCTGACCGCGCGCGGTTTGCAGGCATTTGCCAGGATCCGGGACTGCAGGGGGCGGTCGCCACGGAGATGCTGCTCGGCCGGCTGCTCCTGCGCGACTTTGGACTGCCGGAATCTCCGAAGGTAGAACTGGTGCAGGGGAGCTGGAACGAGGGGGCCTCCATCCGCCGCGTTCCGGGCTAAGCCCGGAGTTGTTTATATCCGGGCGTGACTCGACGACAGAATCGACGCGTCGACGTAATCGATCGGCGGAAGCGCCCGCCGGTCTTACCGGGTGTCTGCGGAGGCGGAGCGGGAGCGTTTCCTTTGAAGGGCACCCAATCCGAGTGCGGCAAGGGTAAGCATTCCCAAGGTGGAGCCGGTGTCGGGTACACCGGGGACGCCGGGATCAATGCCGCCCCCATTCGTGGCGGTCCCCGCGGCGAGTCCGCCAATAAAAACTCCGCTGTCGAAAAGGGTATCAAAGGTATCGGCGATTCCGATCGTCAGGGTGTGAACCGTGAGCGCGGGATTCAAAAGGCCGACGACGGTGAACACGGGGGTCAATCCGTTGTACTCAATCATATATAGGCCGGACCCAACCGGGTTGCTGATGAAGTTGGTGGGATTTCCGGGGGTGTTTGAAATCAGCTCGCCGCCTGGGAATCGGGCATAGTTTACGCCGTCGACAAAGAAGCCGAAGATATCCGTCACCAGCTGGGTGGGAAACTCTTCGGTCCCAAAAACAAATTGAGCGGACACCGACGTGGCACCGGGATTGGTGGTGAAGTTGAACGTGAGGATGCTTGCGTCGAAGGTATCGACTCCCGCCAGCGTCGACAATAGGGTGTTTCCTCCCGTGCCGGTGCTGATTGAAGTCTCGTTACTGGTATTCGTGGTGGGCAACTGGGCCGAGCCGGTCGTGAGCAGAATGCCCGCGGGCAAGACCAGCGTCGGAGTGGACCCTGTTGCCGGGGCCAGGACAAAGTTGGAGTACGTGGCGGATTGTGCGGTGAAGGCGACGCCCACGGTGCCGACGCGACCCACGAATGTTACCGTAGTATCATCAATCGTGATCCCACTGGCGGGGGCACGAAGGGCGGCGGGCAGCAAAATTGTCGGGTTATCTGCGCCCTCGATGAGATCGATCGATACTTGGGCGCGGGCGCTAAAGGGAACGGCGAGTGTGGCAATCAGCACCAGTAACGCGAGAGTAGGGTGTTTACGCATACGTGATGGCCAGAAGCATATGCCACGCCTGAGGCGTAGAAATTGATTTTCGCTTAGGTAAGCCGCTGCGATAGAGCATGAAGAAAAATCGATAGGTGTATAACTCCCGACTGAAGTTATTTTGAAGTCCGAAATGCTGTAAGCTTATCCGACGGGCAGATTGCACGTTTCGACAAATGTTACCTCTCTAGTTCCAGTAGAAGCCGGATTTCCGGGTAAACATTATCGTACGGAATGGGAACATCCGAACAACCGTGCCGAAGGACCGCTTTCGGTGGTTGGCTCAAACGATCGGATGGTTGACTATAGATCGAAACGAAAGGGTATGCTATAGGGATTTCTCCCATTGGGTGATGCGGGACTCCATTCGGCTGCCCGAAGGAGCGTTGCGCGATCCGAGATTGGTCCCGAGCATACACTTGCCGGATGTAACGTTTTCCGGCACATCCCTCCATCGAGCTGGCTCGCGGGATAGTAAACGGTTGCGGCTGAATGCTCCATGAGCGTTCGGCCGGGTGCTGGTTTTCAGGATGAATCCTAGGTTGTCAGGTCTGGGTTTTCGGCCGCTGGAGTGGGTGGATGAACTATGGCGCAACGGGCGCCGCAGCCATCGGGTAACCGCCGGTTTATGCTTTCGGCGGACCGATTACCTGATTCGGCAGTGCTCAGAGGGGCGGCGGCGAACACCTGAATCTTGTGTTGGATAGCAATTTTTCCTGCGCGTGGACCTTTCGCGCGTGGAATTTCGCGTTGAGGGGTGAACATGAAAAAATATCTCCTCCTCGCCTCTCTCGCCGTAGCCTCTGTGACGCCTACGTTCGCCGCTGAAACCACGATTTCCCGCCTGGCGAATGACATCTTCACGCTCAATGCTGAAACGCTCGACTATCTCACTTCGCGGGTTCGCGTGAGTGTGGGAATGAATCGGGGAACGGTCATCGATCAACTCGGTGAACCGCAGGTAATGGCGCATCGGGACCTCTGGGCGTTCACCGGCTTCCGCGCGAGCAACGTGTTCGGAGCGGAACGTTACGACACCCTGCTCGTCGCCTTCAAGAGTGACCGGGTTGCAACCGTGACGTTGACGAATGCGCAAGCCATTCGCACGGCCGCGGTCCGGCAGAAGGCCGCCGCGAAGACCCGTACCGCGGCGGCTGACTGACCGTCGTGTCGCCGCGCGGCCCGGACGACTCACCGAGCGCACGTGATGAAAGCTATCGATTTTGGCATCGCGAAAGCGACGCAGGGCCGGCTGCATCTCTGGCGGGCCCCTTCGTTCGCCGAAATCGCCGAGGCTGAGCGCAGGTAAGGTGAAGCGATTGGCCCGGCGTCATCGCCGTCTTGAAGACGGCAGTGATGACGGCGCGAATCACCGTTGGTCCCGCTCCAACTCCGCCCGGAGCGAGGCGAGATTCAGGGGCAGACTCACCATGGCCAGCTCGCCCTCGTCGGTACGGGGCCAGGCGTTTTCCGGCCGGTCCCAATACAATTCGACGCCGTTCTGATCGGGGTCGCGCAAGTAAAGCGCTTCACTCACTCCGTGGTCCGCGGCGCCATCAAGTGGGATCCCCGCAGCCTGTACCCGTCGCAAAGCGTCCGCGAGATCCGCCCGGGTGGGGTAGAGAATCGCAACATGATATAGGCCGGCGCTGCCGGGAGGCGGAGGCGAGCCGCCGCGGCTTTCCCAGGTGTTGAGACCAATATGATGATGGTAACCGCCTGCAGACAGAAAGACCGCCTGCTTTCCAAAGCGCTGCGTGATTTCAAAGCCCAGGACGCCCTGATAGAAAGCGAGCGCTCGTTCGAGCTCCGCGACCTTGAGATGGACGTGTCCAATGCGCGTGCCGGTGGCAATGGGAGGATTGGTTTCAGCCATGAACCAAAACGTGGCTGATGTTTCAGGCGGACGCAAATGGTCGCGCCAGGGGAGCATTTTCCGCACTCACTGACATAAATATAAAGTGAGGCCGGATCCTTTTTCGAGGCCCTAAATCAGGATTCGCGGGATTTATACTTAGTGCCTATTACTATAGGCAGCGACCCCTCTGAATTTTGGCGGGCTGTAGCATTAGACTGCAATCGTGGAGGGCTGAGTTCTATTTGAGTTCGATAAAGATCGGGTTGGCGTAAAACCAGAGATCGGACCAGGGATCCTCGCCTTTGGGGTCGGGCGTGGGTTCGAGTTCACTGGAATTCGTGCCGCGCACGCGTACATAGCTACTGTGATGAATGTTTTGCAGCGTATACGTCATCGTCAGGTGCTCGCCTGCCTTCGTCCAGTCCTCCGATGTGAACCGCTTGACGACTCGTGTGCTCGGATGGGTGTCTTGCGTACGGTCCGCCACGGGGCCGATGATGTCGCCAACAATCAAGTCCACCCGCGCCACCTGCTGGTTCTCGCCGCGGTGGTTGGTGCCCGCGGGATCACGGAGGCGAATCGTAACCGTCACATCTTTTCGACCGGCGAGGCCGAGCGTGCCGCCGATCGATGCTTCGGCTCCGTTCGATGAGGCGGTGACATGCAGCTCGGAAATGAGATCTCCCGTTGTGACGAAAATGCGGCCGTGGCGGATGCCATGGAGGATGTCATCATGGGTTTTCTCGGCGAAGACATAGGTCTTTGAGTACTCGCCTGGCCAGAAATCACTGCCCTCCTCGCGCCAGTTCTTATGCGAGTCGGAATTGGCGGTCACCCACCACCGACGACCCTCGCCCAGCATCGAGTCCCAGAATCCGCCGAGGCGCGCGGTCATCTGATCAAAGCCTCCCATCGTGGGGTGAAAACGATAGCCGCCGCGTGCGCCGGTCGGATCGATGGAGCCGTCTGGATTGATCGCATTGGCCTGATGGCCAGGCGATCCTTCCATGCCGACGGCGACATTCGGAGCGGCGTCATTCCAATTGCGCAATTCGTCGGGTCGATCCTGGCCGTAAACCCCGAGCCCGCCGGCCGAACGGGACGGATGATTCGCAATCACGACGGGCGTGGGGGATAACCCGCCCATGAACGTCAAGGCCTCAATCATCTTCTCTTCGGTGTCGCGCTTGGGGTCGCGCGGATAGACCTCCGCTTTGTCATAGCCGGATTCGATCTCGAACAGCATTTTATGCTCATGATCGGAATGGGGCACGATCAGGCTGGCATGATCCGCCGCTGGTGGGTTCAGCTCCATGCCGTAAAATTGGATGACTTCCGGAACGACGTTTCGGGAGTGGACCAGCTCTGGGTATGCTTTTTCCAAATTGATTTTGGAATGGTTCGGGCCGCCATGATCCGTAGATACCATCCAGGAAAGTCCATGGTGTTTCGCCATCAACGCGTTCATCGCAATCGGGTAGGGCTCGCCGTCGGGTCCGGAAATGATCGGTGTGGGCGGCTCCGTCGATCGGTCCAGACCCACACTATAGCGACTGTGAATGTGATGATCTCCGGCGAGCCAGCGTCGCCCGTTTTCGGTCGGTTGGGCGGAGTCTGATTGAGCCGCAAAGAGAGGGATGCCCGTGATGCTCGGGCCGATAATACAAGCGACCCATAAGCAGCGGACGACAGCGCGACGGGAAGCGGGAGCAGGACGGGGAAACGTTGTCATGATAAATTTGAGCCAGGTTTCGAGGTGAATCCGCGGAAGGATTGAGCCGACTCTTTTTCCATTTGCTTGTCATCGGCATTTTTTCCGAAATCGGGAAAGTCCGCGAACCGTCGGCCGTCACGCCGGTTATGCTGGCACCATGAAGCCGTCTTCCCAGCGGACGCGGAACGAGCTGGAGGTGGAGACGGTCAGGCCCTTCTTGCTCAGAATCGCGTTGAGCGTGACTTTAAGTTTCGAGTCGGTGTTCCAGTTTCCGAGTTTCAGGGTGAGTTTCTCGTTGGGTTTGTTGGGCGCATAGTTCACTTGAAAGTCAACGTCGCCGGCGGCGCCTATATTAACTTTGCCCGCGAGCATGAGCTCAAAGACGCCGCCCTGATATTCCACCCAAGAATCGATGCGGGTGCCGTTGGCTTCGTAGCGCGCAGCGAGCTTGAGATCGATGGCCATCTTGCCGCCGCCTTTCTGTTTGAGGGTGATCTTGCCCGCGAGGTCGAGCTTGCCATTCACGCCGATTTTGCTGCTGGCGTTGAGCGAGAGCGAGCCGCTGAGCGTGTTATTGGCGTAACCGAGAGCCGCGTCCCATTGACCGGTCGTTTGGTTGAACTGGAATTTGCCGGCTATATTGAAAAGAATCTTGCCGTCGGGTCCGTCGGAATAAACAAGACTGGCGTCGACGCCCTTGATCGATCCGCCGAAAGCGACGAAGGTCGACGGCTTGGCACCGGTCGAATCGTACTCCGCCACGAACGCGAGTTTTCCGTCGTAGAGGTCCCATTTGCCGACGAACTCGATGATGGCATCGAGGACCATGGGCTTGCCCGCAAGGGTGTTGGCGGTGGCGGCTTTGAACTGGAGTAAATCATGAACCGTGAGACTCGGGCGCGTGGATATATCGGCGACGACATTATTGCGATTCCGCACGAGTCCCCGAATCTCCGTGGCGCTCTCTTCGCCGGTGGGTGTGAAAAGAAGTCGGTCGGTTTTACTATCGAAGTGGAATGCACCATAGGCGGTAATCTTGAAATCCCGATCCATCCCGTCGTCATCCACGCATACATAGGTGAGATCCTGCGGATCATCGACGTGGATCCGGCCGGCAAACGGTTCAGGGCCGGCCGCATCCAGGACGCGATCCTGCGCGGGAATGGCGAGCTGCAGCTGGTTCCTGGCGTTGAAGGTATAGTCGACTTCGACATTAACTGAGCCGAGTCCCGGCAACGTGACTTCGATCCGGTTGCTGCCGAGCTCAGTCTTCCAGCGGCCTGGTTTGGCGTCGGTTGGCGGCGTAGTGTATACAGCGTGTCCGTCGGACGTCAGCGCGAGCTCTTGATTATTATACGTGAATACGAGTTTATTCATGGCGGTTGAGTGGAGTTGCGGATCGGAAAGAGAAATTGCACGGAGGCATAGACGCGGCCGTTTTCGCGTTGGCCCTGCGGCGACCATGCGTAGCCGAGGTTCAGCTCGAAAGGCATTGGGCTTTTGCCGCTCCCGGCGCTTAGAAATTGCAGACCGAGGCCGAAGGAACTCGCCGTGGAAGGCGCGGCGTTGGCGATCAGCGACTCCTGGCCTGAAACGCGCCCGCTCTCGATCGAGCCCACGAGCAGGATCGGGGTATCGGCGATCGTCGGGGCTTTTTTCTCCGGTGCGACCGTGGTGGAGGCAGAAGCCGCGCTCGCGTTGGCGGAGTTGCTGGCGGCGGCTCTTGTCCCACCGAGCAGGGCAAAGGGATCTACACCGGCTTCGAGTCGCGCCGCCTGGACGTGACGACCGATAAGTTCGCCCTCCTCCAATCCGCGCAGCCATTCCTCACCACCCAATCGCCACTGGGCGCCGATCGGAGTCTCGCGTGACGCGGTGCCGGCCTGCAGCGCGAAGCCGAGATAATGACGGCGCTCGCCGCCGGGACCGAACTGCCACTGCGCTTCACTGCGGATGCGCGCAATCGTGAAGTCGGGCCCCGCCTCTCGCCAGGTATGTAATGTCTCCACCTTGAGCCGCGCCGAACGGCGGGAGGCGTGCACGCCAGAGTGCTTGGGCGCCGGACGATCTTCGCGCCAACCGGCATCGAGCGAGAGTCCCGCGCGTAGCCCGCGGTAGTTGGGATCGCGGATAAACAAGGGCTCGGCGGCCGTCAGCGATTGGCGCGTCCAGCCGACATTGGGCGTTACCTTGAGCCAGCGGCGCAGCCCGGGCGTCGTGCCGGTCGCTGGCATGGCGCGGTCGTGTATCCAGAAATCAAGGTCAACGTTGACGTCGGTTTTCTCGCCGCTGGCGTACGTCGTCGCCTGGCCGAAACGCTGTTCATCGTCGCGCGTCCAGCCAGCCGTGCCGTTCACCTGCCAGAGGTGATCGCGCGCGGTTTTCCTGGTGGCGGTGTTATAGGAGAGCGTTGCGTCCTGGAGGTTTTCGCCGGCATCGAAGCCAACGTAAAAGGCGTCATCGAGTCCCGCGGTGAGATTGCGCGACGAGAATGACGCGCCTCCCACGATGCCCTCTTCCGGAGTGATCTTGAGGTCGGCCACGGCTTCATCGAGCCGGGGCTGGTAGGTGACGGCAAAGACCAGGGCGCGTTCTCTCGCGGGCGTGGCAGAGGCCGACGCTGATTCCGGATCCGAAGCCGACGCGGCGTCGGGCGCGCTGGCCAGCGTTTCCACGATAAACGGCGCGGGAGGCCGCACCCGGTTCAACTTTCCCACAAAGCCGGCGCGAGCCACCGCTTCGGCTTCGGTGATATACGCGGGCGGAACGAGCCTGTATGTTTCCTCGCGTTCCAGCGCGGAGCTATAGTCAGTTTCAATCCTGGAAAAATGCTGCTGGAGCGTGTCGGTCTGCCAGCCACGGGCACGCAACTGTTGCAGGCGTTCTTCCGGGACGGTATCGCCGTCGTGCCCGACCCACAGTCCAAGGCGGACAAACTGACGCGTGATGGGATCGAATTTCAGGAGCTTCAAACGAAAGGCGGTCGCATTCAGCGTCTCGGGTTTGAGTTCGAACCTGGGTGTGAGTGGCTGGTGTACGGCGGTGCCAAACTGCCGCTGCAGTGCGCTCCGCAAACCGTTCAGGGCGCGTGCGGGAAGTCGCCCCGCGGCTGACCATGTGGCGAGCAAGTCCTGACGCTCAATCTCGGCGGCGGTGGCAATGGCGGCCACCGCCAATCGGGGTGGAATCGGTGCAGACGGGGCCGTAGCGACAATTTCGGCTTCTGCACCCGCGACATGAACGAAGTAGGCGGACATTGCCGACAGCCGAGAGGCTCGTTCCAGGTCGTCCTCGGAAAGCGCCAGCCGTTCGCCCGGGGGCGAGGCCAGCACAAGCTCACGCAGTTCTCCAAGCGTCACGCGCCAGGCTGCGCCGGGGGGAACCCAGGAGCATTCAATCACGAGGTCGAGTTCGGCGCGATCGTTTCTTGGAGTGAAGGTCAGCTTGAAGACGGCGCGGTCGGAACCGGAGTTGGCCGAGTCGAGGGCGGAGGTGACGCTCACAAATCCGGTGGGCAAAGGCGTGACTTCGGGTAGTCCGGTTTTGAGGATGCCGTCCGCATCCATCACCGTCTCGGGTTCTATATCAATCCAGTCCGCGAGAAGTCGCGGCAGCACGGTCGTGGTGATCCAGGCGAGCAAGGCGGGATCGTCGCATTGAAACGAACGGGCGGACGGTGCGGCAGCGACGAGAGTTTCTCCATCGCCCTTCAGGGGCAGGGTAAATGTCGCTTGGGGAGCACTCCACGCGATGGCCGTGAGCGCAAGAAGAAGGCTGGGCGTTCTGTACCATCCCACCCGTGACGCTACCTTCCGGACGAAGGACGACATGAGGATAAGGCTAAGAGGGAGAATGATAATGTACAGCCGGAATCAAGACGTGTCGCCATTCAACAAGGAAGCACGGGGATGCCGGCTAAACGAAGTACAGGCGGCGCGTGGCGCAGATCATAGTCAGGCGTTGTTGTATTTCAGTTTTTCGGCCGGCGATCTGGAGAAGGCTTTGGTGACTATAAGCAGGAGTGGAACAACGCTCGAGGAGGTGAAGCAGGGTTCCTCCGTAAGCATGGGCACTTTGAGCTCCGCTAGCGGTGATTGCTGCGGCGTCGCAGGCCATTTCGCGGTCGAGACGCCAGCGGGCAAAGGCGAGCCACACCAGCGGATTAAACCAATGGATGATCTGCAATAGTGTCATCAATCCATTTAGGGGGAGGTCGAGGCGTCGGAGGTGCGCCAGCTCATGAAGGAGTACGAAACGCAGCTCGCTCCGGGAGAAAGTACGGGTGAATCCCTCGGGCAGCAGCAGCGTCGGACGCAAGAATCCGTAGAGTGCGGGAGTTTGCAGCGCACGGGTTTCGCGGAGAAGAGGTGGCCGCCGTACTCCCATGGTCCTGCAGCAATCGAGGAGGAGCTCGTGGATGGGTTCGGAAGTGACGGGTTGCAGCGGGACGAGGGTACGGGCGAACCGGGCAGATTGAACGAGCTCGGATGCGGTCGCGATGATTACACCTGCCAGCCAGATGAAAAAAAGGAGCAGGTGCCAGCGGGAATATATAGAGTCGGATTGGTCACGGGCTGGGGCGCGAAGGTTGGCCGAGACGAGAGGGCGAGGGGTCGACGACGCGTTTTGTTCGGTTTGGGCAAAGAATTTCCCCGACTCGTTCTTGTCGGGGGTTGCGGCGCTGAGGACGGGAGCGTGACGGATCCTCTCAGGAAATAGGTTGAACAGGCTGAGATCGCTGCTGACGGATATAGGGAGCAGGCGTGCGACGACCAGGAGCAAGAGCATGGAGCGCCAGTGCGGGGTGAGTTGTTTTCGGAAAACCCCTCGCCCTTTCCGGCGCAGCCCATGCGCCGAAAGACGGTGCGGAAGGATTTTGTCCAGCGCCGGGGTCCCGGTAGTCCCGGTGCGTGGGTTGCCAGCGCGAATTGTCAGCCTTTGAGCATTTTGTCGCACGGATCGGGCAGTTCGGCGAGCGCCTGCCCGATTCGCGCCAAGGCGGCGGTCGATGGTAGACCCCAGCGACGAGTCCTTCGCCTAGATCATGCAGCGAAGTGACCATACTAACTGCCTAGTATATTGGCGACGCCGAAACCGAAGAGGCACCGTTGGTGGACCGCTGCGCGCGTCTTTCACAAACTGAGGAGCTGACGACGGTCCTCGACTAAAGTGAGGTAGCGTGTCTTCATCTCTGCGGAGAGAAAGCTGGATTCGATCCGAGCCGGCCATCCGGCACAGGCTTCGGTAAATCGTATCTTCGTTTGCTCAATTAGCGCTGTGCTGAGGCCAAGCCGCTCGCCAGAGAGATAACGCCAAAAATCATTCGCACGGAGATTGGATTTGTTACCACGGAGCGGCAGCGCTAGTTCCTCGCGACTGCGGGGGTTGGGGATAGTGGTATTCAACAAGTCGTAGGCGGGTGCTAGCTCCACTTTGTCGTCGCGCGTGATGAGCGACCAGTTTTTGAGATGCATATCCTCGTTGCCCGTCAGGTAGCGCAGAGCAGCCGGTCGAGGAATTTCATCCGCTCCAAGGCGGGAAAGGTACAGTAACGGTCGATGATTTCTATAAGCCGCTCCGTGCTCGAATCATACTTTGTGTCGCGGCTTGCGCCGCTCAGTTGCGCGAAATCTTCGACCGGGTGTTTGCTTCCGCCCGCGCGATCGAAACGGCGGATAAAATACGAATGGGTTCGGTCGCTGTTCAGCAGTAGCCCGTGCACGGGGATCTCAATGCCCAAGGTGGCGGCGAGCGACATGGTGAGCGCTTCGTTTTCCGGCAGCTCCGGGTAGATTACATGGGGCGGTTTCACAATATACCGTCCGTCGTGATCGACGATCTTCATCCGGCCTTCAGTCACGCGCAGCACCGTGCTGATTTTGGGCTGCATGCCTTGAACCGACATCTTCACTGCGCGTGCGGCCGCTTCTTCCAGCAGTTGTTCCCGGGTGAAGGGCAGCGGCGCCAGCGCTTGCAACCGGCGATCAAGGAGGCGCAAACCAGCCGGCGAATACGGCCCCGGACCTTCCCAGGGCTCATTCGTGATCAGACACCTCATGGGGCGGCGTCGATCCGCAGGGAGCCAACGACGTCCTTTCCGACGGCGAGCAGTTGGCTAAACAGATCGTTGCGATCCAGCTTACGGATCCGCAGCAGCGCATCGAGTTGGAAACCCTCGGGAAGCAGGCCCTCAAACGGCGCGGGGAAACGCGGAAACTCCCACACCCGCTGGCGAGTCGGCATTGTGAGAGAGACCGGCTCGCCGCGAAACGCGTCGTCATAAGTGAAGCGATACGTGCCGTCATCCCGGGCTTCGAGTAGACCGGCGAACTTATTCTGTTGATAAATGCGAGCCAGCTTCATGATGACCGCTTCCGTTTCGGCGAAAGGGACGGCGGCATCGATAATGATGCCGATGACGTCGACAATAATGACGGCAATGACGACGAGGGTCGTGATAACGATGTCGCCGGAGAAGGCGATGCTGCTGCTGCTGCCGCGCGTTCCAGCAGAGGGCTCTTCCATGCGACGGTGACGTTCAGGATGCGAAGAATTTTTTGAAGCGTGTCCCACTGGACTGACTCCTTGCCGTGCTCTAAATCCCAAACGACCGTCTTGCCCACGCCGGCGAGTATGGCCAATTGGGCTTGGGTTAAACCGGCTTTACGCCGGTGGCTGCGAATCAATTCGGCCAAATGGATCATTACTGCTATAGCGGTAATTAGCCGCGAAACCCCATGATTCAAGCTTGAATGACACAGTATCGATGAATTTTACCGCCTAAGCGGTAAGAATAACGACACAGTGCGTTCGCTCCGGGCGCACCATCGTCGAAGGCACCCGCATCGGCGTCCATGACGTGATCGGGTTCCTGCAAAACGGCGAGACCATCGACACGTTGATTGCACGTTGCTTCCCGAGTCTGACGCGTGCGCAAGTTTACGAGTGCCTGGCGTATTACGAGGATCATCGCGGGGAAATCGATCTGCTGGTGGCCCAGCAACTCGCGCCCGGCGGATCGTGAAGTTCCTCTTCGATCATGATATGCCGACGACCTCGGGCACGTGCTCCGGCAGATGGGGCATGGCGTCGTGTTGTTGCGCGAGGTTTTGCCCGGCACGACGCCAGACCGGGAAGTTTGGCTTATGCCGCCGCGCACGGGTTGATCATGGTCACGTGCAATCGCGACGATTTTGTCGCGCTGGCTCAGGCTCAGCCGCATCACGGCCTGATCATGTTGTTCCGCCGCAAGAGTCGCACGGCCGAACGCGCTGTATTGGTTCGCCTCGTGGAGAAAGCCCGTGAGCAGGGTCTTGCCCGGAACATCAACTTCGCCTAGCCGATCCGCAGGATAAAACGCTGGCGTTCGAGCGATTCATGGTGAGCCCCGCGGAACCTGTTGAAATTTTGGCCTGTTTTACCCCGTTGGATTCTGAAAGGCTCTTCAGTCGGCAGTCCCCGTAGCTCAACTGGATAGAGCAGCGGTTTCCTAAACCGCGTATTCCGGTTCAAGTCCGGACGGGGGCACCAGCTGAAAGTGAGGATTTGCGGAAGGGTGCCATTGCCTATGGACCCGCCGCTTTTTGGTTCACCGCACTTTCACTGGCTGAGCTGGCTGCATGGGTGAAACAACACGATGCCAACGCTGAACTCGTCGCAACGCGTTCTTAGCGGGCAATTGTCCCGCCTTGCGTCCATCGATTTCAGCGGCGAACCTCACGCATGAAAAATTACACCGCAGTGGTTGAGCGCGACCCGGTGACCAATCTCCTGGTTGGCTACGAGGCGCGATCGGTATCTGCGTGTTGAGGTGAAAGGGTGGAGCGACCGGGGGAGAGCCAATCGCATCCTCGGATAGATCTCATCTGCGCCTGCGCTGCGGGCTTGCGCGCCCGGTGGATTACCCGCTGTGCTGGCTGTCTTATGCCTCCGAAAAAAGTCGCGATTCTCACCGCCGGTGGTCTGGCCCCCTGTCTCAGCGCGGCCGTGGCCGGTCTAATCGAGCGCTATACCGCGGTTGCTCCCAACGTGGAGCTAATCTGTTACCGCGATGGCTACAAGGGGCTCCTGCTCGGTGATCACCTTGCGGTGGGTCCGGCGGAACGGGCCGCGGCCGGCGTGCTCAAGCGTTACGGTGGCAGCCCGATCGGCAACAGCCGCGTGAAACTCACCAACGTGATGGACTGCGTGAAGCGCGGTCTGGTGCGCGAGGGCCAGAACCCGCTCCACGTGGCGGCCGAGCGGCTGATCAGTGATGGGGTTGAGGTTCTCCATACCGTGGGCGGCGACGACACCAACACGACGGCCGCCGATCTCGCGGCGTTTCTGGCGACGAATAACTATCAGCTCACCGTCATCGGTCTCCCCAAGACGATCGACAATGATGTCATTCCGATCCGGCAGAGTCTGGGTGCCTGGACCGCGGCGGAGGAAGGAGCTTCGTTTTTCGAGCGCGTCGTGGCGGAGTCGGGAGCGAATCCCCGCATGTTGATCATTCACGAGGTGATGGGGCGTAACTGCGGCTGGCTCACGGCCGCGACCGCAGAGGCGTATCGCAAACGCCTGGACGCAGCGACCTTCGTGCCGGGATTGGGGCTGACCCGCGATCGGCGCGAGGTACATGGGGTGTATATTCCGGAACAGGCGTTGGATGTGATGGCCGAGGCCGCCCGGTTGAAAGCGGTGATGGACCGCGTTGGAAACGTGAACCTGTTTATCAGCGAAGGCGCGGGCATTGAGGCGATTGTAGCGGAGATGACCGCACGGGGGCAGGACGTGCCGCGCGATGCATTTGGGCACATCAAACTGGACGCGGTGAATCCCGGGAAGTGGTTTGGGGAGCAATTTGCCAGTATGATCGGAGCGGAAAAAGTGCTGGTGCAAAAGAGCGGTTATTTCTCCCGCGCGGCGCCGGCCAACGCGGCGGATCTGGAGTTGATTCAGCGCTGTGTGGATCACGCGGTGGACTGCGCTTTGCGTCATGAAAGCGGTGTCGTCGGGCAGGACGAGGAGCAGAGCGACGTTTTGCGAGCAATCGAGTTTTCGCGCATCAAGGGAGGGAAACCCTTTGATATCAACGTGAGCTGGTATGGCGGGTTGCTCGGCGCGATCGGGCAGCCATTCGGAGCAGCGGTGTTGGTGGCGCATTAGAGGTGCGGCGGCCGGGTTGGTTGAAATGCCGATTTCAGAGGGTGGTTTGGCTCGGCGTCGAGAGGGGCGTGCTCACTGCCCGCCGGGTGGTCTTGGTCGATCGGCCGGCCGGAGCCCACCTCGTGGGAGGGAGTCTGCTGAGCGACTGTGAGTGTTACTACCCACCCTGGTTTTACCGGGTATTTGCCTCTCCGATCTCGACTTAGGGAAGGAGGAGTGAAACTATAGCGGTGCCCTTAGGGGCTTTTTTAGTTTCCGCTTCTCGCTTACCCGATGAAAACTCCAACCCGTTTTGTAGTGGCTGCGTTCGCTTGGGCCGTATTTATAGTGCCGTTCTCTGGCGCTGCCCAATATGATCAGCGTCTGGGAAATCTTTCGACTCGCGCACAGGTTGGCACCGGATCGAATATCATGATCACTGGCTTCGTTGTGCAGGAGGGCGCACCGAAGCGGGTTCTGATTCGGGCGGTCGGGCCGCGTCTGGCGGCAGCACCGTTTAATCTTCCGGGTACGCTGGCCGATCCGCAGGTTCGACTCTTTAATAATAACGGGGTGCTGGTGCTCGCGAATGATAATTGGGTCGCGAGTGATGCGGCGACGATGGCCGCCGCCGGAGCCTTTCCGCTACTCGCCAATAGCCGCGATGCGAGTCTCGTCGCGACCTTGTCGCCGGGGTCCTATACAGCCCAGGTGAGTGGCGTGAATAATGGCACCGGTATCGCGATTCTGGAGATTTATGATATCAGCGGCTCGGCCCGATTGTTAAATCTATCGACGCGCGCATTGGTGGGAAATGGGTCCAGCACCTTCTTCTCGGGCCTTGTGGTGGCCTCCGGCGGTGGAGCGCGGCGCGTGCTCGTGCGGGCCGCAGGCCCGGCGCTGACGAGCCTCGGAGTGGGGGGAGCATTGAGCGACCCGGCGGTCGCAATTCTACGTGACGGCGTGCAAATTGCCGGTGGCACGAACGACAATTGGGAAACAGCCGGTGCGCCGGTGCTGACAGCCGCGTTTGCGCAGGCGGGGGCGTTTCCGTTCGCGAGTGGCAGTCGAGACTCGGCCTTGTTGGTCGATCTCGTGCCGGGAAATTACGTGATTCAGGTCAACGGTGTGGCCGGTGCCACTGGCACGGCCCTCGTAGAAGTGTACGACCTTTCCCCTGAAACTTTGTCAACGGTCAGTGTCGCCGCGACCGTGGCAACAACCGACACCACCAGCTTAAAACCAGCCGTATTCACGTTCACCCGGGTCGGCCCGGTCACTGCGCCGATTACGGTCGCCTATAGTGTCGAGGGAACCGCGGTGGCGGGCACTGACTATACACCGGTGACCGGAACGATCTCGATTCCTGCTGGCGCCTCGACGGCGACGCTTTCGCTCGCGCCCCGCGCGAACCCGGAGAATAACAACAATCGCATCGCGACGCTCACGCTCACCCCGCAGTCAGCGTATGGCGTGGGCGTGAACGACCAGGCAAGTGTTACGATCTTCGCCAACTCGGGTTCGCTCTATGTATCGACACTCCGCGCGATGCCGGAGGCGGTCACCTCCACGGCCTACGGAACCGCGACGGTGCAGCTTTCGTCGGACGAGACGTTCGCTTTTGTGAATGTCTCTTTTTCCAACCTCAGCTCGCCGGAGGTGGTCGGACATCTCTCGATCAATGGTGACTATGTCTTTAATCTGCCGCCGGGGCAGGTCAGCAATGCCTATTGGAATTTTGCGCCCGTGGGTACCTATAGCAAGGCCGACCTGATTGCCGCACTTAAGGCGGGGAAGGTGACCGTCAGTATTGATACCGCCATTTATCCGACTGGAGAGTTGGGCGGAGGCTTTGTACGCAGCAGCGGCAGCGCGGCCTTCAATCCGCCGCCTCCCCCGCCAGCGATCAGTCAGGCAGCGGTGGTGGATCAGGACGCGGCACGGTTCCTCACGCAGGCGACATTTGGGCCGACCCTGAGCAGCATCTCCGCATTGCGGGCGAAAGGCTATCGAGGCTGGATTCTCGAGCAAATGGGATTGCCCGCGACGTTGCATCGTCCGGCGGTGATGGCTGATTTCGCGGAGGTCAACGCCGGGGGACTGGGCGCCGTTAACGGTGTGAACACTCGGCCCGGCGGGGCGCATCGTCAGGCGGTCTGGTGGAAAACGGCGGTCACGGCGGATGATCAGTTGCGGCAGCGGGTCGCGTTTGCCCTGAGTCAAATCCTCGTGATCTCAGACGCGAATGGCACCATCAATCAATGGCAGGAAGGAGCGGCCAGTTACTACGATATTCTTGTGCGCGGCGCGTTTGGTAATTTCCGTGACGTGCTCGAAGAAGTAACGCTCAGCCCGATGATGGGGATTTATCTGAGTTCGTTGCGCAGTGCCAAAGCGGCGAATAATACAACGCCGGACGAAAATTATGCGCGGGAGGTCATGCAGCTGTTTACGATCGGGCTGCATGAATTGAATCCGGACGGCACGCTGCGTTTTGATCCGAACGGGCAGCCGATTCCAACCTATACGCAGGAGACCATCGTGCAGTTGGCCAAGGTTTTCACCGGTTGGGGCTATGCCAATATGACGGCAAATGCCACGGCGAATGCTAATCTCTTTCGCGGTAGTCCCGCCAACTATGTTGCGCCCATGATGTTGTGGCCGGCGTTTCATGACGACTCGCCCAAGACCATTGTCGCCGGCAAAGTGCTGCCGGCGGCCCAGGGCGGAGTGAAGGATCTGCAGGATACCCTCGACGCACTCTTTGAACATCCCAACACGGCGCCCTTTATTTCGCGCCAGCTCATACAGCGTTTGGTCACGAGCAACCCCAGCCCCGGCTATCTCTATCGCGTATCCCGGGTGTTTGCGGATAATGGCGTGGGTGTCCGGGGCGATCTTGGCGCGGTCGTGAACGCGATCTTAATGGACTACGAAGCGCGTTCGAGTGCGGTGGCGACGACGGCGACATTCGGCAAATTGAAGGAGCCCTTGCTGCGCGCCACGACACTCTTCCGGGCGTTTGGGGCGGCCTCGAATCGGGGCCGTTATCTGATTTCGAATCCGGAAGGCCAACTGGCCCAGGCGGCGCTCCGGGCGCAGACCGTATTTAATTTCTTCGAACCGAATTTTGTGCTGCCTGGAGCGGTGGCGGCGGCGGGGCTGTATGCTCCCGAGTATCAAATCATGTCGGATACGACGGCGCTGACCCAGCCGAACTTTTATTACACCTATATCTATAATAACCGATCGGCGACCGATATGCTGCAGCAGACGATTGGTTTGACCCTGACGGATTGGCTGCCCCTGGCACTCACGCCCCAATCGTTGGTTGATGCACTTAATCTTGTCCTCGCTTCCGGTTCTCTGCCTAAAGCGGCCACGGACCGGATTGTCGCGGCGATTACCGCGATGCCGGCAACGTCCACGGCGACGGAAACGGAGCGCGTGCGCTCCGCGATCTATCTCGTCCAAACCTCTCCCCAGGGTGCCATTCAAAAATAAAGCTGCGCCATGAATTCCAAGAATCTCCCCTTCGACCCGAATCGTCGCAAATTCCTCGGTGCCTGCTGCGCCGCCGTCGGTGCGACCGGCATGCTGTCCACGCTCGCGCAACTGCGGGTGTTGGGCGCCGTCGCAAATTCCGATAACGGTCCATTGCCGCCCGCCCGAGCGGGCGCGCTGCCTTCTGATTACAAGGCTTTGGTGTGCTTGTTTCTGGCAGGTGGAAACGACGCGAATAATATGATCGTGCCGTTCGATGCGGCGGGCCACACGGCCTATGCTTCGGCGGCGGGGCGCGGCGCCATTGCGCTCCGACAGGATCAACTGCTTGGCATTACACCCAAACGCAGTGATGGGCGGAGCTGGGGGCTGCACTCCAGCCTCAATGCCGATGTCGCGGGCACAAACACGACCGGGCTCAAAGCGCTCTTCGACGAAGGCAAGATGGGCATCATCGGCAATGTGGGCACCCTGGTGGTGCCGACCACGAAGCAACAATATAGCGCTCGCTCGGTCCCGTTGCCGCCGCAGCTTTTCTCACATAATGATCAGCAAGTGGAGTGGCAGAGCAGTGTGCCCGACAAGCCTTTTTCAACCGGTTGGGGTGGTCGGGTGGCGGATCTCACGAATGCCTTCAACGCCAACAATAGCATCTCGATGTCGATTAGCCTTAACGGGCAGAATTCGTTTCAAGTGGGCAAAAACGTGGTGCAGTTTGCGGTGAATGCGGG